>JAFDCZ010000061.1 GCA_019312665.1 Deltaproteobacteria bacterium | reverse complement strand
GACAAGCGGATGGCGATCTGGTGCAAGGCGGATCTGCCGACTCAGGAGGGGCTGGTCGAAGCCAAGCCGGAGATCTTCTTCGTGCCGCCCTACGTGGGGCCGAGCGGTTGGATCGGGATTCGTGTCGACCTGGACGTCGATTGGTCGATGATCGAAACCATTCTCGAGCACGCGTATCGCAGCGTGGCCCCGAAGAGCGCCCTCAAGCTGCTCGACGGTGAGTGAAACCTACGCTCTCTCGACCACGAGCGGGATTCCGGTCATGAAGGCCTGGTTGCTGAGCGGCTCGTAGCTTCCAGGGCCCGATGGCAGGAGGCGGTTGGCATTCACGCCGGGATGTCGTTCCGCCACGCTCATTCCGGGTGTCGCGCGGTTGCCCCAGCCATGGGTCATGGCGACGACGCCCGGCCGAAGCGTGTCGTCGATGTGGATCGGGGCCTCGATCTCGCCCCAGGTGTTTCGGCAAAGGACGCGATCACCGTCGGTCAGGCCGCGCGCTTCGGCATCAAGGGAGTGGATGTGCAGCGGGTTCTCGAGGCGACCCGGCCGTTTCAGCTTCTCGAGGTTCTGGTACCAGCTGTTGTGCATATACGGTGTGCGCAGGCTGATCAGCTTGAGGACTTCCGGGCCCTCGGCCTCGAGTTCTTCGAAGATGGTTGCGCAACGCGCGAGCGCGTCTTCCGTCTCGAAGACCGGTGGGTAGCAATCGACACGTTGATCGTCGGTCTGGATCCAGTCACTGAAGAATCGTCCCGGTGTGAGTGGCTCGAGCGGGACGCCGCCGGGAGTCGCCACGGCCTCCTGGAAGTCGATGCCGCGGGTGCTCATCATGTGGGCGAGGCGTCCCGTGAGTTCAGGCTTCGGCCCGGCGTCCAGAACGCTCTTCAGACCGAGAGCCTGCTCCAGCCGAGCCAGGATCCACCACTCCTCCTTGCGTTCGTGGCGTGGCGGGACCAGGGCGTCACTCCACTGGACATAGGGCCGTGCCTGAAGGCCGAGGCCCGCAATGTTCAGGTCGGCACGTTCCAGGCCATCCGCGCAAGGCAGGACCCAATCCGCCAGCTCCCCCGTGGCGTTGCGGTAGAGATCGAGGCTCACGACGAGTTCGACTCCTTCGATCGCCTCGCGCAAGGCTTCTTCGCCGCCGACGCTGAGCACCGGGTTCCCGGCAATCACGAACAAAGCGCGGATCTTTGGCTCGCTCTTCCGTAACTCGTCCGCCATCAGGTTGCCCGGCCAGCTGCCACGGATTCGGCGCATGCGTCCGTGCGGTCCATCGAAGAAGTGTTTCTCGGGCTTCGTGCGCCCGGCCTTCGCGGCTGCGTAGAAGCCGAGGGAGTAGAGGTTGCCGCCTTCCCGATCGAGATTGCCCGTCACGAACGAGAGCATCTGGAGCAGCCAGTAGGCGAGGGTGCCCTGGCGGCCCATGTTGGTCCCGGTCGACATGTGCACGGACGCTCGGTCGGCAGAGGCGAACTCACGGGCGAGGCTTCGGATCTGCTCGGCGGACAGGCCCACCACCTCGGCCACACGCTCCGCCGGGTATCGCGATACGAAGGCCCGCAGCTCCTCGACACGCGTGCCATGGTCGGCGAGCGCCGCAGCGTCCGCGAGGCCTTCCGCAAAGATCGCATCGAGCAGGGCCGCCATCAGATACACGTCCGTATCCGGTCGGAGCTGGATGACCTCGCCCGCGCCAGCTTCCTTCTCTTCGATCCGGCGCGGGTTGACGTGCCGCACTACGGCGCCTCGCTTCACGGCCCGTTTGATCTCGCCAAGCGGATCCGGCAGGGAGATGAAGCTCATATGGGAGACGCGCGGATTCTCGCCGAAGATCAGCAAGTGGTCCGTGTGTTCGATATCGGGCACCGGGTGGCAGGTGCTGGTTCCGAAGACCGCCTCGCTTCCGGCGAACTTGTTCGAGCAATCCTGGGTTCCGGAGCTGAACGTCTTTCGGATTCCCAGCTGGCCCAACAAGGATCCGATCGCTGGGCCAACGAAGGTGTTGAACGCGGTCGGGTTTCCGACATAGGCCGTGATGGCTTCGGGGCCGTCCTCATCGAGGATGCGTCGCAGTCTTGCGGCGATATCCCCGATGGCTTCGTCCCAGCTCGCATCTTCGAATCCGTCGGCGGTACGCCGTTGCGGACGATCGACGCGATCCGGATCCAGGTGGATGTCCAGGCTCGCGATCCCCTTGTGGCAGGCGAAGCCCTTGGAGATCGGGTGGTCCCGGTCCGGGCGAAGGCTCGTGATTTCGCCGTCCTCGACCCGGGCGATCAACCCGCAAGCGGGTTCGCAGACGCGGCAGAATGTGGAGACGTTGCTCATCTCGAGTACCTCGCGGGTTTTCCCAAAGCCCTACTCGTTCGCCCAGGCATTCTGGGTGAGCGTCAGTCCCGGCACGTCTTTGCGCGATCGGATCTCTTCGAAGGTCCGCTCGTAGCCGGTCGATCGGATCTTCCACGCATCATCGATCCGCACATATTCGTCTTCGTAGAAAGCGGCACCGTGCAACGTGAACTCGTGCTCGGTATCGATCACCATGTCTTCGAGGGCCCAGATGCCCGTGGCGGTCGTTTCGCTGGTGAGCGTGATCTCGGGCTGGGTCACGCGATGGCAGGAGATGAAGCTGTTGCGGCTCATCGAGCCGGAGAGGAACTCCATGATGGCCTTGCGTCCTTCGAACGCGTATTTCCCGCCGCTGTAGGCACACGTCGCGTCCTCCGTCAGAAGCTGTTCGAGCTCATCCCAGCGTTTCTGATCCACGCAGCGCATGTACTTATGTTTGAGCTGCTTGATCGCCTCGATGGCCTGGAGGTCCATTTGCGTCACCTTGGTCTCCCTGATTTCTTCTCGACTGGGAACGGTACCATGGCTCTCCCCAGCAGGAGCCCCGATGACGGAATCCCAGACCGAGAGCCGGAAAGCCCTTCGCGAGCTGATCGATTTCCTCTCGGAGGCGGATGAGCGTTGGGCCGGGCCCGAATGGAACATCGAGAGCGAGGCCGACGTGGTGAACGCGCATCGCGCCTTGATGCATCTGCTCGAAGCGGGGCTGCTCAGCTACTTCGAGCACGAGCCGCAGCATCCACGCTTCAGGCGGATCGTCTCGCCCACGCGGAAGCATATGGGCGACAACCCGGATGCCATCAATTGGGATGCGCCGATCCGGGACGATGTCGCCTACCGGGTACGAGGGCGGGTCGACGGTGCGGTGTATGTCTCCTTCACGATCGAAGTGGATACCCACGATGGTCGGATGGCCCAGAAGACCGGTGGCGTGCTGAACGACACGCAATTCGATGTGGACGGCGAAGGCCGCTTCGAACTCTACCTCGGCGGGGAGCCCCGGGAGCGGAATTGGCTCGCCCTCGAACCTGGCGCATCGCGGATCACCACTCGTCACTACTATGAGAATGAGACTCCCGCTGCAGCGGATGCGAAACGTCATGCGGCGCTCGAGATCGAGCCGCTCGAACCGAGACCGGCACCCGCTGCGCCGACCGACCGAAGCGTGGCCGCGGGGATCCGGCGGGCGATCGCCTTCGTGCGCAGCCGCACCCTGGATCAACGGCCGATGGCCGAGGCCGAGCCGCCTCCCTTCGTTTCGATCCTGCCCAACACCTTTCCAGCGCCGGTGACTCCGGGCGACTTCGGGCTGGCAGCTCTCGACGCCGCGTATTCGATGGCGCCCTTTCTACTCGGGCCCGATGATGCGTTGGTGATGACCGGTCGCTGGCCCACGTGCCGGATGGCGAATGTCGTGCTCTGGAATCGGCACATGCAGACGTTCGACTACGCGAATCGCCAGATCTCGCTGAACCGCGCGCAGACGACGCTTCGACCCGATGGCAGTTTTCGCATGATCCTGGCCCATCGCGATCCGGGCCTGCCGAACTGGATCGATACGGCGGGTCAGGCCTTCGGCCTGGTGTTCTGGCGCTTCATGTTGCCCGAGGGTCCGATCGAAACCCCTCGGGCCGAACGTGTTCCCTTCGCCTCTCTGGTGGACGACCAGTGAGCGAAGGTCGCAGCTGAGCCGGGCCAGCACGTTGCCGGCTACACGCCCCCTGCCGCGCCTGCATCGGCTGGCGCCAAAGGTTTTCTACGGCTGGTTCGTCGCGTTCGGCTGCGGCCTGCTCTCGTTCGTCGTCGTTGGCATTGGCTTCTACGGCCTGGTCGTGTTCCTGGATGCATTGGTGGCCGAGCACGGCTGGGATCGTGCCCAGGTGGCCGCTGCAACCAGCCTCTACTGGGTGGTGACCGGGCTCGTCGGGATTCCGATCGGGCGCGGTGTGGACCGATTCGGTGCGCGAGGTTTTCTGCTGGCCGGCGTGCTCGTGATGGCGCTCGCATTGGTGGGAATCGGGCGAGTGACCGCGCCGTGGCAGATCTTTCCGCTGTACGTGGTCCTCGGAATCGGATTCTCCCTCGCGGGCTCGATTCCGAGCGGCGCGATCATCACGCGTTGGTTCTCGGCACGGCGTGGCATGGCGATGATGCTGGCCCATACCGGTGTCTCCCTCGGCGGCATCATCCTCGTGCCGCTCTTCAGCGGATGGATCGCAACACATGGGCTCGCCGTCGCGGTGGATCGTCTCGCGGCGATCCTGCTGGTGGTTTCGCTGCCCATGATCGGGTTCGTTTTGCGTTCGGATCCCCGCTCCCATGGCCTCGAGGCAGATGGCGGGCAAGCGATCAGCGCTGAGGAAACGCAGACCTCGCGGCCCCGGCCAGGGCCGCGATCTCAGGCCGATATTCTTCGCAGCCCTGCCTTCCGACGCCTCGCGGCCTCGTTCGGCTTGATGCTGTTCTGCCAGGTGGCATTCGCGATGCACGAGCTGGCCTTCTTCCGCGGCAGGATCGGTCCGGAACTCGCGGCGCTTGCGGTCAGCGCCACCGCCGGTGGAAGCCTGGTGGGCCGCCTCGTGGTCGGGAGTTTCGCGGATCGAATGGATCGTCGTCCCCTCGCGGCGGCGCTCTTCCTGCTGCAAGCCGTCATGGTGGCGTTGGCGGCATCGGCCGAAGGCACGACCGCGTTGCTGGTGGCTGCTGCCGGCTTCGGCTTCACGATCGGCAACATCTTCCTCTTCCAATCCCTGCTCGTGGCAGAACTCTTTGGCGCCGCTTCCTTTGGTACGGCCCTTGGGCTGCTCCAACTGGTCAGTCAGATCGCGAGTGGCCTGGGTCCCCTGGCGCTCGGCCTGCTCCGCAGCGCTCATGGTGCCTATGAGCCGGCCCTTTTTTGGTTGGTCGGCGGCGCTTGTGGGGCCGCTGGCATCGTCTTGACGATTCGGCAGCCCGGAGAGGAGAGGGGTCGGGAGACATCGGTCTCCGGATAGCCAAAGGGCAGGAGAAGCGAGAAGCCTCCCTGGGCCGGGTTTCTGGGAGTGTCGCTGGGCTTGCTGACTCCACGTCAGACCCGAGTCGGCCGGGTGAGGTAGTCTCCGCTGGAACGGAGGTACGAGGCAACATGCGACGTCAGATCGCCGGAGGACTCCTTCGGCTCCTTGGATGGAGCGCAGTGGAAGGTGATCCCGTCCCGGATCGTGCCGTGATCGTGGCGGCGCCCCATACCTCCAATTGGGATTTCTTCCTCCTGATCTTGTTCGGCTGGCGATTCAATGTCTCGCTTTCCTTCGTCGCCAAACACACGCTCTTCCTCGGACCGATGGGCCCCGTGATGCGCGCCTTCGGCGGTGTGCCAGTGGACCGTTCGCGCCCCGGCGGGATGGTGGGGCAGTTAGTGGAAGCCCTCGCACGTACGGAGCGGATGGGTCTGGTGGTTCCTGCCGAGGGCACGCGCGCCTGGCGGCCGCATTGGAAATCCGGCTTCTACCGCGTGGCACAGGTCGCGGGCGTGCCTGTGAGCCTTTCCTTCCTCGATTACACGGACAAGGTCGGCGGCTTTGGTCCCTGCTTCGAGGTGACCGGCGACGTGAAGAAGGACATGGATATCGTTCGCGCTTTCTATTCCGACAAGCGCGGTCGTCATCCCGAGCTGTTCGGCCCGGTGGTGTTGGCGGACGAAGAGGTGGCGCGAATCGAATGAGGACGGTCCGAACGGGCCTTCTCCTCCTTGAGACGTTCGCGCTGATCGTCTTTCTCCTGACCGCGCCGCTCTCGGCCGAGCAGGGCTCCGCCACCAGGCAGCAGGAATCCGAGTGGCCGCTGCATGGGCGGACCCAGGACGAGCAGCGCTTCAGTCCGCTGGCATCCATCCACCGCCGCAACGTGCCGCAGCTCGGGCTCGCCTGGTCGCTTCCGACCGGAACGACACGCGGCCTGGAAGCGACCCCCATAGTGGTCGATGGCGTCATGTACGTCACCACGACCTGGAGCCGGGTGATCGCGCTCGACGCGGCGACGGGGGCGGAGCATTGGCGTTACGACCCGAAGGTTCCGGGATGGAAGGCGCGCCATGGTTGCTGTGATGTGGTGAACCGGGGCGTCGCAGTCTCGAAGGGTCGCGTGTATCTCGGCACCTTCGACGGACGGCTCGTGGCGCTTTCAGCCAAGACCGGAGAGCCGATCTGGGAAGTGCGTACGACGCCGCTCGACCAGCCCTACACGATCACGGGTGCACCGCGGGTGGTGAAGGGGCTGATCCTGATCGGTAACGGCGGCGCCGAGTTTGGAGTACGCGGCTACGTGTCGGCTTACGATGCCGAGACCGGGGCACTCGTCTGGCGCTTCTACACCGTGCCGGCGAGCAAGGACGGCCCTCACGAACATCCGGAGCTCGAGCAAGCGGCCGAGACATGGTCGAAGGATTCCGTCTGGGCATCTGGCCTCGGTGGCACCGTCTGGGATTCGATGGCCTGGGATCCGGAACTCGACCTGCTCTACGTCGGTGTCGGAAATTCGTCCATCTATCACCGGGAGACCCGCAGCCCGGGGGGCGGCGACAACCTCTTCCTCGCTTCGATTCTGGCCCTGCGCCCAGATACAGGGCGCCTCGTCTGGCACTACCAGACGACGCCCGGTGAGCAGTTCGACTACACCGCCACTCAGCATCTGATCCTCGCGGAGCTCGAGATCGGGGGACGCTCGCGCAAGGTGCTGATGCAAGCGCCCAAGAACGGCTTCTTCTACGTCCTCGACCGCGCCACGGGCGAGCTTCTCTCCGCCGAGAAGTATGTCTCCGTGAGTTGGGCGACCCATGTCGATCTCGCGACCGGCCGACCGGTCGAACGCCCGGAAGCGAGCTGGGATGACAAGGATACGGTCGTCGTCCCTTCGATCGCGGGCGGCCACAACTGGCACCCGATGTCCTACAGCCCCCGAACGGGTTTCGTGTACGTCCCGGCCATCGAGAACAGCTACCCCTACTACTACGATCCGGACTTCGCGTTCGAGGCCGTGAAATTCAATACGGCTGAGGACCTCGATCGATTGGCGTTGGCGGTGGAGGGCTACGAGGAGTTGGCTCTCGCGGTCTGCTCGCCCACGCGGCTGCTGGCCTGGGATCCGGTGGCGGCCAAGAAAGTCTGGGAGGTGCGGCGAACGACGGCGCTGCCGGCGGGCGTACTCGCGACGGCCGGCGATCTCGTGTTCCAGGGCGCAGAGCAGGGTCGCCTTGCTGCCTACGATGCGCGAACCGGCGTGAGGCTCTGGGCATCCCAGCCCGGCGTGCGGATCATGGCGCCGCCGATCAGCTATGCGTTGGACGGCGAGCAATACGTCGCGGTGGTGGCGGGAGCCGGGGGTAGCGCGGGTGGCCACTTCATCCGAATCGACGACACGAACGAGGGGCGGATTCTCGTCTGGAAGCTCGGAGGCAAACAGGAACGGCCGGCGGCGCGTCCCCGGCCACCTCGCAGCGTGGGAGCACCACGAATCGAGCTATCCCAGGACGAAGTCGCCCGTGGACGCGGGATCTACTACGAGTACTGTGTCGCTTGCCATGGCGTTGGCGTGAAGTCCAGTGGGCTCTACCCGGATCTCCGCACAGCAGCGCCGGAGGTCCACGACCAGTGGACGGACATCGTGTTGGGCGGAGTTCGGCAGGCCAAAGGCATGGCAAGCTTCGCCGACGCGCTCTCGATCTCCGACGCAGAAGCCGTCCACGCCTACGTCATTCAGCGAGCCCTGGCCGAGCCGAACCTCGCTCAGCGCCTGGTGGGATGGGCGAGCGAACACGCCTGCATCCCTGCGAGCTGGCTCGCGGACTAGCGTTCCTGGCGTTCCAGACGGATCGCATTCTCCGGGCACGCGGAGACACAATCACCGCACGCGCGACATGCCTCGGCACTCACAGCAAACGCCTGACGGCCGCCGTGGGCCCATGCTTTGAGCTTGCCACGCCACCCGAGTTCAGCGCGCTGAACTCGATTCAAGGTGCCTATTTCGAGGACGTCGTAGGGGCAGGCGGGAATGCAATCCGCCTTTCCCTCGCAACGATTTCGGTCGATGACCGGCTGGAATTCGGCCGCCTCGGCTTTGCACTCGGCTGCCAGCCTCACCCGCGGGCGCTGCGGCGAAGCTCGCGGATTTCGTCTCGTGCATTTCGCAGTACCGTGCGGACCTGCTCCCGGAGTTCCGGGTCGTCCGAGGCGCCTACGGTTCGCACGGCCTCCTGCATCAGTCGGAAGCTGGGCCGGATCAGCTCGGCGGCATCCGGGTCGTGGGCGTGGCCCCAGCCACCCCAGTCGTCCTCTTCGAGTCGCGCCCAGATCTGCTCTACCTGCTCGGCCTTGGCCTCGAGGTGCGCATGCCCCGCATCGGTGAGTTCGTAGGTGCGTCGGCCGCCTTCTTCTTCTCGCGATCCAGCCAGCCCCTGATCCTGCAGCTGTTGGAGCGTCGGATAGATCGTGCCTGCGCTCGGCTGATAGCAGCCATCGGTCCGCTCCTCGAGCAAGGTCATCAGCTCGTAGCCGTGCTTCGGCCCGTCCTCGAGCAAGGAGAGCAAGGCCAGCGGCACTTCCCCTCGATCGAAGAAGCGCCCCTGCCAGGCCCAGGGCCCGAACCGAGCCCCTCGGCCCCGATGCCGCCGTCGATGGTGTCGCCCAAGATGTCGGTAGTGATGTCGTATCATATATCTAAAACTATATCGTCCGATATAGTTTCGCAAGAGGCTTTGAAGACTTCGGTTGACCCAAGGGCCGGCCATCTGTTGAACTCGCGATCGCAGCCAACAGCAGGGAGAACCCGATGCGCAAAGCGTTCATGTCCAACAAGAAGGGAAATGCGACCACCTCAGAGGACATGAGACGCCATGCGAACGTTGAACTCCGGAGTACCGGCGCCGGGTGACGCCAGAAGAACAAGCCTGAGCGGGCGACCCTCCGTCGCTGGGAGCCCGAGTGAAGCTCGGCTTCCGGTCGGAAGGCAAATCTCGTGAGGGTGCCGGCGAGCGACGTCGCCGCCGTCTTCCTCCGCTGGGTCTTCCTGCGGGCGATCTTCCACCGCGGATGGTGGCTCGTCACGAGCCTCTACCTGGTTGCCGTCGCCGAGCTGTCCGCCCTCCAGCTCGTGATGCTCGGCACGGCCCAGAACCTCACTGCGCTGGTGTTGGAGGTCCCCACTGGCGTCGTGGCCGACACGTTCAGCCGGAAGACGTCCATCGTGGTCGCGCATCTGCTGATGGGCGCCGGCATGTTGGCGACCGGGCTCGTGACCGCCTTTCCGGCCCTCGTCTTGACCCAGATGGTCTGGGGGTTGGCCTGGACGTTCTCGAGTGGCGCCGATGTGGCGTGGTTGAGTGATGAACTCGACCAGCCGATTCGCTTTTACTTCAGCTTCGCAAGAACCGTGTCGGCAAAGAGCTTCGCCGGCTCGCGGGTATCCCGGCCGAAGAACTCGATCACGAACATCGTGCAGCCGAGGGCGCGGTGGCGTTCGATGCCGTCGATTACTCGTGCCGGATCTCCCCAGATGCCGTGGGCTTCGAGGCTCGCGCCCATGTGGCCACCGTAGACCTTGTGGGCCTTCTCCAGGTGCTGCTTTGCGGCCGCATCGTCGGGCGCGATGACGATGGTGCATTGCTGCGCGATCGTGATTTCCGACGGATCCCGGCCTACGTCCGCGCAGCGCGCTCGAAGCGCTCCCACCTTGTGTTCGAGCTCACCCTGGAAGATGGCCATGTTGTTCCAGATGTCGGCCTCTCGGGCGGCGATTCCCATCAGGACCTTCTCGCCGCTACCCCCGATCAGGATCGCCGGTGCCTCCTCGGGCTTCGGTTCGAGCACGCAATCCTTCACCTGGAAGTGCTGGCCCTCGAACGTCGTGCGTTCTTCGGTCCAGAGGGATTTCATGATCTGGGTCATCTCATCGAGCGCCTGCAAACGCTCGCCCGTCTTCGGAAACTTCGCGCCGTAACCCTCGAATTCCGCCTCGAACCAGCCGCCGCCGAGGCCTGCGATGATCCGCCCTCCGCCGGCGATCTGGTCGATGGTTGCGATCTGTTTGGCCAGCACCGCCGGGTTCCTGAAGAACGGGGGCGTGACCAGGGTGCCGAGCTTCACCTTCGGAGTGACGGCGGCAACGGCGGCCAGCAGGCTCCAGGCTTCGAGGATCGGAAGCTGGGGCATGGGCACGCCGTAGAGGTGATCGCAGACCCACACGGAATCGAAGCCGAGCTCGTCGAAGCTTTCAGCTGCGGCGCGTGCCTCTTGCCAGCTGCGCTTGATCTGGGGAAGGGTGACGCCGAAATGAAGAGAAGGGTCCATGGGGGCGCAGGGTAGGACTGCAACTCCCCGGCAGCCAACGCTCAATCCGCGCCTCGGCCTGGCCGATAGAGCCACTCATGCCGAGCCCCCCCTCCACCACCGAGCCGCGTGCCCCGATTTGCCTGGAAGAGCTTCTGGACCAGCTGCAGACGGCCGATCGCATCACGGCGGAGCAGGCACGTGACGTGGCGGCGCGGGAGCGCACGCTGCACAGCCAGGTGCTGAAGGAACGCTTCGGCTCCGTGCGCTCCCAGGCGGCCTTGCGCTACGACGTGGCTCCCGCCGAGATCCTGGCGGCAGCCCGCATTCCCGACCGCAAGCATTCCGGCAAGCGCCATTCCGAAGATACAGTGGCCGAGTTCCTCGCCGCGCAAGCCGGCATGGCGTGCGTGAAGATTTCTCCGATAGAAGTCGATGCGAAGCTCGTCACGAAGACCTTCTCGCGCCCCTTCGCAAGGCGGCACGCAGTCGTCCCGCTGGCTGAGACAGCGGAGGGCGGCTTGAGACTCGCCATCACGGACCCCCACGACAGCGTGCTCCGCGCTGACCTGGCCCAGCAACTGCGGGTGCCGCTCGAGCTGGTGGTGTGCGCGAAACGCGACATCCTCGGAATCATCGACCGGGTGTACGGTTTCCAGGCCAGTGTTTCCGGCGCGGAAGAGAGCCTGGGCGAGGGCGGCTTCGGCGCAGGCCTGGCCCCCTTCATCGAGCTTCGTTCGAACGAAGAGCTGGCGACGGCTGGTGATGCGCATGTCGTTACGGCGGTCGACTATCTGCTGAACTACGCGTTCGAGCAGCGCGCCTCGGACATCCATCTCGAACCCCGGGAGCGAGACGCCGTCATCCGCTTCCGCATCGACGGCATCCTGCACGAGATCGAACGGCTGCCGTTGAATGTCCATGGTGCGGTCGTCTCCCGCATCAAGGTGTTGGCGCATATGGACATCGCCGAGCGGCGTCGCCCCCAGGATGGTCGGATCAAGACGTATCGAGGCGAAAGTGAGGTGGAGCTGCGCGTCTCGAGCCTGCTGACGGCCTTCGGCGAGAAGGTCGTCATTCGCGTCTTCGATCCCGATGTGCTGATGACGGATCTTCAACAGCTGGGTTTTTCCCGGGACGATCGCGAGAGCTTCGAGCGTTGGATCACTGCGCCGAGCGGGCTGATCCTGGTGACCGGCCCAACGGGTTCCGGCAAGACGACGACGCTCTACTCGACGCTGAGGTATCTCGCAGGGCCCGAGATCAACATCACGACGGTCGAGGATCCGATCGAGATGGTGGATCCGCGTTTCTGTCAGGTACAAGTGCAACGCCAGGCAGACGTCACGTTCGCCAATGCGTTGCGTTCGATCCTGCGACAGGATCCGGACATCATCATGGTCGGCGAGATCCGCGACAACGAGACGGCGAACATGGCCGTCCAAGCTGCGCTCACCGGCCACCTCGTTTTCTCCACCGTTCATACCCGCGACGCAGCCGGTGCCATTACCCGCCTGGTCGAACTCGGGGTCGAGCGCTTCCTGCTCTCGAGCGTGCTGCGGGGGGTGCTGGCGCAACGCCTCGTTCGCTCCATCTGTCCGCATTGCGGCGTCGAGGGGTTCCTCTCGTCGACCCAGATCGATGCGCTCGGCTTGAAGGTTCCCCTGGAACGGCGAGAGCAGCTGCGCGTTCAATGGGGCGAGGGCTGTGCAGAGTGTCGCCAGACAGGCCTGTTCGGCCGCAGTGGCGTCTTCGAGATGCTCGATGTCGGTCGTCGTGTGCGGGGATTGATCAACGATGGCGCGGATGCCAACGAGATCACCCGCGCGGCCCGGGTTGAAGGCATGCAGAGCTTGCGCGAGGCGGCGATCCAGAAACTCGCCGCCGGTGAGACGCCCTTCGAAGAGGTCGTGCGGCTGACGGCGGATTCCGAATGATCCCGCCCATCGAGCAGGAGCTGAGCCTCCAGCTGCGAGCCGGCTTTCGGCTGATTGCCCTCGAATCCCTGGAAGAGGAGCGGGCCCTGCGGATGCTCGAGCGCTGTGCGCGGCGGGCGGAGCGGGAACTCCACACATGGTCGTTGGCGACAGGCTTCGGCGGAGACGGGGGCGGCGCCGGAAGCTTCGACGCCGCGGTTCGGGCTTTCGAGGCTCGTGAGGCGCCCGCCATCTTCGTGATCGTCGATGCCCACGCCGTACTCGGCGATCCCGTCGGCGTGCGTCGTCTTCGCGATGTCCTGCCGCGTCTGGCCGAGCGGCGGCAACTCGTCGTGCTCCTCGGGCCGCTCATCGATTTACCCCTCGAACTCGAGCGTGAAGCGGCCCGACTCTCGCTTCCACTGCCTGGGGCGGACGAGTTGCGCAGCATGTTCGAGCGTGTGGTTTCCAACGTTCCCAACACCGAAGCGGATTCCTCTCTGCTCGACGATTGTGTGCGGGCCGCTCTCGGCCTCACCTCCGGCGAAGCCGTTCGGGCGTTTCGCAAGGCCTGGCTGTCGACGGGCTCTCTCTCGCCGGATGCTGTCGCCGTGCTGGCTGGGGAGAAACGCAAGGCACTCCATCGCATTTCCGCCTTGACCTTCCACGATGGCCCCGCGGATCTTGCGAGTGTCGGGGGGCTCGGGGAGCTGAAGAACTGGCTGCGCGAGCGCCGTCGCGCTTTTGGCCAGGAGGCCCGGGATTTCGGC
This sequence comes from Deltaproteobacteria bacterium, assembly GCA_019312665.1. Taxonomy (GTDB): domain Bacteria; phylum Myxococcota_A; class UBA9160; order UBA9160; family UBA6930. The sequence goes on along the minus strand of JAFDCZ010000061.1, from coordinate 7,879 downwards.
CTGCCCTCGCCGCGGGGCTTGCTGTTGCTCGGTGTCCAGGGCTGCGGGAAGTCGCTGTGTGCGAAAGCCGTCGCGGCAGAGTGGCGCTTCCCGTTGTTGCGCCTCGATCTCGCGGCCGCCTTCTCCGATCCGGCCCGTAGCCCAGAGCTCACCATTCGCGAAGCCACGGCGGTGGCCGAATCCCTGGCGCCGGTCGTCGTCTGGATCGATGAGATCGAGAAGGGTTTTGCTGTGAGCGATCGGGATCCGGGTGCCTCCCGTGTCTTCGGCACCTTTCTCACCTGGCTCGCAGAGAAACAGGCCCCCGTCTTCGTCGTGGCAACGGCCAACGACGTGACCGCGCTTCCCCCGGAGCTGCTTCGCCGAGGACGCTTCGACGATCTCTTCTTCGTGGATCTCCCCACGGAAGATGAACGCGCGGAGATCCTGGCCATTCATCTCGTCAAGCGCGGTCGGGATCCGAAGCAGTATCCGTTGGCGGATCTCGCTGCCCGCGCGCTTCACCATTCCGGCGCGGAGCTCGAACAGGTCGTGGCTGCCGCCCTCTACGCAGCCTTTGCAGAGGACCGGGAGCTCTCGGACACCGACCTTGCGGAGGCGATCCAGGACACCGTCCCGCTCTACGAGACCTACGAAGAACGGATCAAGGAGCTGCGCAACTGGGCACGGCATCGAGCACGCCCGGCGACGCTCGACGGGAAGGTCGTCAGCTGGTTCCAGGAGTAGGCGGCGCGGCCAGGGCGAACGAGCACGCCGTTGCCTCGGAAACAGGCAGACACCGACCCGATCCCAGGCAACGGCACCCAGCGGCATGTGTCGGCCCCGGCCCATTGGGGCCATCTGCCTCGAAATCGGCGCTGTTCCGGTTGGCACGCCAGTTGCTCTAGGCCACCCCGAGGGCACGAATTGCCCAGGGAGGATTCGACGTGGTTCGCTTGCTTGGAATCGTTGCGCTCATCGGGCTCGTGCCCGCTGCTGCACTGGCGGAAGACGCGGTGTCGCAGGGGCTGTTCACCGCCAACAATGTCTGGATGATGCTTTGCGCGGGGCTGGTGTTCATCATGCACCTGGGCTTCGCAACCCTCGAGTCCGGGCTCACGCGCGCGAAGAACTCGACGAACATCCTGTTCAAGAACACGTTCATCGTGTCCATTGGCATCCTCACCTACGCATTGATCGGCTTCAGCCTGATGTATCCCGGCGACTTCAACGGGATTCTCGGATGGGTGGGCTTCGGCATCGGTACCGACGAGGCCGGGTTGACGGCCGCCTACGCAAACGGGGGCTACACGTACTGGACCGATTTCCTGTTCCAGGCCATGTTTGCCGCGACCGCCGCGACGATCGTCTCGGGCGCTGTCGCCGAGCGCATCAAGCTCTCCTCGTTCATGGTGTTCGCGACCCTCTTCGTCGCGATCGTCTACCCGATCGCGGGTTCCTGGAAGTGGGGCGGCGGCTGGCTCGATGGCGCGGGCTTCTACGATTTCGCGGGCTCCACGCTCGTCCACTCGCTGGGTGGCTGGGGCGCGCTGGTCGGAGCCTGGATGCTCGGGCCCAGGCTTGGAAAGTACTCAGGTAAGCGCATGAATCCGATCCCCGGCAGCAACCTGCCCTTGGCGACGGTCGGTGTCTTCCTGCTCTGGCTCGGCTGGTTCGGGTTCAACGGCGGCTCCGTCCTCTCAGCGGATCCGGCGCTGACCTCCTTCACCTTGGTGACGACGTGTCTCGCCGCGGCCGCCGGCGCGATCACGGCCATGACCACCTCATGGATCCTCGCCACCAAACCGGATCTCTCGATGACCCTGAACGGAGTGCTTGCCGGCCTGGTGGGCATCACGGCCGGGGCGGATACCGTGACGATCCTCGGGGCGGTGATGATCGGCGCCGTCGCTGGAGTGATCGTCGTCGGCTCCGTCGTGATGTTCGATCGCATCCGGATCGACGACCCGGTGGGAGCCATTTCGGTCCACCTGGTATGCGGCATCTGGGGCACGCTCGCCGTCGGGATCTTTTCGACGAATCCGGAGCACACGTTAGGCGCACAGGCGCTGGGCGTCGTGGCCTACGGTGTCTTCACGGTGGCCTCGGCCTTGCTGTTGTTCGGGGTGATCAAAGCCACGATGGGCTTGCGTGTGGATGAGAGCGAGGAACTCGAAGGCCTCGATCTCGCCGAACACGGTGGGCACGCCTATGACTTTGGCGGAACGAAGTCCGGCATCGCCGACGATCCGGCAATCCGGCCCACTCTTTCTCGACCGGCTACAGAGCTGGTCACCGAGCTCTAGGAGGAAACGAGATGAAGAAGATCGTTGCGATCTTGAAGCCGTTCAAACTGGATGATGCGACCACCGCGCTACGGGAGCTCGGGATCACGGGGCTCACGGTGAGCGAAGTGAAGGGTTTCGGCCGGCAGAAGGGCCATACGGAGCTCTACCGCGGTGCCGAGTATGTGGTCGATTTCCTGCCGAAGGTCCGCCTCGAGGTGGCGCTCTCCGACGATCTGGCGGAGAAGGCGGCAAAGGCCCTGATGGAGGCCGCCCAGACCGGACGCATCGGCGACGGGAAGATCTTCATCGAGCCGCTCGAGGATGCCATCCGCATCCGAACCGGCGAGCGCGGAGATGCGGCACTTACCTAGTTCGGGACGCGGCACTCACCTAGTTTGCAATCGCCAGGTCTGTTGGGGCGGGTGACACCCCCCGAAACGCCCGAGTTGGTGGAGGCCCCTCCCCGGCTCGGGCGTTCTCTATGGTTCTGTCGATGCGTCGCTTGATTCTTGCGCTGCTGGTCCTGGTCGCACTCGCTTCGGTGGCGCTCTTCGTCGCATGGCGGGAGCGCGTCGTCTGGGCCCAGCAGGCGTTGGATGAAGCCCTGCGCAGGGCAGCGATTCCCGGGGCCACCGCCACGCTAGCGGCCGTCGAGCTGGACCAGCTGCGCATCCGTGACGTGGCCCTCGGCACGGAGCCGATTTTTCGCGCGGGTGAGATCGTGCTCCAGGCCCCTTGGCCGGAACTGCGCGCGGGGCGGGTCGCGGGTGTGACGGTTCGCGAAGCGGAGCTTCGAGTTCGGCTGGAGGCTGAACGGATCTCGCTGGGCTCTCTCGACCCATGGCTCGCTACGCCCGCAAACGAGTCGACCTCCGGTCCTCCACTGATCCCCCTCGATCGTCTCACCCTCGAAGACTTCAGCGTGGCGGTGGATGGAGACCTTGGGGCCCTGCGTGTGGACGTCGAGGGCGAGCTGTTTCTCCCTGAGCGGGGCCGTGTCGAGGCTGCGCTCGCGGTCGTGGCCCATCGCAAGGATTCGTTCATCGCCGGCCGCCTGGAAGCCGAGGCGGTCCATGAGGACGGCGGCTGGCAAGGGCAGGGCGAGCTGCGGATTCCAGAATCGATGATCGATTCGACCTGGCTCTCCCTTGCACCAGGGCTTCGGGATACGGTGCTGGGCATCCGCGGCCTAGCCGCGGCCGACATCGCGTTCGAACTCGACCAGGATGGCCCTACCGCGCGGGCGACGCTGGCCCTGGCGGGCATCGATCTGCGGACGCCCTGGGGCCGAATCGAAGGCATTCACGGCACCCTGCAGGTGGATGGCCCGGAACCTCTCTCCACGCCGCCGGGCCAACTCCTGGCGATTCGCAGCATGGATGTGGGCTTGCCGCTCCTGGATGGCTTGATCGAATTCCAGCTCTTCCCCGACGGAGCGATCGACATCCAGAGCGCGACCTGGCATTGGGCAGGGGGCACGCTGCGGGCGGCGGGTGTCCTGCAGCCTGACGCTGAGACGAATGAGGCGACGTTGCACGTAGAAGGGCTCGAACTCGAGCTTCTCTTCGAGCAGGTGCAGTTGGAGGGGCTATCGGGGAGTGGAAAGCTCGCCGGCTACGTGCCGATCTTCCAGGACGGCGAGCAGATTCGTATCGAAGGAGGGCGTCTCGCGGCTACCGGCCCGGGGCGCATTCGTCTGGCGCCAAGCGTCGTGCTGGGAGCGGCTGCTGGCCCGGACAGCCAACTGGCGCTGATTTTCGACGTTCTCGAGGATTTCCATTTCGAGGAGCTCTCGATGGATCTCGATGGAGATACCCGCGGCGAACTCGATTTGGGCGTCCACCTGAAAGGCAGCAATCCGAATTTCGAAGGCGGCCGAGTCGTCGAATTCAACCTGAACCTGGAAGCGCGTCTGGCCGATCTCGTGCGGACGGGACTTACCGTCTATCGTTTGCCAGACAAGATCCAGGAGCGGCTCGATTCGTTCCGTGCCGCCCAGGAGGATTCGCCATGACCCGGCCGACCATGCCCGCGCTGCCCGCGCTACTGGCGCTGCTCGTCTGGGGGTGCCTGGGCTGCACTCCGACGGTGCAGGTGCAGGCTCCGGCGGAGCCCATCGTGATCAACTTGAATGTGAAGATCGAGCACGAAGTTCGTGTCAAAGTGGACAAGGAACTCGACCAGGTCTTCGAAGACGAACAGGATCTCTTCTGATGTCAAACGCTTCAATTCTACGACGACGAACTCTCCTCTGGACGCTCGCTTTGGCAAGCTCCGCGCTTTTGCTTGGGACGGCGGCCTGGGGCGCGAGTGATCTCGATGCCGCGCGGGATGCCGGTGTCGTGGGTGAGCGGCGCAATGGCTACATCGGGCTGGTGGTGGAGAATCCCACCGCCGAGCAGAAGGCGCTCGTCGAGCGGATCAACGCTGGCCGGCGAGCGCAATACGAGAAGGTCGCCGAGAGGACAGGCGCGACGGTTGGGGAGGTCGCCGTCCTCACGGCCGAGCGGTTGATGCGTGAGGCCAAGGCCGGCCACTACGTGCAGGCAGCCGACGACGGCTGGGTTCGCAAGCCCTAGCGGCCCAATCCAGCAGCCACTTTCTAGGGGCGGTTTGCCCCCACGATTGAAGCGCCTTCAGATCGGCCCCGGATTCGCCGATCCACGAGCCGAATGCTGCTGCCCTGGAGTCACGAATCGACGGAGTTGCGCCGTCGTCCCTGGATCACACTGGCGCTGATCGCGGTCTGCGTGGTCGTGCTGGTCGGCAGCCAGAGCGACCCGGCCGTCCAGCAATTCGAGCGGACGCTCGGCAAGGCCCACGACTTCTGGCAGAGCCATCCCTACCTGGAGCCCGGCCAGCTGCTGGCCGCCCATTTCGGTGACGACGGCGCGGACGCGCGGAAGGAGTTTCGCGCCGATCTCACGGCGGGTCGCGTACCGATCCCGGTCTCGGCGGTCGAAGCCGAGCAGCGCGATCTCGATGTGCTCACCGCTCATGCGGAGGCCGCCCTCGAGCGTCACGTCTGGTACCGCTTCGGCCTGGTGCCGACAGCGATCCGATGGCAGGGCGTATTGGGTCATATGTTCCTGCACGCAGGCTGGGCTCATCTGCTCGGGAATCTGCTCTTTCTTTTCCTGACCGGGCCGTTCATCGAGGATCGCTGGGGTCGCTCCGTGTTCCTGATGTTCTATCTCGGTGCGGGCGCGACGGCTGGGATGGTGTTCGCCTTCCAGAGCCCGGACATGACAGGTCCGTTGGTAGGTGCGTCCGGTGCGATCGCAGGCGCCATGGGCGCCTTCCTCGTCTTGTTCGCGACGGTACGTATCAAGTTCGCCTACTGGCTGGGCTTCTTCTGGGGGACGTTCGCAGCACCAGCCTGGTTGCTGCTACCGCTCTGGTTTGCGGGCGAGTTGGCGACCGCACGCCTCATGGACGTCGCTGGGGCGAGTGACGGCGTGGCCTACTGGGCTCACGTCGGAGGCTTCGGGTTCGGTGTCCTGGTGGCGGGCCTCATGCGGCTGAGCGGCGTGGATGCCTGGATGCAGGCCCGCACCGAAAAGCGCGCTGCCGCAAAGGCAGAGGTTTCCCAACCACCGGGCGATACCCCGCCGAACAGCCTGGCACCCAAGGCGCCCGCTGTGGCCTCCCTCGGGAGGCTCTGGACCGCCGTCGCCAAAGTCGATCGGTCTGGTGCATTGCGCGAGTGGGGCAAGCTGATGAAAGCCGGGGAAGCCGTCTCGGGAGGCGATTCGGATGTGACGCTGCGACTCGCCGGCTGGCTGGCCGCGACCGGTCAGCAGGCGGCGGCCGGTAGCATGCTGGAAGAGCTTCTCCCGAGGTGCGATGCGCCGACCGCAGCCCGTATCGCCGGCGTCGCCCGGCGTATGGATCCGAAACTGGCCGCTCGCGCGGCGAAACAAGCGGGGGCGGGACCCGCTCCGAAGTCCGGCCCGGCGCAGATCGGAAAGGTCAAGCTGGTTCAGCGCGCCGTTGTCCAAGCCACGGCCCCGCCCACAAGCGCCGACTCGCGCGCTTCCATCCCTTCAACAGCTCCGCCCGCGCCGATCGAGGAAGAGGATCTCGACCTCTTCGAAACCGACGCGGTCGATCTCAGCAAGGATGACGAGGCCTGGGCCGAGGTCGACCTGGACGTCGACCTCGCCGCACCCGGGAGCCACGCCGGCGATTCGGGTGAAGAAGCCGAGCTCTTCGATTCCGAGGCCTTCGACTTCTCGGAGGAGTAGCGCTGGGGATCGAGGTGCGCGCTGATTGCGGCCAGAACCTGGCGCGGGCCGACTGCCGCCTGCGGGGCAGAGTGGCCGGCCGGCTTGGGCGTCGCGGGGGGACGGGTTGGGTGTGAGGGACGTCCTTCGATCCTGCTGGAAGCCTTCGCTTCGCCGACGGAAGGGCGCGGCGCCTTGGCCCACATAGCGGAGGAGGAGGCCGGCTCGGGCACGTGGGTCGGCTAGGCGGCGCCCGGGACCTCGGCCGGATCGAGCCGCGGGCCAGCCTTTCGCCAGCCCTCTACGAGGAGCCATGTATGCGGGGCGGCAATCGCCAGCACGCTGCCCCCAGGTCGCTCTCGCGCCTGGGCCACGAGCCCCCCAGCGGAACGCCGCCAGCCCTCGAACCAACGCCCAGACGAGGCCGGATCGATTCGAGTGGTCCTGGGCTTCGTCTTCAGGTGTCTACGAGCATTCAAAAGCACGTAGCGCATCGCATTCCGCACCTGGGTCGGCGTCCGTAGCACCACGTGATGGAAGCGGTCCAAGAGGACACGCCCCTTCCGCCCAAACACCCGGTTCACAGCCCGCGCCAACCGAGCGCCCAGCGCATTCATCCCTCTACCGAGCGCACGTGCATCGTTGGCCTCGACGATCAGATGCAGGTGGTTCGATTGGATCGAGTAGTGAACGAGACGAAAGTCCTTGCGCTCGAGCACGCACGCAAATGACCGCTCCACCTCCCGCACCAATCGTCTATCGCGAAGTGACGGGACATCGGGTCGGACCTTCAAGGTCACATGACAGGGAAACCGCGAAGCCAAAGGCGCTCGCCGAAGATGGGCAACCCGCGGATTCTCGCCGCGCCTGCATCCAGCCCCCTTGCGCCTCCCGCCCCAACCGTGGAGAGGGAGTTCGAGTTGAGGAGTCCGACGCATCAAAGTGTTGACTATGGCATCTTTTTAATCGCAAGTCAAGAAAAACTGACCCACACCGCCATCTGCGCGCAATCCGGCCGAGGCCCCGCCGCCGCTCACCAGACTGGCGCACCTGAACCGGCGCCCTACCCAGCGATGCGGGCTAAAGCGCCGCGCCCGTCCGTCGGCAAGGCGAGAACCCACCGCAGGATAAAGGGATGCCCTCACACCCACCCCATCCCCCTCACCAGCCCCGCGAAACCCAAGCCGGCCAACCACCCCGCCCCACAGGCGGCAATCACTCCGATGAAGGCCGTCGCGAATGCGCCGATCTGAGCCGGTCAAAAAGCACGGCTCATCCGACCCCGCGAGACAATCCGAACAGCTTTCTCGCTAGCCTCACCCGTTCATGCTTGAACGGGTCTTCGGTATCGAAACGGAGTACGCCGTCGTCTACTTCCCCGCTCGT
>JAFDCZ010000060.1 GCA_019312665.1 Deltaproteobacteria bacterium | reverse complement strand
TCGCCGCTGCCGTCGAGATGCGGATCGCTGATCATCCCCTTCCAGCCGATCGTGGTTCGCGGCTTCTCGAAGTAGGTGCGCATGATGATCAGGAGCTCCGGGAAGCGATCGGCTGCGCGGCGAAGCTTCTCTGCGTAGGCCAGGCTGGTCTCCCGGTCGTGCAGGGAGCACGGGCCCACCACGAGCACCAGGCGGTCCGGATCCCGGCCATGGAGCACATCGCGCACGCCATCACGGGCGGTGAGCACCAGGCTGCCCACGGCTTCCGTTACAGGCAGCTCGGCTCGGAGGGCCGCTGGAGAGGTGAGCCGGTGGAGACTCTCGAGATTTCGGTCGTGAAGCGGTTCCTGCATGGGGCGATTCCTTTGGAATGGACAAAGAAAAAGCCCCGAGAGGGTCTCTCTCGGGGCTTTGAATTCAAAGATCGGCTGGCTCGGCTACGCCGTCAGCAATCCCCCGCCCCGGAGGTTCCAAAATACCAACCGAAGGTGAAGGGGGCGAAGTTGTTGCGCTGGGCCGACACGATTCCCTGTATGTACCTCGCCTACGCCATCACCGCCAGTTGGCGGCATCGGGCGATCAGCGTTCCGTCCCGGGACCAGATTTCGCCGTCTTCCTCGAGGAAGCCCTCTCGGGCCTCGAGGGTGCGGAAGATCACGAGCACGTGGTCGTCGGGTTGCATCGTGGCCAGGGGCAGGGTGGTGAGCACGTGCAAGGTGAGGTCGATGGTGGGCACACCCTGGGTTGGACGCGCCAGGTCGGCCGCGAAGATGGCGGGTGCCCAGGCGTCGGAGAGGGCGGCGATCAGCGCGTCGTTCAGCGCGCGGGGCTCGGCGAGACGGATCCAGCCGCCGGTCAGCGCCTGGGTGCCAAGGGTCTCGCTCCAAGGGCCGGCGCCGAGCGCTGGCCGCTGGTCATACATGCTGTGGATCGGCACCGCCGGGTTTGCATTGCGGCTCGGGAGGTCTTCGGGCAGCGCGACCTCGGGCATCACCGCGTGGTGGAGTTCGGCGGATTCGCGGGCCTTCGAGAAAGCGGCGACGGCGAGGGCCTGAAGCTTGTCGTCCTGTACGAGCCGGGCGGTCACGCTGGTCAAGGAGCGGCCCTGGCGCTCGACGCTGACGTGGATCTCTGCGGGGCCCTCGGCCGGGGGGCGGAGGTAGTGGATCGTCAGGGACCGGAGGCCGCGTTCAGGATCATCCACGCTGGCTTTCATCGCGTTCACGAGCAGCGCCGCGACGTAGCCGCCGTTCGGGCCACGGACGATCCACCAGCCGGGATCGATGCGAATGCTGTAGCGACCACCTCCAACGTCCTGGACGGCGGTGTCTCGATCGAAGCGTGTCGGGGCAATGGGAGGCCGAGCCATGACCCGAGAGAGTAGAAAAAACATCAACTATTTCAATTAGATACAGAATTTCTGTGTGTAATTGAAAATGATATTGACTTTCAATTTCGTTTTGCGAACCTCTGAGGGTGCTCATCTGTCACTGCAAAGGACTCTCGGACCGAGAGATTCGAGACACCATCCGAAGTGGCGCGCGCTCGCGGCGTGAGATCCGTAAACAATCCGGCGCGGGCGGCCGTTGTGGCGGTTGTCGCAGCGCCATCAGGGGAATCCTGGCCGAAGAGCACGCCCGAGAGGATGTGACTTTCCAACGTTTGGAACTCGCGGCGGCGCGCTAGCATGGCGATCCACGCGGTCGGACGACTGCTGGAGGACAGGAATGCCGCAGGGCAATGCGGAGATCATCGAGGCGCTGAACGAAATCCTCTCGATGGAGCTCACGGCGATCAATCAGTACTTCGTGCACGCGAAGATGTGCGAAAACTGGGGCTACAAGCGGCTCGCAAAGAAGAAGTGGGACGAGGCCATCGACGAGATGAAGGACGCAGATCGTGTGATCGAGCGCATCCTCTACCTCGAAGGCATGCCTAACATGCAGCGGCTCGGCTCCGTGCGTGTCGGCGAAGACCCGATCGAGCAGCATCGTCTCGATCTGAAAATGGAACTTGCCGCAGTCAAGCGATACAACGACACCATCGCCTTGGCCCGGGAGAAGGGCGACAACGGCACTCGCGAGCTATGCGAAGGCCACCTCAAATGCGAGGAAGAAAGCGTCGATTGGCTCGAAGCCCAGCTACACCTGAGTCATCAGGTCGGCACTGAGGCCTACCTCGCCGAGCAGATCAACGAATAGACGCAGCCGAGGAGCGTCCCTTCTTTTGCGCCACCGTCCGGGATCGATGCGAGCGTACTAGCGGTCATCTCCCAAGGCGCGTGCGGATTTTCGGCCCCTGGCCTATGTCCCAGCGGTGACGCAGTTCCTGCTGCTCGCGGCAACCGGCGTTCATGGGAGGCTCTGGTGATGGATCCGAATGGCGACGATTCGCAACGTCTCGCTACCCAGGGGTCCAGCCGAGGTGTCGTCCTCGTCGTGGCTCTCGTGGCCACGGGTCTGGTTGCGTTCGGCGCCTACCTGAGCCGTCAGGTGCCGACGGCGGCCCCGGCGATCGGCGATGCGGGCACGATCCTGCCTGTTCCGCTGGAGATTCCCGAGTTCGCGCTGGTCGACGAGCAGGGCCGGCGATTCGATCGGTCGCGTCTCGAGGGCAACTGGAGCCTGCTCTTCTTCGGTTACACCTACTGCCCGGATGTCTGCCCCAATACGTTGCAGGGGCTGGCCGGTGCGCGACGTCTTTCCGAGCAGCGCGGCGAGGTGGGAGCTTCGTTTCCGAAGGTGGTGTTCGTGTCGGTCGATCCAGAGCGCGATTCCGTGGAGCGGATGCGCGACTACCTGGCGTTCTTCGATTCCGCATTCGGCGGCGCCACCGGCAGCCTTTCCGAGATCGATACCCTGGCTCGCGCCGTCGGGGCGTTCCATCGCAAGGTCGAAGGCGAAGCAGAGAACGGCTATCTCGTCGATCACTCCGCCTACGTATTCCTCGTGGGGCCAGATGCACGGCTGCGGGCCGTGCTCGACGAGCCGCATGTGCCCGAGGAGTTTCTCGAGACCCTCGCATTCGTTCAGTCTCTGAAGGAGGAAACCTGATGATTCGGCCCTGGTTCTGGATGTGTCTCATGCTGGTTGTCGCAGCCCCGGGCTTTGCTGGCGACCTCACAGCAACCGATGTCTGGATTCGTCAGCCCCCGCCTGGCTCGAACGCCGCGGCGTACCTGACGCTCACGAATCGTGGCAGTGCTGCGCGCAGCCTGGTCGGAGTGAGCTGCGCGGCGGCCGAGAAAGCGGAGCTGCACGAGAGCAAGGTCGAGGACGGTGTCGCCAGAATGACACCGGTCGAGCGCGTTGAGGTGCCGGCGGGCGGCGCCACAACGCTGGCGCCGATGGGCCTCCACATCATGCTGATTCGTCCGACCCTGCCGGCAGCGGGAGAGAGCGTGGAGCTGGTGCTCGAGCTCGACGGCGGTGAGACGCTTTCCGTATCCGCCGAGGTTCGCGGGATGGGTCACGAGGCCGGGGGCGGCCACGATCATCACTAGCGGTTCTTGGCCTCAAGCTGGCGCAGGCGTTCCCCGACGACGATCGACATGGCGGCTTGCAGGTTGTACGACGGGATGAATCCGTGCATGGGGATGCGCAGGATGGCGTCGCAGGTCTCCTGGATTTCGTGAGGGATGCCGTGACGCTCGCCGCCGACGACTAGCAAGAGGGGCGCTGTGAGGTCGATCTCCCAAGGAGAGCGGTCTCCTGTGTCTTCGATGGCGACGACACGGCGGCCGGCGGCTTTGGCGGCGCCGATGGCCTCTCGTGCGGGCTCCCAGAAGACGGGCAGGAAGCGGTCGGCACGCATCGAGGCGCGCAGGGCCTCTCGGCGGCCCTCGTGGAGGAGGGCGCCATCGACGAAGACGGCGTCGGCACCGGAGACCTCGGCCGCCCGGATCGCGAAGCCGGTGTTGCCCGGATAGGCCAGGCCGACCAGCAACCAGGCACAGCCATCGCCTGCCAGAACGGCCTCTTGGCTGGCATCGGGAGGCGGGCCCACCAGGCCGAGCACCTCGGCGGGCGGGTCGGTCTTGCTGAGGCGCCATAGCGAACGGGCGCTGGTCGGACGCACTGGGATGGCCCGGGCGAGTGCTCGCTCGACGACCGCCCGTGCGGCGGGGTCGGAGATCTCTTCCGCCACCAGGAGCAGACGCACCGGTTCATCCCGGTCGAGGGCGCGGTCGATCTCCTCCGCGCCCGAGAGTTGGTGTCGGATCGGATTCATTCGGGCCGCCGCCACAGGAAGTAGGCGTTGCCCGTCTGGCTCGCACCGTCTGATGTGAAGCGCAGCGCAAGAGGGAGCCCCGTTGCGGGCTCGACGCGCGCCAGTTCTTCATCGTCGGCGAAGTGGGCGTAGCGGAGAACGTTCGGGCGGCGATCGAAGGAGAGCAGGCGGTCGCCGGGCTCGACGTCGGCATCGCGGAGCCCCACCTCCGACCAGGGTCGTTGCCGTTCGATGATGTCGCCGTGGGTGCTCCAGAAGGCAAGCGCGAGGGTGCCGCCCGGAGCCACGCGCTCACCGAGGCAGCGAAGCAGCGCCAGGCGGCGAGCCTCTCCGGGGACGTGATGGAGGACGCCGAACAGGGAAACCAGGTCGAAGGGGCCTTCGGGGAGCCCGCCGGGGTCGTCCTCGAGGTCGGCCTCCCTCCAATGGCAGCTCGCGGGCACATCCGTGCGGGCTGCGGCCAGTTCGAGCAGGGCTGCGGATCCGTCCACGCCGGTGTAGTCCGGGGCCTCGCCCATGGCGTGGAGCTGTGCTGCGAACCGGCCGTGCCCACAACCCACGTCGAGGACGCTTCTGGGCGGGCGCGAGAGCTCGCGCAGCACCCGCTCCATGCCCTTCCAGGGTCGGGTCCGCTTCGAGGCGAACAGCTTCGCCTCGGTTCGATAGAATCGCTCGTTGATCGCCCGCAGGGCACGTACGGTCTCGGGGGACATGAGCGAGATGAGTCTATCGGCGCTGGGGCGAGAGCACGACCTCGACCAGATCATCGGGGAGCTGCTCGCCTTGGAGGGCGAGGGCCCGCTCGACGCCCGGGCGCTCGATGGCATCTTGCGCCGGCACCCCAAAGACGGGTGTGGCTTCTTCTCGAAACGGGAGATTCTACGGGCCTTTCGAGGCGCGCCGGGCCGCTGGCCCGTGTCTGAGGCGGCCTTCGCGGAACGCATGCGCACCTGTCCCACCCGTTCGCTCTCCGGGATCCTGCCGGTGACGGTCCTGACGAAGCCCCATCCATGCCCGGGGCGCTGCATCTTCTGCCCGGACGATGTGCGCATGCCGAAGAGCTATCTGGCGGACGAGCCGGGCTGCCAGCGTGCGCTTCAGAACGGCTTCGACCCCTTCCGCCAGGCGTGGAACCGTTTGCGCGCCTACCACGACATGGGTCACCGGACGGACAAGGTCGAGCTGATCGTGCTAGGCGGAACCTGGTCGGCGTATCCGGAGCGCTACCAGCGCTGGTTCATCGCCCGCCTGTTCGAGGCGTTGAACCGCTTCGACCCCTCGCAGGCGCCGCCGGTAGACGACGAGCTGCAGGAAGCTGATTGGGCGCGCGTCGAGCGTGCACACCGCGCAAATGAGACGGCCGGTTCTCGCTGCGTTGGGCTGTCTCTGGAAACCCGGCCGGATCACGTGACCGAGGCCGAGGTTCTTCGGCTCCGGCGCCTCGGCGCAACGAAGGTGCAGCTCGGCTTGCAGAGCCTCGATGATTCGGTCCTGGCTGCGAACCGGCGAGGCCATGACGTGGAAGCCTCCCGCCGCGCGATGACCCGCCTTCGTGGAGCCGGTTTCAAGCTTCACGCCCACTGGATGGCGAACCTCCATGGCTCCACGCCCGAACGTGACGTAGAAGACTTCGCCCGCCTGTTCGAGGATCCGGCGCTCTGCCCTGACGAGCTCAAGGTCTATCCCTGCAGCCTTCTGGAAACGGCTGAACTGATGGACGTGTATGCCCGCGGCGACTGGCGGCCGTACTCCCACGACGAGCTGGTCGAATTGCTGGCCCGTTGCCTGCCGGCCGTTCCGGCGTGGTGCCGCGTGAGCCGGGTGATCCGCGACATCCCGTCGCCCGACATCGTGGTAGGCAACCGCAAGACGAACCTTCGCGAGGTCGTGGAGGCGCGGGTGAAAGAGCAGGGTGGCCGGCTCACGGAAATCCGCAGCCGGGAAGTGCGTGGGGAGACGATCGATCCGGGCCGTCTGGAGTTCGTGATTCGCAGCTATCCGAGCGAACTCGGCAAAGAGCATTTCCTGGAGTTGGCCACACCGGCGGGCCGCATCGCAGGCTTCGCCAGGCTGACGCTTCCGCGCGGAGAAGCGCCCCAACCAGAACTCCGCGATCGAGCCCTGCTCCGCGAGGTCCACATCTACGGAAATGCCCGCGCGCTAGGTGAGCGTTCCGAAGGCGTCGCTCAACACACCGGACTCGGTCGCAAGCTGGTCGAACAAGCCGCGCAACTCGCCGCCGACTCCGGCTACGCGACCCTCGCCGTCATCTCCGCAGTCGGCACACGCGCCTGGTACCGCCGCCTCGGCTTCACCGATGGCACTCTCTACCAACACCTGCCGACGCAATAGGTCAATTGTAAACCCCGGCCCGGTCCGTTGACTTATTGCTTGCGGAACTCCAGGGCTTCGCCAGAGAGGCGGGCGTCGGCCTCGATCTTGTCGCCTTCGCCGAACTCGCCTTCGAGGATCTTCATCGCGAGGGGATCTTGGATCATGCGCTGGAGGACGCGCTTCAGGGGGCGGGCGCCGTAGTGGGGGTCGTAGCCCTTGTCGGCCAGCAGGATCTTGGCTTCGTCGGTGAGGGCCAGCTCGATGTGGCGATCCGCGAGCAACGCGCGCACCCGCTCGAGCTGGATGTCGACGATCCGGTCGATGTGCTTTCGCTGCAGCTGGTGGAAGAGGATCACGTCATCGACCCGGTTCAGGAACTCGGGCTTGAAGTGAGCGCGAAGAGCTTCCATCACCTGGATTTCCATCTCATCGCGCTGGCTCTCGTCCATCTCGACCAGGAATTGGCTCCCAAGGTTCGAGGTCAGGATCAAGACGGTGTTCCGGAAATCGACGGTTCTTCCCTGGCCATCGGTCAGCCGCCCATCGTCCAGGATCTGGAGCAGGGCGTTGAACACATCCGGATGGGCTTTTTCGATTTCGTCGAAGAGCACCACGCTGTACGGGCGGCGCCGAACGGCTTCCGTGAGGTAGCCGCCCTCGTCGTAACCGACGTAGCCAGGAGGCGCACCGATCAGCCGTGAGACGGAGTGCTTCTCCATGAACTCACTCATGTCGATGCGGATCATGGCCTGCTCGTCATCGAAGAGGAACTCGGCCAGGGCTCGCGCGGTCTCGGTCTTGCCCACACCGGTGGGGCCAAGGAAGATGAACGAGCCGATCGGCCGGTTCGGATCCTGAAGGCCTGCTCGGGCGCGGCGCACCGCGTTCGAGACGACTTCGAGCGCCTCGTCCTGGCCAACCACGCGATTGCGCAAGCCGTCTTCCATGCGCAGCAGCTTGTCCTGCTCACCTTCCATCATCTTGGTAACGGGAATGCCCGTCCACTTCGAGACGATCTCCGCGATTTCCTCTGCGGTGACTTCCTCGGAGAGCACGGAGCCTTCTTTCTGGAGGTCGTCGAGGCGCGCCTGTTCCGCCTGCATGTCCTGCTCGAGCTGCAACAGCAATCCGTACTGGATCTCCGCTGCCCGCTCGAGGTCGCCTCCGCGCTGGGTGCGCTGGAGCTCGGCGGTGAGCGTCTCGCGCTCCTCCTTCAGCTCGCGCACCCGGGAGATGGCGCCCTTCTCGTTGTCCCAGCGGGTCTTCAGCGCACCCGCCTCATCTTGAAGCTCGGCGATCTCCGCCCCGACCTTCTCGAGGCGCTCGGTGCTGACCTTGTCGGTTTCCTTCTTGAGTGCCTGGCGCTCGATCTCCAACTGGGTGCGCTTGCGCTCCAGCTGGTCGAGCTCCTCGGGCATCGAATCGATCTGTACCCGCACGCGGCTGGCCGCCTCGTCCATCAGGTCGATGGCCTTGTCCGGCAGGAAGCGATCCGAGATGTAGCGGTGGGAAAGGCTTGCGGCGGCGACCAGCGCGGCATCATGGATGCGCACACCGTGATGCACCTCGTAGCGTTCCTTCAAGCCCCGCAGAATGGAGACCGTGTCTTCGACGCTGGGCTCGCCGACCAGCACGGGCTGGAAGCGTCGCTCCAGCGCCGCGTCCTTTTCGACGTGCTTGCGGTACTCGTCGAGGGTTGTGGCACCGACGCAGCGCAGATCACCACGTGCGAGGGCGGGCTTCAACATGTTTGCGGCATCTGCCGCGCCCTCCGCTGCGCCGGCACCAACGATGGTATGCAACTCGTCGATGAACAGAATGATCTGGCCATCGGATTCTGCGACTTCGCGCAGCACGGCCTTGAGCCGATCTTCGAACTCTCCGCGGTATTTGGAGCCGGCGATCAATGCGCCGATATCAAGCGAGACCACCCGCCGGTCGAGCAGGGTTTCGGGTACGTCGCCTGCCACGATGCGCTGGGCCAAGCCCTCGACGATCGCCGTCTTGCCGACTCCGGGCTCGCCGATCAGCACCGGGTTGTTCTTTCTACGACGCGATAGCACCTGGATGACCCGCCGGATCTCCTCGTCGCGGCCGATCACCGGGTCGAGCTTCCCGGTGCGGGCGACCTCCGTGAGATCCCGCCCAAACTTCGCCAGGGCCTGGTACTTCGATTCCGGGTCCTGATCCGTCACCGGCGCGCTTCCGCGGACGCTTTCGAGCGCCTGCTCCACGGCTTCGCGAGAAGCACCCGCTTCGCGCAACAAGCGTCCGCAGTCGTCCTGCTTGTCGTTCACCATCGCGAGCAACAAGTGCTCGGTGGAGACGTACTCGTCCTTGCGCGCGGTCGCTTCCTCGAACGCTTGGTCGAGGATGCGCTGAAGCGCCGGCGACATCGTCGGCTGGCTTCCGCCATGGACCTTGGGCAGGGCTTCGAGCACGCTCTCGACCTCGCCCTGCAGCGGATCGAGGGCCACCCCGATCTTCTGGAGGATCGGAATCGTGCTGCCCTCGGGCTGGCCAAGCAGCTCTCGCAGCAGATGCGCAGAGGCGATCTGGCTGTGGCCGCGGGCGGTCGCCTGGCTCTGGGCTTCGGAGAGGGCTTCCTGGCTCTTCAGGGTGAGCTTGTCGAATCGCATGGCCGAAGCCTATGCACGAGGCCTCTCCTGGCAAACGGAGCGGGGACGTTCTTTCCGCTGTTTCCGTTGCTGGCTTTCCCGCTCTGCGGGAAAGCCAGCAACGGAAACAGCGGAAAGAACGTCCCCGGCCTCCGGCCTCTTACCCGGCAGGCTTCAGCGCGACCAGCTGCTCCGAGCCTCCGCGGCGCACCACCAGGATGGCGCCCGCCTTCTTTTCGCCAATGCGCTTGCGGAAATCGGCGACGTCATCGATCGCGTGGCGGTTCACCTCCACGATCAGGTCGCCCCGGCGCAAGCCAGCTTCCTCGGCCGGGCTCGTGGGTTCGACCGAACTCACGATCACACCCTCCTCGACCTCTTCCAGACCGAGCTGCTCCGCGATCTCGGGGGTCAGGCGTTGCACGGCCAGACCGTAGGTGCCGGTTTCCTCGTCTTCATCGGGCCCCGCATCCGCGATTTCGTTCGGGTCCAGCTCGGCAAGGGTCACGTCCAGGGTCTTCCGCTTTCCGTCGCGGACGACGACTACCTTGGCCGCACTTCCAACCGGGGTGGCGGCGACCAGCTTCGGTAGTTCCGGCATCTCGGTGACGACCGAACCATTGAACTCCACGATCACGTCGTAGCGTTGGATTCCGGCTCGCTCGGCCGGGCTGCCCGGTTCGACACTCGCGACCAGCGCACCCTTGAGATCCTCGAGGTCGAGAAGCTCCTGCTTGTCGGCGTCGATCGGCTGAATGCCGACACCCAGGTAGCCACGCGCAACGCGCCCCTTGTTCTCGAGCTGGGGAAGGATCGTCTTCGCCAGATTGATCGGGACGGCGAAGCCGATCGTGTTCGCCCGCGGGTTGATGGCCGTGTTGATGCCGACCACCTCGCCCTTCAGGTTCAGCAGGGGCCCGCCCGAGTTGCCCGGGTTGATCGCGGCATCGGTCTGGAGGAAATCGTCGAAGCGCCGCGACTCATCCCGATTGATCTGGCGATGCTTCGCGGAAATGATGCCGGCCGTGATGGTGTGCTCGAGCCCGAAGGGGTTTCCGATGGCCACGACCCAATCGCCCGGGCGCATGGCGTCCGAATCGCCGAAGACCAGGGCGCTGAGCTCGGCCTCCGGCTCGACCTTGATGAGCGCGAGATCGGTCTTCGGATCGCGGCCGATCACCTTCGCTTCGAGTACCGAATCGTCGCTGAAATGGACGCTGATCTCGTCCACATCGGCAACCACGTGGTTGTTCGTGACGATGTAGCCATCGGCGCGGATCACGAAGCCGGTGCCGAGGCTCGGCACCTGGCGCGGGCCGCGGAAGAGAGGCTGCATCCCGAAGAATTCTTCGAGGCCGCCGCGGGGCGTTCGGCCGGTGGCGCCGATCGTCTTCTTCGTCTGGATGTTCACGATGGCGGGCGAAACCCGCTCCGCCAGGTCGGCAAAGCTCGGCGGGGCTCCGATCGGCGGCGCTACGGCTGTGTCGCCCGAGCCTTCCTTCCAGAGCGCGGGGGTGGCGAGCAGCGGCCCGTCGGTCGTGGGGTCGAGCGCCTCCACGGCCCGGGCCACGTTGTCCCGTACGTTGATGTCGATCTGGACCGCGCCGGAGGCGAGCAGCAAAGCGACCGCGGCTCCTCCGAACAAGATCCAACGCAGAGTCCGAGACGTTCGCATGAGTCGCTGCTTCTCCTTGCACGGCCTGCCGGGTGTTTCCGGGCTGGGCATTTCCGGGCTGGGTTTTCCGGGCTTTCCCCGCACAGGCCTTGGGTCCAGTATGACGCCGCCGGAGGCCTGAGGGTTCCAAATCATCCATCGATCCGCCCTTCGAGGCCGAGCCCCACGGGCTGCTCAGGACAGCGGAACGTTCAGATGGTATCGGCGTTGGCCGCGGGTAACCACGACCTGGGTCTGGGAATGTCCGCGCAGGTCGATGACCGCCCGACGCAGGGCACTCGCGTCCTCGAGCACGCGTCCGCCGATCGCGAGGATCCGGTCGCCGGGCTCGAAGCCGATCCGGGCCGCACCGCTGCCCTCGCGAACGGAATCCACCTGGTAGTGGCCCTCTCCGGGCGAGAGCGCGAGGCCCAGCAACTGCACGCCGAGCGCTCCGATCGCCTCTGCGGATACTTCCTCGGCCCGGGCGGTGAAATCGAGCCTTTCGGCATCGCGTTGAATCGTCAGCTGGTGGGTCTGGCCCGGTGTGCTGCGCCCCAGGATGTCGTAGAGCTCACGCGCCGATCGCACGGCGGTCTCATCGACATGGGTGATGACATCACTCCGCGCGAGGCCGCTGCCGGCGCTCGGCCCCCCATTGCGCACCCGGCTCACCACCGCGCCGCGTGTCCGCTCGGGCAAGCCCAGAAGTTCCGAAAGGCGTGGATCCAGGTCCTGAAGATCGAGGCCCAGCCAGACGGGTGTGACCTCGCCCTTGGTGATCAGCTCGGCCACGATGCGTTTGGCCACATCGATCGGGATCGCGAAACCGATGCCCTGGGCGCCACCGCCGTAGATTGCGGTGTTGATGCCGACCAGCTGCCCGTTCGCATTCAAGAGTGGACCGCCGGAGTTGCCGGGATTGATCGAAGCATCGGTTTGGAGAAAGCCATGGTAGGTGCGGGCGTCCGCCCGAAGCGAACGGTTCAGTGCAGAGACGACACCGGTCGTCACCGTATTCGACAACCCGAAAGGATTTCCGATCGCAATCACGGGCTCGCCTACCATCAGGTCTCCGGAGTTCCCCGGGGCCACCCAGGGGATGTCGTCCTCGGTCACGAGCCTGAGCACGGCAAGATCGTTGTTCGGGTCCGCACCGACCAGTTCAGCCTCGAACTCGCGCCCGTCGGCCAGGGTCACGCGGATGACATCGGCGCGGGCCACCACATGCTCGTTCGTCAGGACGTGCCGCGCATCATCGATGACCACACCGGAGCCGAGGCTCTGGGCGCGTTGTCGCAAGCGCGGCTCGGAAAAATCGCGAAAGAAGCGATCGAAGAACGGGTCCCCTCGAAAGGGCGTCGCGCGCCGACGTCGGGCGATCTGCTCGGTCGTGATGTTCACGACCGCCGGACCGACCTTCTCGACCGCCCCGACCGTGGCGGTTCGGCGCAGAAAGGGGTCCTCCGCCTGCACCGGGCCGGCGAGGAGCAGGATCAAGGCTCCGAGGATCGCCTGTCGCTGAGGGGAGGTCTTCGTCACGGGAGCGGAAGCTAGCAGCCAAGTGAGCGTGAGCGGGGACGTTCTTTCCGCTGTTTCCGTTACGGGCCGGCGACGCGAAGCGTCGCCGGCCCGTAACGGAAACAGCGGAAAGAACGTCCCCGCCGCCAAGGCACGAGAGCTAGTCTCGCCGTTGATGGAGGGAGCTTCTGCCTTTCGCGAGGCCTTCGGCCGCCGGCCGACCCACGCGCTGCGTGCGCCGGGGCGGGTCAACTGGATCGGTGAGCACACCGACTACGAAGAAGGCCTGGTTCTTCCCTGCGCGGTCGACCGGGACACCACCGTGTTCGCCGCGAAGGCGCCGGGCCACCGCGTCCGGGTCATCAGCGCGGCGCTCGGCGAGGCCGAGTTCGATGCCCGCGCGCCGACCAGGCAGGCGGGTTGGATCGACTACGTCCAGGGTGTGGTCGATGCCCTGGCCAAGCGGCTCGGCCCGGCCGCACTGGCTGGCGCGGACCTCTGGATCGATACCCGCGTGCCGCTGGAGGCCGGACTTTCGAGCTCGGCGGCCCTCAGCGTCGCGGTTGCGTTCGCTTTCGACCGTCTCTTCGACCTGGCCCAGAACCCGCGTCAGCTGGCTCTGGCGGCTCACGAGGGCGAGAGCGTATTCGTCGGCGTTGGCTGCGGGATTCTCGATCCCTTTGCGAGTGCGCTCGGCCAGGCGGATCATGTGCTGCGC
Organism: Deltaproteobacteria bacterium; assembly: GCA_019312665.1. Lineage (GTDB taxonomy): Bacteria > Myxococcota_A > UBA9160 > UBA9160 > UBA6930. The sequence goes on along the minus strand of JAFDCZ010000060.1, from coordinate 8,164 downwards.
ATCGATTGCCGGGATGGCGAAGTCACTCCGATCGCGATAGGGGAGACGCCGGTCTCGATGCTGATCGTCCACTCCGGGGTGGAGCGCCGACTGGCCGAGGGTGGCTACAGGGAGCGGGTAGTCGAGTGTCGTGCGGCTTTCGATGCGGCGCGTGAGGCCGGACTCGTAGGGCCCGACGCAACTGCGCTTCGGGATCTTTCGGAGGAGGCGCTTCCGAAGCTCGCTACGCATGTTTCCGAAACGGTCTTCCGGCGCGCGCGGCATGTCGTTCACGAGAACGCACGGGTCGACGCGGTCTGTGAAGCACTCGCGGGGAACGATCTGCCCCGCGTCGGTGAACTCCTCTGTGCGGGCCAGGCGAGCCTGCGCGATGATTTCGAGGTGAGCCTCCCGGAGCTCGATCTGTTATGCGAGCTCGCCGATGAGCAGGAGGCTGTCTACGGCTCCCGGCTCACAGGAGCGGGCTGGGGCGGATGCTCCCTTCATCTGGTTCGTCCCCAGCAGGCCGAGAACGTGGCGGCTCGGATCGCGAGCGGCTTCGCAAGGCGCTACGGCCGGCGGCCCAAGGTTCTTCACCTCCGGACGGCTTCCGGGGCCGGCGACCTCCTGGAGTGGTGAGGAGGTGACCCCACTTCGGTAGAATCTGGAGGTCGAGGAGGGCCGTATGTCTGTGTTGAAGAAATTCGCCCACAACCGGGTCGTCGGTCTGGGCAAAGCCATCACGAAGTTCTTGCCTGATCGCGTGCCGGTCACTTTCGTCGGCCGCGAGGCGACGAGCGAGCTGTGTGAAGCCATTGCAGCGACCGGACCGCGGCAGCTCGGGATCGTGACCGACGAGGGGCTCATCGCCGCCGGGATCGTCGGGCGGGTCGAGGCCGCACTCGATGCAGCCGGGGTGCCTTACACCGTGTTTTCAGGTGTTCAGCCCGATCCGACCGTCACCCAGGTCGAAGAGGGGCTGGCGCAGCTGACCGCCAAGAGCTGCGACGCGATCCTCGCAGTGGGCGGTGGCTCGCCGATCGACACCGCCAAGGTGATCGCTGCGGCCGCGACCAATCCGGGGCCGATCCAGAAGCTCGAGGGCACGATGAAAGTGCGGAAGCCCACGCTGCCGCTCTTCGCGCTACCGACCACCGCGGGCACGGGCTCCGAGGCGACCCTTGCTGCCGTGGTGTCGGATCCTCAGACCCACGAGAAGAAGTTCATCCTCGATCCGAAGCTCCTGCCCGCCATGGCGGCGCTCGACCCGACCCTGATGACCGGGCTGCCGCCGCACATCACCGCGGCGACCGGAATGGACGCGCTCACCCACGCGGTCGAGTCCGTGCTGGCGCGGACCGCAACGCCGCAGACCGAAGCCTGGGCGCGGACCGCGATCAAGGCGATCTTCCCGAGCTTGCCCAGGGCATTCACCCAGGGCGATGACCTGGTGGCACGGAAATCCATGGCCCTGGCGTCGTTCTATGCAGGCCTCGCGTTCACGCGTACCAGTGTCGGCTACGTGCATGCGATGGCGCACACGTTCGGAGCGTACTACGGCACACCGCACGGGCTGGGGAACGCGATCGCGTTGGTTTCGGTGCTCGAGTTCTCACTCGAGGCTGCGGCCCCGCGGATGGCGATGATGGCCGATTGGCTCGGGATCAGCGCCGACGGAATGTCCGAGCGCGAGCGAGCTCAGGCGTTCATCGTCGCGGTCCGCGAGCTTTCGGCCAGCATCGAAATCCCATCGAAGCTGGCCGCGCTCCAGACCAATGACGTGCCTGCCATCGCGAAGCAGGTCGTCTCGGAGGCGCATATGAACTACCCGGTGCCCCGCTACATGGTGCAGGGAGAGTGCGAGGCGTTGCTGAAAGGATTGCTTCCTTAGGCGAGCGTCATTCAGCGGTCGGGTCGGAGGCTCGCTTGGCTTCGCTCTTCGTCGAACTCGGCGCGCCGCGGTCGAGGAGCAGGAAGCGCAAGTCCTTGCCCCGGCGCGCGCGGATGAGCACGCGCCGCTGGTCTTCGGCACGGGCGACCGCGCGGCGGAGATCGCCGAGATCCTCGATCTCGTGGCCATCGATATCCACGATGACGTCGCCAATGAAGAGGTTCGCGCGAGCCGCTGGTGAACCCGGCGCCACGAACGCGACGAACACGCCCTCGCGGACAGGTAGACGTTCGCTCCGGTAGAGCCCCTCGGTGATCTCCTGCACATGGAAGCCGAGGTCGGTCTCCTCTTCCTCGGGCTCCACCTTGGGCTGGGTGCCGATGGTGACGTTCACCTTACGAAAACGGCCGTCGCGCAGGATCTGGAGCCGCACCTCGGTGCCTGGTGCTGTGGCGGCCACCTGGCGCTGGAATTTTCCGAGGTCCTCGTCTTTCTCGGCATCCACGTCCTGCTCGCCGAAGCCGGTCATCACGTCCCCGGCTCGCAAACCTGCGCGCGCAGCCGGGGAGCCCTCGGAGACGCCGTTCACGATCACGCCGGTGGCATCGGGCACGCCCAGGTAGCTGGCCAGCTCGCGGGAGAGCGCCTGGATCGAGGTGCCGAGCCAGCCGCGCTCGACGCCGCCGTTTTCGAGCTCCGCCATCACCTGGAGCACCGTGTCCACCGGGATCGTGAAGCCGATGCCGCGCCCCTGCCCGCGGGAGTTCAAGCCGATCACGCGGCCTTCCAGGTCGACCAGGGGGCCTCCGGACGAGCCCCGATCGATCATGGCGTCGGTCTGGATGAAATCGTTCAGCAGTCCGGGCACCTCGAGATTGCGCCCCTTGGCGGAGACGATGCCGAGGGAGACGGTGCCGTCCAGTCCGTAGGGGTTGCCGATTGCGAGCACCCACTGCCCGACGCGCACGTCGTCGACCTTGCCGAAGGTTGCCGCGGGCAGCGGCTCGTCAGACGAGATGCGCAGGACGGCGAGGTCGGTCTGCGGATCAGTGCCGACGATCTCCGCCGGGTAGCGCCGTTTCCGCCCCGGAACCGTGACCTCGACCTTGACGGCCTTGTCGACCACATGTTGGTTGGTGAGCACCAGCCCGTCGGCACGGGCGATCAGGCCAGAGCCGGTCACCACGTTTCGTCGGTCATTCACTCGGACCACCGAGCTGATGTGCACGACCGAGGGGGTGACCGCTTCGGAAACCGCGACGATTCGTTCTTCGAGGGAGTCGGCCGGATGGGCACCGGCCGAAGCCGCCAGCAGCCAGGCCATGGCCACGATGCACGCCAGGCCCGGATTCATTCGAAAGCTTCGAGTTTCAGCACCCGGCCGATTCGTCATTCGCTCCCCTTGTCGTGGTCCAACGCCTCTCGCAGCGCGCGCGCTGCTCGCTCAGGATCGGCTGCACCCAGGATTTCGCCAGTCACGGCCACGCCCGCGGCTCCTGCTTGGATGCAGCGGCGCGCGTTGGCCGCCGTGACGCCGCCTTGCGCGAGAATCGGAACCCCCGCAGCGGCAGCTCGTTCCAGGGCTGCGGTTCCAAGCGGCGGGCGACTTGCGGGTTTGGAGAGCGGTGTGTGGATCGGCGCGAGGTGAACGTAGGAGAGGTCCGGGTCTGCGGCGCAGACTTCCTCGGGTGTGTGGCAGGCGATTCCGATCAACGCCTGGGAGCCAAGGAGCGCACGAGCGTCGTCGACCGGCATCCCGTCGAAGCCGAGGTGGACGCCATCGGCGCCCGCGGCCCAGGCCAGATCGACCCTGCGGTTTACGAGCCAGCGCACTGGCGCCTCGCCACAGGCAGCGCGGGCCTCGGCCAACGCGGCGAGCAGTTCGCTTCCGTCCAGGCTGCGATCGCGGAACTGCACCCAATCCACGCCCCCGCGGACGGCAGCACCGATCGCCGGGAAGCCGCTCCGATCGGTCACGAGGCATAGGATCGGCCGAGTCATCCGAGCGGCCCGCTAGCAGCGCAGCCGGCGGCGCGTCTCAGAAGCTGGCGAGCCCGTCGAGGGGGCTCGATGCGTTGGCATAAAGCCGGCGTGAGATGCGGCCGGATTCGTAGGCCAGCCGTCCGGCTTCGACGCCGAGCCGCATGGCCCGCGCCATCTGCACCGGTGCCTTCGCGCCAGCGATGGCCGTGTTCATCAAGATCGCCGTGCAGCCAAGCTCCATGGCGATCGCCGCATCACTGGCGGTCCCTACGCCCGCGTCCACCACCACCGGAACCTCGACGGTTTCGAGGATGATGCGCAGGTTGGCCGGATTGCGAATTCCGAGGCCCGAGCCGATCGGTGCCGCAAGCGGCATGACGGCCACACAGCCCAGCGCAGCGAGGCGTTGGCAGGCCACCGGATCGTCGGTGATGTAAGGCAGCACCTCGAACCCGTCGTCGACCAGGATCTTTGCGGCTTCGATCGTCGCCGGGACGTCCGGGAAGAGCGTGCGCTCGTCGCCGATGACCTCGAGCTTGACGAGCCCGTGGCCGAGCAGCTCGCGGCCGAGCTGGCAGGTGGTCACTGCGTCTTCCACGTTGAAGCAACCGGCGGTGTTGGGCAGGATCGTCGTGCCCTCGGGCACGTAGGAAAGCAGGTTCTCGCTCTTCGGTGCCGTGAGGTCTACCCGCCGCAAGGCGACGGTCATCATTTCGGCACCGCTCGCCACGGTCGCGTCGAGCTGGGTCTGGAAGGAATCGTACTTTCCGCTCCCGACGATCAATCGGGAATGGAACGTATGGCTGCCGAGATTGTAGGACTCGCCCATGATTCTCCTAGCCTCCGCCAACCGCTTCGAGAATCTCGATCTGGTCGGCCGCTTCGATGCTGTGCTTCGAGAAGTTCGATCGCGGAACCACGTCGCGGTTGACGGCCACCGCGATCTTGCGACATCCGAGAGCCAGCTGCTCGACCAGGTCGGCGAGTGTCGCCCCGGCTGCCACCTGGGTCGGTTCTCCATTCACCTGGATGTCGAGGGGGGCCTTCATCGTCGTCCGCTCCCCTACGAATCTATGCAATCCCCCTTCGCTTCGCCTCCAGCCTGAGGCGGGCAGAGCCGTTAGCCTTGGGTTGTGCCCGTGAAATTTCTGTTGGGATCCGGATCTGCCGCCGAGAAGGCGTATCTGGCGGTCCACGTCCGTTCTGGATACGAGGCTAAGCGGCGTAGCTGAGCACGTGAGCTCGTGCGCGAGGTAGTTGCCGCGTCGGGATCCTTCCGAAGTAGGCCTTGCGCGTTGGCGTCGGGAATTGGATCCGAGAGGGAAAGATCCGCTGCCCCAGGATCTTCTCCCACGAGAGCGGCGCCTCGTTCATCCCCAGGGCCATCGCAGGCGTCCCGCCACCCCGTCGCTCGGAGATCTGCTTGACGTGGTTTCTCCAAACCCGGTGGATCGCCTCCCTCCAGACCATCGCCTGGTTCCGCTTCGAGAAGGCGATCGTCTCGCGCTTGTGATTGCCCCCGCCGTGGCGGAGGAGCAGGTGGTAGAGGTTCACCGGGAAGAGCGGGTTCTGGGGGACCCGAGGTGCCTTCGACGACGTGATCTGGTGCTGGAGCTCTCGGCCGCGGAGCTTGCGGAGTGCCGGCGGGTACTGGCGATGGTCGTCGGAGCGGATCACAGCCGTCGAGCCCTCAGGGAGCGCCAGGGCGAGGGCCTCGAAAATTCCCTGCTCGATGGAGCGAGGATGGGGTCTCCCGTAGCGAGCCTCGAGCTCCTTCCGCCTCTCCTTCTGGCGGCGCGTCATGCGGCCTTTGCGGCGCAGCTCGGAAACGGTTGTGGCGTAGACGTAGTGACTCTCGGCGCCGACCACAGTGTTCAGATGCGTGACCCAGTACTGGCTGAACTCGAAGGTCTCGAAGCCGTCGAGGACGAGAGGCTCCGCGGGTGGGGTAAGGGGGCGCCTCTTCTCATGGTAGGCCAGGCAGTGACGGCCGGCGCGGCCGAGTTGGAGCGCCACAGTGGAGGGCGAGATGCCGTAGAGACGTGCCATCTGGCGAAGGCCTGCGCAGGCCAGGCTGGTCTTGAGCAGAGGGAGAAGGAGGTCGGGGCGCTTCAACCAGTAGGTGGCCGAGAACGTCTGAGTACTGAAGGACCGGCCACAGTGTGAACAGAGGTAGCGCTGGATGCGGCGCCCATCGCAGTGGCGGAGGTGGAATCCATCGCGTTTGTAGGGCCAACCCGCTGGATTCTGGTGATATTCACAGCTCGGGTTCGGGCAGTGCGGGGGCTGAAAGACTTGCTCGGGCACAGACATGCACCGTCGCACTGCCAGTCCTATGCCAGCAGGAATCTCCCGGGCACAATGTTAGCCTTGGGATGGCGCCGGTCCGGCTGGGGAAGCGGCGAGGTTCAAGGGGGAACGCATTGGCGGGCGCGCGCCCGACGCATGTAGCCATCGATCTCGATGCGCTGGCAGGTAATTTTGCCGAGGCTCGGCGCCTGGCCGCGGGCCGGACTGTGCTCGCGGTGGTCAAGGCCGATGGCTACGGCCACGGTGCGGTGACAGTTGCCCGCCGCTTGGCGGAGGCGGGCTGCCCGGAGCTCGCTGTGGCAACCGTTGCGGAAGGCGCGGAGCTCCGAGCCGCGGGGATCGCGCTTCCCATTCTCGTGCTGGGTGGGATCCACGATGTGGAGGAAGCCAGCGAGGCCGGCGCTCAGCGTCTCGTGCCTGTGGTGCACCAGGCGGGCCAGATCCACTGGCTCACTCAGGCGGCTCGCAGCCTGGGGCGGGTGCTGCCGGTGCAGGTCGAGGTGGATACCGGGATGGCTCGCATGGGTGTCGCGCCGGCGGAAGCGTTGGGCGTTCTGGAACGGGTTGCGGGTTCGGACGTGCTCGTGTTGGAAGGTGTGTACACCCATCTGGCGCGGGCCGACGAGCCCGATCTCGAGCCGAGTCTTCGACAGCTGGAACGCTTCGATGCCTTGCTGGCCGAGGCGCGAGAGCGACGGATCGAGCCGCGCCGGGTCCACGTCGCGAATTCCGCGGGGCTCTTGGCCGGAGCGGATCTGGCTTCTGCGATGCCAGCGGCGGTGAACGCCGTGCGGCCTGGGCTGATGCTGTACGGCGCGCTTCCCGCCGAACACCTCCGCGAGCGGGCGACCCTTCGGCCCGTGATGAGCCTGCGCAGCGAGATCGTGGCTGTGCGCGAGATCGCGGCCGGGGAGCCGGTTGGCTACGGCGCAACATGGCGCGCTACCGAGCCGACCCGCATCGCAACCGTGCCCCTGGGCTACGCCGATGGTGTGCCGTGGTGCTTCGAGGGAGGCGGAAGCGCGCTCATCGGTGGGCGCCTCGTGCCCTTTGCTGGCCGTGTTTCGATGGATCTGGTGACGCTCGATATCGGTGGCTCCGGCGCGAAGGTCGGAGATCCGGTTGTTTTCTTCGGGCGGGAGCCGGCGGAAGAGGGTGCGACGCTGCGGGTCGAAGACGTCGCCAGGGAGGCAAAGAGCCACGCCTATGAGCTGCTCGTCCGGGTGAGCGCGCGCGTTCCGCGTCGTCTGGGGTAGGGCGGCGCTGAGAGCGCGCTACGTTCGGTTCGTGCCCCCGCCCCCCGCAGCTCCTGCGCCTTCCACCGCCAGCGAAGAAATGGCCGTTCTGGAAGGCGTGACCAAGGCCTTCGACGACCGTGAGGTGCTCAAAGGGGTCGATCTCGTCGCTCGCCCGGGCGAGATCACCGTGGTGGTGGGCGGAAGCGGATGCGGCAAGTCCACCTTGCTTCGGATCCTGCTTGGGCTGGAATCCTACGATGGCGGCTCCGTCCGGCTGTTGGGGCGCGAAGTGAGCGATGTCGGGCGGCTCGAGATTGGCGATCTGATGATGCAAGTGGGCATGCTCTTCCAGTTCGGCGCGCTCTTCGATTCGATGACCGTGGCCGAGAACGTCGGCTTCGCTCTCCGCTACAACCGCGGCCTGGCTGCCGCAGAGATCCGCGACGCGGTTCGCGAGAACCTGTTGATGGTCGGCCTCAAGAACGTCGAGGAGCTCTACCCCAACCAGCTTTCCGGCGGCATGCGAAAGCGTGTGGCCTTGGCTCGGGCCATCGCTCATCACCCGCGGCTGCTGCTCGTGGACGAGCCGACCACCGGCCTCGATCCGATCATGGCCGATACGATCAACGAGCTGATCCTGCAGATGCGTGATCGTCTCGGCGTGACCGTCGTCTGCATCACCCACGATATCGGCGCTGCGTTCCGGATTGCTGATCACCTGGCCATGCTCTACCAGGGCAAGGTCATCGAAAGCGGCGCCCCG
>JAFDCZ010000352.1 GCA_019312665.1 Deltaproteobacteria bacterium | reverse complement strand
CCGCCGGATGCCGTCGCCGGCGACGCGGAAGAGCACAAGACGCCGGGAACCCTGGTGCTGGCGTTTGTCTTCCTGGTCGCCTTTGCCGTCTACTACTTCGCCAATTGGATGTGGTTGGCCGACGTCTGGGAGGTTCGATAACCGGCCACATCCGCGGCAGAACGAGGGCAGCAGAACCCGGTATGCATGAGAGGAAGAGGGAGCCCAGCATGGCGAGCGGCCATCAACCCCGCCGATCCAGGCAGTCGATCGAAGCAATGGGCAGGTTCTTCAGCGGCGGAGCCTTTCCGGTCTTCGCCATATCGCTGTTGGTCTGCTGGGAGGTGTTCTTGATCGGGGTGCTCCTGGTCCCTCCCTCTCCCTCCGCACTCGGCGCCTTCGCCGAGGACTTCCGGATCTGGTGCTTCGGATACGACCCGGATACGGGCCGCACGTAGTGGGCCTACGTCATGTCCATGCTCCTCCCCCAGCTCATGATGGGCGGCTTCATCGCCCTGTTCTGGGGTCAGCCTCTGCGCGAGATGCTCCGCCAGCCGAAACGAGCCGCCGTCTACGGCGGTGCCGCGGCGCTGGTCGTCGCCGCAGGCACGCTTGGCTTCGCCTTCTCCAACAGCACGCCGGCGAGCGGCGAGCTGCCCTTCCCCGCAGAGGCCATCCGCACGGCATTCGATTCACCCCATCTGTCGCTGATCAATCAGGAGAGTGATCCGGTCGATCTCGAAGCGCTCCAGGGCCGGGTCGTGCTGCTCACCGCGGTCTACTCCTCCTGTCCGCATACCTGCCCGCTGATTCTCACCCAGGCCAAGGCTGCGCTGGCGGAGCTCGATCCCGAAGAGCTGCAGGATCTCAGCGTCATCGCCGTCACGCTGGACCCTGGCAACGACACCCCGGAGGTTCTCGCGAGTCTCGCGGATCGACACGATCTGCAGGCGCCGCTCTACAACCTGGTTACCGGGCCCAGCGACGAGGTTGATCGCGTACTCGACGACCTGCAGATCGCTCGCTCACGAGATTCGGAGACCGGCATCATCGACCACGCCAACATCTTCCTCCTGATCGACCGAGAGGGAACCATCGCCTATCGCCTCAGCCTGGGAGAACAGCAGCAGGCCTGGCTCACGGCGGCGCTACGCCTGCTCCTGAAGGAACCGCGGACCGCTGGATGATGCTGCCCATCCTTCACGGGCCAAGCGCACGAGAGAACAGGGGAAGACGTGAGCCAGATCGATGGCCAGGAGGATCGCGAGGATCCGAACGCGCTCCACTTGATGCCGGGTGACGCCGCGCCCGAGGCGTCGCCGCACGAGCCGGCGCCGCCGAAGGGCGTGCTGCGGGGGCTGGAGCGAATCTTCCTGTTGCTCGACCGCGCAATCGGTGCGGTCCTCCCCGAATCCCTCAATCCCCTGCTCCACACCGGTGCCATCACGGTGGTCTGCATCTTCGTGGCGACCGTTTCCGGCATCGTCCTGCTGATCTGGTACCGCCCGAGCGTCACGCTGGCCTGGGAGTCGGTCGAGGCCATGTCGACGGCGCCTTTCACTGCCGGTTTCCTCCGCTCCCTGCACCGCTACAGCTCCGACGCCGCCATGATGTTCGGCGTGATCCACGCGCTCCGCACGTTCCTCGAACGCAAGTTCGGCGGGGCCCGGTGGCTTGCGTGGGGGACGGGCGGGATCCTGATGGCGCTGCTCTGGTCGATCGGCTGGAGCGGCTATTGGCTGGTCTGGGACATGCGCGCCCAGATGGTGGCCGTTGGTACGGCCAGGCTGATGGACGTGCTACCGATCTTCGGCGATCTCGTGAGCCGCTCGTTCATCACGGACGAAGGGGTGAACTCGCTTCTGTTCTTCGTCGTCTTCTTCTTTCACATGCTCGTCCCACTCGCGCTGGGTGTGGTCGCCTGGCTCCACATCGCCCGCCTCTCTCGCCCGCATTTTCTGACCGATCGCCCGATGACGGTCTGGACCCTGGCCCTGCTCTTTCTGCTCTGCGTGTTCTACCCGGCGACGAGCGCGGAGCCGGCCAGGATGACCGCCGTCGGCGCGGAGCTGACGATGGACTGGTGGTACCTCCTGCCGCTGGCCTTCACGGAGCGTCTGGGCGGAGGCACACTCTGGGGCATCACGCTGGCTTCCGGTGTGCTCTTCTTCTCGATCCCCATGTGGCTCTCGCGGCGACGTCCGGAGCCCGCCAACGTGGTCGCCTCGCGCTGCAACGAATGCACCAAGTGCTACAACGATTGCCCCTACGCGGCCATCGAGATGGTCGCGCGCACGGACGGCAATCTCAAGCACGAAACCCAGGCCTTCGTCATCGAATCGAAGTGCGTGTCCTGCGGCATCTGCACCGGCTCCTGTGACACCGCCGCCATCGGCGTCCCGGCTTTCGACTCGATCGAGCAGCGCAGACGAATCGAGAGCTGGTTCGAAGACGCTCGCGCGCAGGGCGAGGCGCCGCATATGGGCTTCATCTGTGCGGAGTCGGCGGGAGCC
>JAFDCZ010000199.1 GCA_019312665.1 Deltaproteobacteria bacterium | reverse complement strand
GCGCTTGATCGGACCGAGTGGCGTGCAGATCCTCGGCGGGCACGGCTTCATGCAGGACTACCCCGTCGAGAAGTTCATGCGCGAGGCCCGCACCCTTGCCCAGGGTTACGGGGGGTTCGATGCGGCGCGAGAGGATGCGGGCCGGGCGCTCTGCGCCGGGCCGGCGTCGATCCGCCTTTCCCACGGCGAGGTCTGACGTGGATTTCGGAATCGACGAGCCGACCCGCGAGTTGCTGGCTGATGCGCGCCAGATCGGTCGCACGGAGGCCCGCCCGGCCGGGCTCGAAGCGGATCGCAACGGGGCGCCGCTTCCTCCCGATCACGGCTATTTCACCCGCTTCGTGGCTCGCGGCGATGGCCGCACCCGTTGGCCCGGGCCAGAAGGCGACCGGCGCGAGCAGGGCCCGCGGCGCACGACAGTGCAGAGCCTGTTGCTGGCGGAGGAGGGTGCGTACTGGGATCGTGGGATCGGCGTGGCGAACCCGGGTGTCGGCCTTCCCGAAGGCAATGTGCTCGGAATGGGCACCGAGGAACAGAAGCAGCGCTTCCTGGGCGCCTTTCTCGAACTCGACCGACCGCGCTGGGCATGCTTCGCAATGACCGAGCCCGGCGCCGGCTCCGACGCGGCGGCCATCCGCACCCAGGCGCGCAAGGACGGCGACGGATGGATCCTGAACGGCGCCAAATGCTTCATCGGCAACGCCAGCCGGTCGGATTGGATCCTGGTCCAAGCGACGTTGGATCCGACGAAGGGCAGGGCGGCTCAGCGCGCCTTCTTTGTCGAGCGGGACACGCCCGGCCTGGGTGGATTCAAGATCGAAAAGAAGATGGGCCTCAAGGCCTACGAATCCACGTCCTTCCTGCTGGACGATTGCCGCGTGCCGGCTTCCCATCTGCTCGGCGGGGAGAAGCCGCACGAGGGCAAGGCTGGTTTCAAGACGGCGATGCGCACCTTCAATGCCGGGCGGCCGGTGATCGCTGCCAACGCGGTCGGGATCGGCCGCGCCGCCCTCGACGAAGCCCTCGCCTTTGCGCGCACCCATGAGCGAACCGGTGATGCACGTGTGCGGGATCGGCTCGAGGCGATGGCTCGAAAGCTCCGCATGGCCCGCTTGATGTGTCTGCGCGCGGGTTGGCTCGCCGACCGGGAGCAACCCAACCTGGTGGAAGCATCGATGTCCAAGGCGATCGCCGCCCAGGTCGGGCAAGAGGCAACGACCCTCGGCATGGAGCTGATTGGAACCGTCGGCGCGCGGGGTGACCACCTGATCGAGAAGCTCTACCGGGACGTCAAGGCGATGGACATCGTCGAAGGCACGGGCCAGGTGCAGCGGATGATCATCTCGCGAAGCCTGGTGCAGCTGCCTCGATGAGCGGAGTCGTTCCGAAGGCCGCGGCTACCGTGATGCTCGCGCGCGATGGGAGTGAGGGCGTCGAAGTCTTCATGATGGAACGTTCGGCCTTCGGGATGTTCGGCGGGCTCTGGGTCTTTCCGGGCGGCAAGGTCGACACCGCGGATGCCGGTGCTGCGGCGACGGCCCTGTGCCGGGCTCCGAGCCTTCTCGAGGCGAACCTGACGCTGAACGTCCCGGCGGGCGGCCTGGCCTATTGGGTGGCGGCGCTACGCGAATGCTTCGAAGAGGCGGGCCTGCTGTTGGCGACACGGGAGAACGGGGGCCTCCTCGAGCTGCGGGATCCGGACGTCCGCAAACGGCTCGGCGCCGATCGCGCAAGACTGAACGCTGGAGAGAAGGGCGCGCTCGAGGATCTCTGTGCTCGCGAAGGGCTGACGCTCGCGACCGATCGGTTGGCCTACGTCGCCCACTGGATCACGCCGATGGACAACCCCAGCCGTTACGACACGCGCTTCTTCGTGGCGCTCGCTCCCGAGCATCAAGAGGCCATCCACGATGGACATGAGGCGGTGCACAGCGAGTGGATTCGACCGGAGGACGCGCTCGCTCGGAATGAGGGGGGTGAGATGCCGATGATCTCGCCCACGCTCACCAACCTGAAGGCGATGTGCGGCTACCGCTCGGCGGAGGCGCTCGTCCACGCCAAGGCGGAAGTGGATCCCCGGGGTATTCCCACCATCCTGCCGCGCGTGGTTCGGCGTGGGGAGAAGCCCGAAGATTGGGAAGAGCGGCTCGACATCGTCGGATGACTCGGACCGCAGCGATGCGTCCCCTATCCTGAGCCCACGAGGGGGGGTGCCATGGCGAGTGCGGAGCCGCAGGACGATATCGGAGCGAGCGGGCTGACCCGCAAGATCTTGGTCGGGATGGGCGCAGGCCTGGCCCTGGGGCTGGCGTTGAATGCGTTCGGCCTGGCCGAGGCGGGATACGCCTCCCAGCTCATCGTGCAGGGGTTGCTGCATGTGGGCGGCGCCATTTTTCTCGCCAGCCTGAAGCTGCTGGTGGTGCCGTTGGTTCTGGTCTCGTTGGTGTGCGGAACCGCCGCCTTGGACGATATCTCGCGCCTTGGCCGGCTCGGCGGTCGCACGATGCTGCTCTATCTCTTCACCACTGCAGTGGCGATCACGCTCGCGATCACAGCGGCCATCCTCATCCAGCCGGGCGCAGGCTTCGACCTTCCGACCGACGTGCAATTCCAAGGGCGTGTCGCGCCGTCGCTCGCCGACACGCTGATCCAGATCTTCCCGACCAATCCGATCCACGCGATGGCCGAGGGCAACATGCTCCAGATCATCGTCTTCGCCGTGCTCTTCGGCCTGGCGATGACGATGGCCGGCGAGGCGGGTGCGCGGATGCTCCGCTTCTTCGAAGACGCCAACGCGGTGATCATGCGCCTGGTCGGGCTGCTGATGCGCATCGCGCCGATCGGCGTCTTCTGCCTGATCGCCAAGGTCTTTGCCGAGCAGGGCTTCGAAGCCTTTCAGCCGCTGCTCAAATATTTCTTCGTCGTGCTGGGCGTCTTGCTCCTGCACGGGCTCGGCGTGTATCCGGCGCTGCTCACCGTGCTCGGGCGGCTCGACCCCGTGATGTTCTTCCGCAAGATGCGCTCGCCCCAGGTAGTGGCGTTCAGTACGGCAAGCTCCGGCGCCACCCTGCCCGTGACCCTTCGCACCGCGGAGCGCCGTCTTGGTGTCGACAACCGCGTGGCTTCGTTCACGATCCCGCTCGGTGCCACGATCAACATGGATGGCACGGCCATCATGCAGGGGGTCGCGACGGTCTTCATTTCCCAGGCCTACGGCATCGATATCGGCCCCGGCGGCTACCTGATGGTCGTGCTCACCGCGACCCTCGCCTCGATCGGGACCGCCGGTGTGCCTGGCGTGGGTCTGATCATGCTCGCAATGGTGCTCCGCCAGGTCGGCCTGCCCGTCGAAGGCATCGGTCTGATCATCGGCATCGACCGCCTCCTCGACATGGTCCGCACCGCTGTGAACATCACCGGCGACGCCGCCGTCACCTGCATCGTCGCGAAAGGCGAAGGCCAACTCGACGCCGAAATCTACGCCGACCCCAACGCCGGAAATTAACTCAACAGCGGGGACGGGGTTTACAATTGGCTTGTTGAAGGGCTACGCCCTTCAACAAGCCAATTCTAAACCCCGTCCCCGCTGTTGAGTTAGATGGAGTCGTGGGCGCCGGGGGTGAAGAGGGGCTGGATCTCGTAGCGAGTAATGTCGGCTTCGAGGTGTTCGGGCGGCGGGGCTACGGGTTCTTCGGCGGCGGCCGCCAGGGTCGTGGGGAGCAACCGGGCGTCGCTGGAGGTGTTCAGGAAGAGGCCTTCTCGGGCCAGCACGTAGTGGACGGCTCGGCGTACGGGCTCCGGATCGAGGAGCGGCTCGTACCAGCTGAAGCGGCGCGTCTCGTCACCGTTCCAGCGGCGGCGGGCGACGGATTTGATGGTCTGGAGTGCGACGCTGTCCTCTTCGCAGCGGGAGATCAGCGCTTCGACGTCGGCGGCGTATTCCGGCTGGGCCATCATCGTGTAGTTGTACGGGAACAGGACGGAGTCGAAGGAGAACCGGTCCAGGCTGCGCAGGTGCATCGCGGCCACCCGGGTACCGTGGCCCGTCACGCCGATGAAGCGGACCAGCCCTTCGTCTCGGGCTTCCACCAGCGCTTCCAATACTCCGTCCGGGCCGAGTGCCTTCTCCCAGTCGTGGTCGGTCACCAGGTTGTGCAGCTGGATCAGGTCGACTGCATCTACCTGCAAGCGCTCGAGGGAACGGTGCAGGCTCTCTCGCGCCGCGGCCTTCTCCCGATCGCCGGTCTTGGTGGCGAGGAAGAAGTGCTTCCGGTGCTCGCGCATCCACGGGCCGATGCGCAGCTCGGCGTCGCCGTAGGAAGCGGCGGTGTCGATGTGGTTGATCCCCGCCTCGAGGAGCTGTTCCAGGACGGCATCGGCCTTTTCCTGGCGCATGCCGCCAAGGGCGGCGGCCCCGAACAGGATGCGGGTGCTCTCGTGGCCGGTGCGACCGAAGGGCTGAGTCGGAATGGGCATGGTTTCTCCGAGGGAAAAAATCCCACATATTCGGTGGAAGCCTGGCAGGGTGCCCACAGATCACGCCGACCTGGAGCCCCCATGAACAGGATCCTGTACCGCATTCTTCCCCTTCTCGTCATCCTGTTCAGCCATATCGCCATGGCTCAGTTCGTGACGCAAAGTCCCCTAAAGCTGCAATTCCCTGTGCTCACCCGCCCCAGGCCTTTGCCAGCCGTGCCCGAGCCGACCGCCGCCGCCGCGTTCGCCCTCGGAGCCGTGCTGGTGGTTGGGGCGATGCGCCGCCGCCGCTGAAGCCTGCGCCTTCCTCGCGGTGCGATACGTTCCGCGCTGTGGGGGAGGAGCGCGAACCGGCCAGCCTGGATGAGTGGCTACGCAGCTGGGTCACGGATCCAGCGCTCCGCCCGATCCTGATCGTGGTGGTGGCCATCATGGCCACCAATGGTGCCGCCGTGCTGGTGCTCTCCCTTGGCGATCGGAACCCGTTTGCCCTCGCGGCTCTCGCGATCCTGATCGTGGCCAGCCTTCGAGAAGGCTTCCGCTTCTGGCGAGAGGGGCGCCGCGGAATCGTCGCGGGCATCGCCCTCATGTGGGGCCTGTCGGCGCTGGGCGCCGGCGCCGCGGCTCTCTGGCTGCCGAGTTGAGCGATTCGCTGGAGGCTGTCGCCGCGGCCTTCGTTCCCGGCCAGGTTCAGTCGAGCACGCCGCTCGGCAACGGCCACATCCACGCAACCTTCGCGGTCGACATGGAGACCGAGGATGGCCCTCGCGCCATCGTGCTTCAGCGGCTCAACACGCAGGTCTTCACGGACCCGGACGCGTTGATGGAGAACATGCAGCGCGTGGCCCGGCATCCGGGCGTGGCGGCGTGGGTTCCCGGGCTCCTGGCGACCCCGGAAGGCAAGGTGCTCCTGCGAACTCCCGAGCGTGAATGTTGGCGTGCCTGGGAGCGGGTGCCGAACACCGAGAGCTTCGATCTGGTCGAGAATGTCGCGGCCGCCCGGGAGATCGGTCGCGCGTTCGGCGCCTTCGTATCCGGCCTGGCGGATCTGCCTGGCCCGCCGCTCCACGCGACCCTGCCGGATTTTCACGACACCGCGGCACGGCTCGCGAAGCTGGAAGCCGCGATCGCGGAAGATCGGGTGGCCCGGGTTGCCGAGGTCCGGCCCGAGATCGAGGGGCTGCGACGCCGAGCGTCGCTGACCCGAGCGCTCGATCGCGAAGCGCTCCCCGAGCGGGTGATCCACGCCGATACCAAGGCCAACAACGTGCTCTTCGATCGGGCCACGGGCCGAGCGGTCGCCGTGGTCGATCTCGACACGGTGATGTCCGGCTTGCTGGCGTGGGATTTCGGGGATCTGGTGCGCTCTGCAGGCAATGCCGCGCTCGAGGACGAGGCCGACCTGGCCAAGGTGAGCCTGCGCATCGACGTGTTCGGCGCTCTCGCGGAAGGTTGGTTCGAGACCGCTGGCGCGCTGATGACCCCCGCCGAGCAGGCCAGCCTGGCCGTGGGTCCCCAGGTCATGACGTATGAGCTCGCGGTCCGTTTCCTCACGGATTTCCTGGAAGGCGATCGCTACTTCCGCATCCGCGATCCGGCCCACAACCTGCGGCGCACACGCGTCCACCTGCACCTGCTGGCCTCCATGGAGAACCAGCACCAGGAGATGGAGGTCGCGCTGCATCGGGCCGCTGGCGCCTGACCCTCCTGGTTCAGAGCCCGCGTCGCCCGATCTCCTTGCGCGCCCAGGCCACGCCTTCGGCCGGGTTGGCGAAGTGCCCGTCAAGCTGGGCCGCATAGCAAGCCTCGAGCACGGGCCCGAACTCTGGCCCCGGCGAGAGCCCCAGCTCGATCAGATGGCGCCCGAGCACGATGGGTTCGGGCGGCGCCAGGCGGACATCGAGCGCCTCGGCCCGGCTGAGCAGCCACGCTCCAGCTTCGAAGGGCACGGGGGCCAGCGGAGGGCGCCCCTTCTGGTCTGCCGAGGCCACGCGGACCAGCCGGTCGATGCGCCCCACGCGCTTCGCAAGCCGCCGCACCGCGGCATCCCCCGACTTCGCCTCGAAGAGCTGAATCGGCGCCAGGTGGGCGAGAACCAGCGGGACGACCTCCTCGACCAACGAGGTTTCCTCGGTCCAGCGCGCCAGCAGGCTTCGCGTCAGCGCTTTGCCTGCCTGCTCGTGCCCGATCGCGCGTACCCGTTCCCCTTCGCGGCGGGTGGTCTGCGCCTTGCCGAGATCGTGGCATAACACCGCCAGACCCACGACCAGATCATCCCGTTCGTTCCCGCTGCGCTCGGCCGCGAAGACGTCCATGCAGTGGAGGGTATGCGTCCAGACACAACCTTCCGGATGCCAGGTCGGATCCTGCGGCACGTCGATCAACGCTTCGAGCTCCGGCACGCTGCGCGTCCAGCCACAATCGCGCAGGAACCGCAGGCCCCGGGAGATCTCCACGCCATCGAGCAAGAGCCTTCGCCACTCGCCGAAGATCCGCTCGCGAGCCAGTCCGGTCGGGCCGAGCTTCCGGCATCGATCCACGGTTTCCGGAGCGATTTCGAGTTGGAATCGCGCTGCCAACTGCATGGCGCGAAGGACGCGCAGAGGATCATCGTCGAATTGGCTCGACGCATGACGCAGCCGTTGGGCGCTCAAGTCCTCCAAGCCTCTCAGCGGATCGATCACCTCACCGGTTCGCGGATCGAGGGCGATCGCGTTCAGCGTGAAATCCCGCCGCAGCGCGGCCGTTTCGGGCGTCGCGTCCGGATCCCATTGGTCTCGCTCGTCGCGGCGCCTGGGAACCGCGATGTCGATTGCCAGCCCGCGGAGGTGGAAGATCGGAAAAGCCCGGCCGATCTCGACGGCCGAGAGCCGGCGAGCCAGCACTTCGCGCAGCCGCCCCGGGGAGAGACCGAAGACCTCCACGTCGACGTCCCGGGCCGGTCGGCCGAGGGCGCTGTCGCGTACGCAGCCGCCCACCGCAAGGGCACGGCCCCCGGCTTCGGCAACCTCGTCGCAAAGGACGCGGAGGGCCTGCCGAACTGCGGCGTCGGAAAGTTGCAGCTCCACGGAGGCCGAAGCTAGCAACGGTCCGGCTGGTGTACGCTCCCGCGCGGAGGTGAGGCGTGGGCGAGGAGAACGGCGAGCGTAAGTTCCGTTGGGTGGGCACCCGGCCCATTCGGCACGACGGTGTGGACAAGGTGACGGGCCGGGCCCAGTTCGGCGC
>JAFDCZ010000351.1 GCA_019312665.1 Deltaproteobacteria bacterium | reverse complement strand
CGCAGCCTCTTCCCCTCGCCGCTGATCGCCAACACCCTCGCCGCCACCGCGATCCTGGAAGTGGGCGACGAAGAACAGAAGCGGCGCTGGCTCCCCTCCCTCGCCGACGGCTCGGCCAAGGGCACACTGGCGCTCTTCGAGGATGAGGCCGGCTTGCGCGCCAGCGACACCGCTCTGCGCGGCGAACGCGAGGGTGAGAGCTTCATCCTGAGCGGACAGAAGTGCTTCGTCATGGACCCCGGGACGGCGGATCTCTTCGTGGTGTCGTTTCGCTGCGGCGACGAGCCGGACGAAGTGGGGCTCGCGGTGATCGAAGCGTCGGCCGCCGGAGTCGAGGCCAAGGCCTACCCGCTGATCGACGAAACCAAACGCATGGGCAACCTGAACCTCGACGGTGTTCGGGTGGGCCCGGAGCAGCTGCTCGGAACCCCCGGTTCGGCGGCGGCCTGGATCGAACGGCTGGTCGACCAGGGCGCCATCGCGGTCACGGCCGAGATCTCCGGCGCCGTCGACGCCGCCCTGAAGCTCACGGTCGCGTATGCGAACGATCGAACGCAATTCGGGCATCCGATCGGTCACTTTCAGGCCGTGAAGCACCCTCTGGCGGAGATCTTCGTGGACCTCGAGTCCTTCCGCTCCCTGCTCTACTACGGCGCCTGGGCGATCGACCACCGCCACGAGGAGCTGTCGCGCTCGGCGTCACTCGCAAAGGCCTATGCGGTCGACACCTTCGTCCGCATGGGGATCGACGGAATCCAGCTCCACGGCGCTACGGGATTCACGGTGGATTGCGACATCCAGCTGTATTTCAAGCGCTCCAAGTGGGCGCGTCCGATGTTCGGTGACGCGAACGCCCACTATGAGCGCGCCTTCGAGTTGCGGCACCTCCCGCTGCTTCGAGGCGGGGCGCATTTCGATCTGACTCCCGAAGAAGAGGCGTTTCGACAAGAGGTGCGCGCCTTCCTCGCCGAACACAATCCCCCGCGCGACGCGCGGGGGTTCAAAGCGATGACCCAATGGTGGAAGGCCGTGCGCGAGAAGCGCTACGTCGGGTTCCCCTGGCCCAGCGAGTGCGGGGGCAGCGGCGGAAGCGTGATGGAACAGTTCATCCTCAAAGAGGAGATGCTCAAGGCCGAGGCGCCCATGATCGGCAAGGACTACACCGGCCTGGGCTGGGTCGGCCCTGCCATCATCCAATTCGGAACCGAAGAGCAGAAGCAGAAGTACCTCCCGGACATCCTCGACGGCAAATCCGCCTGGTGCACGGGCTATTCCGAGCCCGACATTGGAAGCGATCTGGCGGGTCTTCAGTGCAAGGCCGTTCGCGACGGAGACGAGTACGTCGTCAACGGTCAGAAGATCTGGATCTCGCTCGCCCACATGGGCACCGGCATCTATTGCATGGTGCGCACGGACTTCGAATGCGAGAAGTTCGACGGCATCACCTGCCTGTTGATCCCGCTCGACACCCCCGGCATCGAAGTTCGCCCGATCAAGAGCTTTGCGGGCGATCACTTCGCCGATCTCTACAACGAGGTCTTCTTCAAGGACGTTCGCGTGCCGGTGGCGAACCGGGTCGGCAAGGAGGGCGAGGGCTGGCAGATCATCTGCGCAGCGCTCCAAAACGAGCGCTCGGGCATCGCCGAGGTCAATCGGCACCACAAGGCGCTAGAACGATTGATCGAGTTGGCGGGCAGGTCGCGGATCGCCGGCCAACCCGCCCTCGAAGATGCCGAGCTGCGCCGGGATCTCTCCCGTTTCTCCGCCAGAATCGAGGCGGCCCGGCTGAACGGACTGCGAACCCTGACGCGCCAGGTGCGGGGTGAACTCACGCAGAGCGACGCATCGATCAACAAGCTGCACAACTGCAACCTGCTCGTCGCCATGGCGGAGATGGGAATGGAGCTGCTGGGCGGAGCCAGCCCGTATATTGGAGACACGGAGGCATCGGCGGACCGCGGCAAGTGGCAGGTCGGCGCCCTCGGCTGGCCCACGACGGTGATCGGCGGCGGCACACCCAACATCCAGCGAAACATCATCGCCGAGCGAATGCTCGGGCTACCCAAGGACTAGCTAGGCGGAGAGGAAGACTCGCAATGGCCGAAGCCGTAATCGTCGAAGCACTACGCACCCCGATCGCCAAGGGCAGGAAGGGGGCGGGCCTGCTCAGTGGCCTCCACCCCGCGCAGCTATTCGCGAGCGTCATGGACGGTGTCATCGAGAAGGCGGGCATCGACTCGGGAGAAGTCGAGCAGTGCATCGGCGGCTGCGTCACACAAGCGGGTGAGCAGGCAGCCAACCTGACGCGCATTGCCTGGCTCGCGCGCAACAAGGAGTGGGCCGGCGGTGCCACGACCGTGGACGTCCAGTGCGGCTCCGGCCAGCAGGCCAATCACCTGGTCCGTGCCCTGGTGGCGGCCGGCAGCATCGACTGCGGCATCGCCGGGGGCGTGGAGGTGATGAGCCGCGTGGGTCTCGGCGCCAACGTGGCAGGCGGACCCGGATTCTTCATCC
>JAFDCZ010000198.1 GCA_019312665.1 Deltaproteobacteria bacterium | reverse complement strand
TTGCTCGACGGCAAGGTGGTGGTGGTCACTGGAGGTGGGCGTGGTATCGGGAGATGTTATGCAGTCGCGCTGGCAGCCGAAGGCGCCCAGGTCGTGGTGAACGACGTTGGCAGCCCCGACCATGGCGATGGGAGCAGCCACTCCCCGGCCGATGAGGTGGTCCGAGAAATCGAGGGTGCTGGCGGGGCCGCGGCCGCCAACTACAACGACGTCTCGGACTTCGAGGGTGCGGCCGAGATCATCCAGACTGCTCTCGGCAAATTCGGGCGGGTGGACGCGGTGATCTGCAACGCCGCGATCGAACGGTACAACTTGCTGTTCGAGCTCACCGAGGAGGACTGGGACAAGGCCCTTGCCGTCAACGCCAAGGGGACGTTCAACGTGGCCCACCACGCCGCCCGCGCGATGCGGGAGCAGGGGGGCGGCGCCATCATCCTGGTCACCTCCGGGGCGGCGTTTTCCGGCACACCTCGCATCGGGGCCTACAGTGCCTCCAAGGCCGCCGTCTATTCACTCAATCTGACGCTCGCCGCCGAACTCGAAGACTCCCAGGTGAGCGTCAATTGCATTTCGCCCGGCGCCACTCGGACCAGACTGGTGGACTCCTGGATCGCGGACATGAAGCAAGACCTGAACATGACCGACGAGCAGATCATGGCCACTTACGGAATCCAGCAGCCCGAGAACATGGCGCCCCTGGCGGTCTACCTGTGCACGGATGAGGGCCGCAAGATCACCGGGCGCACCTTCGAAGTTGCCGGGGATGCGATTCATCTCGTCCCTCCCCCAGCGCGGCACCCGAGCGCCATCAACCTCGAAGTTGCCGGGGATGCGATTCATCTCGTCCCTCCCCCAGCGCGGCACCCGAGCGCCATCAACCCCCGCGAGGGTCTATGGACGACGGAAGACATGCGGAAGGTCATCCCCAGATTGGTGGCGGGACAGCCTTAGGTCGAGCGGCTCTTCTGCTTGCACAGCGAAGAGTCGAGCAGGCCCCCCTCGGGCCTACTTGTCGGAAACGTAACTATCGGACGTAGAGAAACGCTGCTTCTATTCCCTATCACCAGCGCATCAGCTCCGGAAAGCGCGGGTCTGCGTTGTCCAGCTGGAACTGAGGCGCCAGCGAGATATTGCGCGCCAGCAGCCGAAAGCCCTTGGCGCGGTCGACGGGCAGGGCGGGCGCCGTGTCGCGGAAAACGAGCTCGTCGGCCCGCTTGAGATCGTCGCAGAAGGCGTGGCAGGCCTCGCGCAGCGCAGCGTCGTCCTCGCAGTCTCCGAACATGCCAGGCTCCTTTGGGATTTCGTAGGGGCAGGATGCGGCGCCTATAATGCCCGTCGGTCGAGAGACGGCCGTCGCCGCGTCGCGCTTTCGCAGCGCTTCGGGTCGGTGCTGGACGGCGTGAGGTGGTGTGACGGACGGCACGCGAAGCCGTCACGAGGGTGAGGAGAATTCATGTCCGAACGAGTTGCGGGCCGGGCGGGCGCGGATCGCGCCGATTCGGCGGATCTCTCGTGGGAGCCGCCGCAACGGCCCGCCTGGCTCGACGCGTTGAATCGCGAGGGCGGTGCGCTCGACCTCGCCCAGGTGGTGCCGCTCGACGAGGCCTCTCTCCTCGCGGCCGCGCGAGAGCGCACGGGCCTAGCCGACTTCGGCCCTGACACATGGCTCGAGCCCTTCCGGGTGCTCTTGCGCGCCCTCGAAGACGAGGCGCAGCTCACGCTGTGGGGGCGCCTCCTGACGCGCAGCGACCTGCTGATCTGGCTCTCCAATCGTCTGCAGATCCACGACCTGCTCGCCCTGCACCCCGAGATCCACGACGAGCGGATCGAGGCGCCGACCTTCATCGTCGGTCTGCCTCGCTCGGGCACCTCGATCTTGTTCGAGCTACTGGCTTGCGACCCGGAGTGCGGTGTCCCGCAGACGTGGGAGGCGTTGTTTCCGTGCCCAGCTCCCGAGACGGCGCACTATGCCGACGACCCGCGTATCGAGCGCGCCCACGCGCTCGTCACCCAGTGGACGCGGGCGGTGCCCGAGTTCGGGACGATGCACGAGATGGGCGGGACGATCCCGGCCGAGTGCGGGCTCATCTGGGCGAACACATTCGTCAGCGACCACATCGCCTCGCTGCAGCAGGCGCCCTCGTACGCGGCCTGGTACGCCACTGCCGACATGCGGCCTGTATACGAGTTCCACCGCACTTTCCTGAAGATCCTGCAGTGGCGGCACCCGCGGCGGCGTTGGCTCCTCAAGGCGCCCGAGCACCAGAGCCATCTGGCGACCCTGCTCGCCGTCTACCCCGACGCGCAGCTCGTACAGACGCACCGTGACCCCGTCCGATGCATGGCGTCGACGACGAGCCTGCTGGGTGCGCTCTACTGGATCCGCAGCGATCAGCCCTTCGATTCGACGGCCTTCGAGGACATCGTCTTTGGAGAGGCGACCGCGGCGCGGCTCGAGCACGTCATGAACCAGCGCGACGACGGTACCGTGCCGGCCGAGAACATCTGCGACGCGCGCTACGCCGATCTGATGGACGACCCCATGGCCTGCATCGAGCGCATCTACGATCACTTCGGGCGCACTCTTGGCGACGCCGCCCGCCAGCGCATGACGGCGTACCTGGCGGCCAAGCCCAAGGGGAAGTTCGGCGAGCACCGATATACGCTGAGCGCGGAGCGAGTTGCGAACGACCGCGCACACTTCCGGCGCTATCAGGAACGCTACCGGGTTGCCGACGAGGTCTGAGCCGCGTCGCGGAGCCGAGTTGTCCGTTCAGCCGAGTGGAGGCCGGGTAGGGCGCTCTGCTGCTCGACGCCGCCGTACTGTGCCAAAAATCAGCCGAGCCGAAACGCGAACGATTTCGGACTCCTGAAGGCTGGGGTGGTCGTCGCTCTCGGCCATCATCCGACACCTTGACCGGCGTACGCTCGGGCCGATGAACACTCTGCAGCTTCAGTTCCTGATGTTGATCTTCGCCGGATGGGTGAATCGCAATCAGCAGGGTCGGGTGGTCTTGGCCGCTCGTGCTGCATTGGGACTGAGCGGCAGCGCCGATGTGGGGGCGATTTTGAGGCCAATTCCGGCCAAAATCGACCACCTGGACGCCCCCAGAACGTACAACCAAATGATTTAGAACGCGTATTCGATCTTAGCGTCGCGCTTTCAACCCGAGGGTCCAGGGTTCGAGGCCCTGACGGCCCACGATCTCAGCGATAGCGTTCAATGAAGAGTGGCCGCTGCGAAGCAGGAGGCCCATTCCCCATCTCAGCGATAGCGTTCAATCGAGATTGGAATCCGGCGAAGGCCGGGTTCTCATCAGGAACACGGTCGGACGGGAGGGCTTTCGCTCGCGGCTGCACGGGACCGGTACGGGGCGCACCCCGTACCGGTCCATGCATCGGATCCGTCCGCTAGTAGCGTCCGCCGCCGCCGCCGCCGCCGCCGCCGCGGTTCTTGTCCTGGGCCTCGTTTACCTTGATGTTTCGGCCACCGAGGTCGCTGCCATCGAGGGCGCGGATGGCGTCCGCTGCCGCGCTCTCGTCTTCCATCTCGACGAAGGCGAAGCCGCGCGGGCGGCCGGTCTCGCGGTCCGTGATGACGGCTACAGATGCGACACCGCCGTGGCGGCCGAAGACGTCCCGGAGGTCCTCCTCCGTGCTGGAGAAGGGCAGGTTTCCGACGTAGATCTTTTTGCTCACTGATTGTCCTGTTCGCCCCGGGTCGAAAATCCGACAGAGGCATGCAATGACCGGCAGGTTGTCGCTCAGACAGTCCGAGCGGCCGACCCTTTGCGCGATCGTCTTGACTACCAGCCGATGTTGGCTGGGTATTTGAAAGGCGGGTTCATCTTGGGGTGAGAACAGGCAGGCTGAAAAGCAAGGCTGGCCGCGGCCCGAACATGGCCTCTCGGGGCAGAGCGTAGCGGGGCTTTTCGCGAGTTCAATGGCCAGGGATTCGGAGCCATCGATCCACTCCGATCGCCCCCACATGGGTGTCGCTGAGAACAGCCTGATCAGTTTCGATCACCGTCCGTGGTTTTAAATAGGGCCGCGTGACCTGCCTCCCCCATATCGATCCGGCTAGATTCTTCGGATCGAGGCAAGGTGAGCCGCTGGGTGCTCCGGACCCCATTAAGCGTTGGTTCCCGACGGTTTCCAAGCTCATTGATCCTTCTAACTCCTTGGTTTTCGCAGCGAATTCAGCAGGCGTTTGCTCCCGGAGCGCCCGGTGAGGCCGGCTCTCGTTGTAATCCCTCCGCCATGCCTCGATCCTCGCTTTCGCCTCCTCCACCGTTTCGAACCAGTGGACCTTCAAGCACTCGTCGCGAAGCGATCCGTTGAAGGTCTCGATGAAGCAGGTGTCCGTCGGCTTTCCGGGGCGGCTGAAATCGATCCAAACCCCGTGATGCTACGCCCAGAGGTCGAAAATCTGTCCGGAAAATTCGCCGCCGTTGTCAACGAAGACACGCTTGGGCTTGCCACGGCGAGTGACGAGCCGATTGCACACCTCGACAACGTTCTCGGCACGCATCCATTGACCCACTTCAATCGCGAGCGCTTCGCGGCTGAAGACCTCCACGACCGTCAGCGCGCGAATGCGCCGGCCATCGACCAGCTGATCCGAAACGAAGTCCATGCTCCACGCCTGGTTCACTCGGCGCGGCACGAACCGCTCGCGTCGCGTCACCACCATTTTGCGCCGCCTCGGTAGTTTGCTGCGAAACTGCAGCCCCTCCTCGCAGGTGAGCCTGTACGCAAAATTCCGTCCGAGACTCCAGCCCTCTCGCTCGAGCAGTAGGTGAAGCCGTCGGTACCCGTGTCGCATCCGCGTGCGCGCCAGCTCCCGCATGCGCCCGCGTAGCTCGAGCCGCGGATTCCTCACGCTTCGGTAATCCCGGAAGGGGCCAGGACGCGAAAATAAGGGTTAGTTGCCAGAATGCCTACTTGGCGGCGGTGCCGAAAAGGGAGCTTGTTCTTCCCACTCCCGTGCCGCTTGCTTGTGACTGACCGTATTCAGTGGGTACCGATAAACTGCTCGATCATTGCCACCAGGGTTTCCGGCGCGTCCTCCTGCGCATAGTGTCCCACATTGAGCAGCATGATGAATGGCGCGTCTGGCCAGATTTCGCGGAGCATGCCCTTGACAAGCACCTCGGGGAAATTGCGATCCTTGTCACACATCACCATCATGGCCGGCTTGGCGCGTAGCGCCTCGATCACGCCGGGTTTCTTCATCGCGGCTTCCAGATACGACCAGGACTCAGGATTGATCGTGTTCAGCGGGAACGCCTTCGCGCCTTTGCAAGACTCGGTTGTTGGGAACGGTGAGGCATAAGCCCTAATCCAGTCGTCATTAATGACTTGATTATTCACGAAACCCACCAGCTTTAGCACCGACAAGATGTTGCGCGACAAGTGACTCATGACGGGTTCGAATTCGTCGCTGGTAAAGAACTCTGCCCAGGGCGTGTTGCCATTCTCGGCAAGAGCCGCCATGTCGACGCCCGAAGGGATTCCAACTCTGGGGATCGAATCGATGTAGAAAATTCGCTTGATGCGATCGGGGTGGCGAAACGCGAAATTGGTTCCGATCGGTCCACCCCAATCTTGCATAACCAGGGTGATGTCATGGAGATCAAGCGAGAGCAACAGCGCGTCGAGGTTGTCGCAGTGCTCTTCGACAGAATATTCGCGATCCTGTGGCGTTTCGCTTTTCCCAAAACCCATATGGTCCGGGACCACCACTCGACCGATTTCACTTAGTCTGGGTATGAAGTTGCGGTAGATATATCCCCAGGTGGGTTCACCGTGCACGCAAACAAAGGTCTCGGCAGCCAACTTGCTGCCTTCATCAACGTAGTGTTGACGGAAACCGTGTTCTGCAAAGTACTGCGCCTGATAGGGCCAGCTTCCATTGAAGGTTTCGCTCTCTTCGACCATTTCATTCCCCGTTGGTGATGTCGTTTCGGTGGGCAGAGCAACGCCGTTCCGGTCGCATGGTCACCGATCGGATTTAGTGCGTTGACCGACCCGAAATCTCACATTCATCGTCGCATTCATCTGGCTTCCCCCTGCTTTCGCATCACCCGCTAGGATCCCCCGCATCTGCTCACACACGGGAGATCAAGCGTGAAGCCCTTGAAGATCATCGCGATCGTACTCGGAGTCTACATTGGGATCGTCGTAGCGTTCGAATCCCTGATCGGAGTGATTCAGCCCACCGCGGGCGAAACCCTCGTCATCACGACCAGCGACGCGCCTGGAAGCTCGCACGATCGGGTGCTGGCGCATTTGACGAGCGACGAGAAGCTCTACGTCGCCGCCAATCACTGGCCACGTGCCTGGTACAAACGTGCGCTCGAGCAGCCGGACGTGGATGTGACGATCGAGGGCAAGACGACGGCGCGCCGGGCCGTACCGGTCTCCGGCGACGAGCACGAACGGGTCGAGAGCGACAACGGCCTCCCGCTGGCCTTCCGCTTCGTTACCGGCTTCCCGCCGCGCTACTTCCTGCGCCTCGACCCGCGCTAGGCCAGATCCAGCGACGCGTGGTTGAACGAATCGCGGCGACGACACGTGTCCTCTCCGAGAACCTCATCCGCCGTGGGTCAAGCGGCCAGACGCTCGTATCGATGATGGAGTCCGCCGACCTCGGGGACGCGATGACCTCCCTGACGCCTCGGTCCTGGACCGCCCGCCGTTCCGGCTCAGGACGAACGTTCAGACGCTCGAGTGTGGGGTCGCTTCTGAGGCCAATTCCGGCCAATCTCGACCAGCTGAACGCCGCTAAACCGTTCAACTAACCGACTTGGAACACGTATTTGCCCGCCGCGTCGCGCATCTAAGCCGAGGGTTCAGGGTTCGAGTCCCTGACGGCCCACCAGTGAATTCAGTGGGTGGGCGGATTTTGGGCGAGGCACTGTCGCGTCTGGGGGCGATCGATCGACCCCAACGTGCCAGACGCCGGGTTGTCCGAAGCCGCGGCGCTCAGACCTCGGGAGGTTGGGTCACCATCCAGAGCGTGCGTTCGAGTGCGGCTTCCCGCAGTGCCGGTGCTTGCTGCTGGTATTCCGGGCCTGCTGCAAGTCCGATGAAGGTCTCGATGTCGGGAAAACGGACCATCACTACCTGGTCCCAAGTTTCCCCTGAAAGGGTCGGGTCGCCTGGGGCGAGCTAGAAGATCTCGCCCCCCTGCCGGGCGACGAGTGGACCACTGAGGGCGCCGCATCGTGCGAAGGCTTTGCGGCCTCCCTGCTCGCGAAACTTCAGCAGATTGAGCATCACGACCGGTCCCGGGCCCACCTTGTCGCGAAGCGCCTCGACCTGCTCGGTGGAGGGTGTGAGATCGGTGCTCGTCATGGGGATGGCCTTACTGGCTGAAGCCTAGCAGGCGGATCCAGGTTGCCTTGACCCGCCCCCGGTTGCAGTCCGTCTTCCATGTTGGAGCCACCGCCTGCGGTCCTCCTGAGCCTGCCCCCTCGGTTGGTCCAACTTCTGTGTAGACCGAGCGTGGCCTTGGTCCTCCCCGCGAGGACTTCGGCGGCGGAAACAACGAGATTCGACGCGAGCTGATCAGACTCTTTGGCCTCGGGCTGCCGCCGCATGGTAGGCGCCAGGCCCGTTTGAGGGCTCCGTTTCGCTCCGCGGCCCGAATCTCGTTCGTCGGGGTGTCCGCATACCTGTCGAGTATGGGATACTGATCGGCTAGGCCATCGCGCAGTGACCCGCTCGCCCCTCGCAGGGCTCGGGAGAGGCATGCCGTGGCGTTATCCGAGAGGCCGCCCATGTCGTCCAAGTGCCGAATCCTCCCGGGATCAGAGGCGCCCTCACTGCGTCACGCGGTCCTCGTCATCCTGCTCGCCGTGACCCTTGGCGTGCTCGCCCCGCTCGAAGCCGGCGCCCAGGAGATTCTGAAAGCGACCCTCGTCGAGGAGGAGGACAGCTTTCTCGAGCGATACGATCCGCAGGTGAACGTCTCGGGTCATGTCGTCGTCGGCGTCATGGCTGCCTCGGCGGCCTCGCGGCTCGCTACGGACGAACTCAAGTTGCTGCCCTCCGAGCTCGTCGTCGCGCGGGAGTCCCGCGATGTCTGCCTGCGCGTGTCTTCGCAGGACGGAGTCTATGCTACGACCGCCCATTACAACCTGCCTGCCGGTGCGGAGAAGAACGCCGTTCACCTGCCCTATCCCTCGAAATACAAGGAAGTGGTCGGCAGCTTCAAGACCAACCAGGTCGCGATCTCGGCGACGGCGGGTTCGTGCAGCGAGCCAACTAACGACTACGTCGTCGTCGGCGCAGCGGACGACGCGACGCCGGGGTCCGTACACATCTATGTGAACGGAATGGATGCCACCGACGTCTCTGCCCGGATCAAGGCCGGAGAGACCTGGAACGACGCCAACGAATGCAGGAAGGTGAAGGCGGCCCAACAGCGTGCTTACGAGTATCTCTGTCGGATCGACCTGCCGGATGACGAGACGGCCCACGACGTCCAGATCCTGAGGGAGCGATGGGGAACGCAGCAGCCGACGGTGGAGATCAAGGTCGACGGGGGGCGCCGGTGACCGAGGC
>JAFDCZ010000197.1 GCA_019312665.1 Deltaproteobacteria bacterium | reverse complement strand
TTGGCGATGCAATGGCCGTGGCCGCGGTGGGTCGAGCCGACGGCGTCGTCGTCCGAGAGGTGCGCGCAGACTCCGACCGCGATCGCCTCTTCGCCGGAATAGAGATGCAGGAAGCCACGCAGCTTGCCTGCGGCAACCAGTTCCTGGAGCTTGTCTTCGAAGCGCCGGATCGTCCGCATCTTGCGATAGACCCGGATCAAGTCATCGTGTGAAAAGTCCATCGGAGCCTCCTCCTAGGCGGCGAGCCATCTGTTCCACGGGAGTTTACGCAAGAAGTCAATTGTAAACTCTATCCCCCCTGGTTGATTCATTGCGGCTAGAACCGGAACGTCCAGGATACTTTTCCGGTCAGATTGGTTCCTGTGCTGCGAAGGTCGTAGTTCGAGGTGTCGAAGGCCTGGTTCCAGATGAAGACGACCTCTTCTCCAGGGCGGAGGATCCAGCGAAGCCGACTGTTCCAACCCAGGCTGTTGCTCAGGTTGTCGAACTGGATGAAGGTTTCCCAGGAGAGATCGGGTGTGAAGACGACGTTGATGTTCACCCGTCCGAGGCGAGTACTGAAGTTCCCTTCGTGGAGACGCACGGAGTTCTGGAGGTACTCGAGGGAGGCGAAGAAGTGTTTCGACGCACGCCACTCGAGCAAGGCGCGGCCTGCACGAATATGTCCCGAATAGAAGGTCCCCGCGCCAAATGAGAGCTGCGTGGCGAAGGTGCGAGAGGTGGCGGTACCCAGCGAGAGGGTGACGCGATTGAAGTCGTATCGATCCTTGGGGACGACGATGTCCGGGAGGATTTCGAAGCCCGTTTCCAGGACTTCCGTACGGTGGTTGCCTACGAGCCGGATGAAATCACCCGCCTGGTTCTCGATGCGCCCGGCGGAGCTGATGAGCAGCGATTCCAGATCGTTGCCCAGGTCCGTGTTCATGATGCCGAATCCCGAGACTTCGAAGAATCGGATTTCACTTCCCACCGGCCGCCAGCGACGACGCAGCGAAGCGATGCTCTGTCGGGTCTCGGGCCGGTTCACGAAGCCGAGCGCCGGGTTGAAGTTTTCGCCGACCTGTTTGATGTCGAGGGCCCAATTCCAACGATCGTTCGGGTAGGCGAGCCGCACGCTCCAGGCGTCATCATCCCCGATCGGGCCCGACGTGGTCGAATGCTGGAGCCAACTGCGGAATTCGAGGATCTGATTCCCGAAGAGTCTGCTGGTGCGAAGATTCAGATCGCCGGCGAACAGGCTGTTCGACCCGTTCGTAAGCGGGTCGCCGTGGGTGGCGAGGATGCCGACGAAAGATTCCTCGCCGACGTTCAGTTTGGCGCGACCGACCGAGAGGTTCTTGGCGTCGACATCGCCGTGGCCCGCCATCTGCACGTTCAGCGCGCCAAAATTCAACGGGCCCGTGCGGCCGGTGATCTTGGCGCCGACACGGATCGGGATTTCATCGCCGTCTTCGGAGATGCCGATACGCCGCGAAAAGAACGGAATGCCATTGGTGGCGCCCGTGCCGCCGACCGGAAAATCGAAGATCCCTGCGTCCTGGAGAAAGAAGTCGCGGGTTTCCGGGAAGAAGAGGGCGAAGCGCGTGAGGTTCACCTGGCGCGCGTCCGCCGCCGAATCGGAGAAATCCGTGTTGGCGGTGAGCGCTGCGGTGATCGAGGGTGTGACCCGGTAGAAGACATCCAGGCTCGGGTCGAGGTTCGTGTAGCTGCGGTCGGCACTGCGGTCATTGGTCCAGCCAAGGGAGCCCCCTGGCTTGATGTCGAGGCCGAGGCCCTGCTCGAGCCCGTGCAGGCCCGTAAGCGTGCCGGCTTCGGAGACGTCGATCAGGGATTTGTTCTGTTTGGCCGAAGCCCAGCGGTTCTCTTCGTTGTGTCGGCGCACGGTGCGCAACAGGTTGAAGCCCCACGTCGAGCCATTCGGATCGAAGGTGAGGGTCTTGAACGGGATCTCGAACTCGCAGCTCCAGCCATCATCGTGGATGCGGGATTTCGCGTACCAGATCCCATCCCATTCGGATTTGAAGGAGACGTTGTTCTCGACGATCCCGTCGAAGCGCGAGCCATTCGGGTTGGTCGAGAAAAGAAAGGCGTTGCGATGATCGTGGAACGTGTCGAGGAGGAAACTGATGCGGTCGTCCGGAAGCAAGCTCGCATCCCGCCGCATGCCTGAGGCAACGATCCGGCTGGGTTCGCGATCGAATGCGTGGACGGCGATGTAGAGGGCGTCCCGGTCGTAGGTGATCCGCACTTCGGTGCGCTCGCTCGGCCGGCCGCCCTCGATGGGAAGGACCTGGGTCAAAGGTCCGATCAACGCGGCGTGGGCCCAGGCCTCGTCATCCAGGTTTCCGTCGAGGGTCGGCGGCGAAACACCCTCGGGCAGGGCCGTGAGCCGAGCCGACGGGGGCTTGGCTGGCGTTTGCGCGACCGAGGCCGTACCGATCCAGAGGAGCGAGAGGCACGGGAGTATGAGCCAGCGGAGTCCGGAACGCGTCATGATTCTCTTGGGCAGAAGTTCCGCAGCTAGTCGAGGGTGGCAGCGGGCACCCTATCGATGCTCCATGGCCACGGCTTCGTCGGCTCGTGTCTTTCCGCCGGCCTTGATCCAGGCCTTGAAGACGCGTCCTGCATCTCGGGCCGGGTTGTAGATGTCTTCTTCCGAAGCCCATTGGCCGTTCCCGCCGTATACGAGACGGGTCCAGTTCGGAAACTGGAAAGGCGTGCCGTCTTCCTGGTAGGGCTCCGGGAATTGATTCTGACAGCAGAACACGATGGCGTCGCGTTCTTCGTCGAGCACCCACCAATCCTGGGGAAACGTCATCGTAGGGAAGGGCGCCATCACGACCTGGATCCACGCCTGGATGGCTTGGCGACCGTCGAGCTCACCGTAGGCGTGTTCGATGTAATGCGCGTCGTCCGTGAAGGTGGCTGCCCAGATGCCCCAATCTCCGGTGCGGGAGGCTTCGTCACGCGCCTGCTTGTAGT
This sequence comes from Deltaproteobacteria bacterium, assembly GCA_019312665.1. GTDB lineage: Bacteria > Myxococcota_A > UBA9160 > UBA9160 > UBA6930. The sequence goes on along the minus strand of JAFDCZ010000197.1, from coordinate 4,783 downwards.
GCGTGAACGCTTCCAGGATTTCCTCGCGGTCGTATTGGCCCATGGCGGCTCCTCTCCGACGGAATCGACGAGGTTAGGACAGCCGCCCGGCACTCCGCATCTGCGCGCTCCGTCACGAGCCAGGTCGGATTCATGGGTGGGGCCTCAGCCCGGCTGTGCCTTCGCCGATGTGCTTGCCAAGGCTGCCATCGAGAGGGCGGCGATCAGGGCCAGACCGGCACTGGTGAGGAAGGCGACATGGCTGCCGAATGCATCCCAGAGGCCGCCGAAGAGCAGGCTCGCGGCCAGGCTCAACAGACCGAGGGTGAGGTGATACCAGCCGAACGCGGTTCCCTGTCCCCTTGCCGGCGCGAGATCGGCGACGAGGGCTCGCTCCGCTCCCTCGGTCAATCCATGGTAGAGGCCGTAGACGACGAACAGGGCCGCGATCTCACGGGGCGTGTCCGCGAAGGCGAAGCCTGCGTACACCGCAGCATAGAAGACCCAACCGGCGGCGATCGTGCGTCGCCGCCCGATGCGATCCGCGAGCCGGCCGCCCGGGATGGAGGAGAGGGATTTCACGATATGAAGGCCCATCCACAACAACGGAAGGGTGGTGATGCTGGCTTGCTCGCCTCCCGCTTTCAGCAGCAGGAAGACATCGCTGGCATTGCCGAGCGTGAACAGGCCGAGGGGCAGGAGGAAGCGCCACAGCTGGGGAGCCTGCTTCGTCTCCGGGGGTAGGGGCGTGGGTGGTGCGGCGGGCCGGTCGTCGACTTCGCGCACTCCCCAGATCAGCAAGGCAAGCGCCATCGCACCGGGGATGGCCGTGAGCCAGAACAGCACGCGCACGTCTTGCGACACCCAGAACAAGAAACCGGCTGCGACGAGCGGCCCAAGCACGGCGCCCGCGTGGTCGAGCGCACGATTCAGACCAAACGCGGCGGCGCGCTCGCCCTCGTCCACCGAGCGGGCGATCAGCGCATCCCTCGGGCTGTTCCGGAGCCCCTTTCCCGTGCGGTCGATCAACCGCACGAGCAAGACATGCCCGGCGCTGCTGGTCGCACCGAGGAATGGACGGATCAGGCTGGAGAGCCCATATCCGGCGAGGATGAAGGGGCGTCGCCGATCGATACGATCGGACCACCTCCCCGAGACGAGCTTCAGCAGGCTGGCGACCGCGTCCGCCATGCCCTCGATCCAGCCGAGGGTGAGGGCGCCCGCGCCGAGTACCGTCGTCAGGTAGAAGGGCAGGAGCGGGATGGCCATTTCGGTCGCCGCGTCGGTGAAGAAGCTGACCAGGCCGAGGACGAGGACGTTCCGATTTCGCCAGGAGCCGCCTCGTGTCACGTGCGGGTACTCTGTCCCAGGTGTTCCGCCATCTGGTTGCGCACGCGATCGGAGAGGGCTCCTTCATCCGTCCCGAGTTCATCGACCGGGATCTCCCCCAGCACGCTCATGCGAATCGGGTGGATGCCCTGGAGCACGAAGCCACGCTTGGGCAAGGCGTTGTCACTGCCTTCGATGGTCATCACGAGCAGCGGCCTCTGGCAGCGGATGGCCAGCTCGAAAGCGCCTGGTTTGAAGGGCCGGAGCTTCCCGTTCACCGAGCGGGTGCCTTCAGGAAACATCATGATCGAGCTGCCCTCTTCGAGGGTCCGTTCGCAGGCCCGGAACATCTGCATCACGCTGCTGCGCTTCCCGCGTCGCAGCTCGATGTAGCGATTGAGGCGCATGTTCCAGCCGATGAAGGGCAGTCGGAAGTTTTCGACCTTCGAAACCCATTTGAAATGGGTGAACAGGCGAAACACCACGAAGATGTCCACGAGCGAAAGGTGGTTCGAGACCATCACGTAGGTCTCGTCCCGGCGGATCTTGTCGCGGCCCACGATCGTGACCGGCCAGACCGGGTTTGCCCAGGTGTAGAGCGCGGCCCAGAAGCAGGTGAACTTGTGGAGCAGGAAGAGCCGCTTGTCGAACAGGACGGTCAGTGCCCAGAGCAGCACGGCAACCGGGAACAAGAGGATCGAGGAAAAGGTGAGAAAGGCCCAGAAGACGACCGAGCCGATTCGACGCGTCACGAGCCCGAGATTAACGCGTTCGCGGGGTTTACTCGATTTCGAAGGAGCGCGCGTTTCCGCAGGCGCCATCCGGTTCAGCGCGAACCTCCGCGGCACGAAGGATGTCCAGCGGATCGGTCGCGAGGCGCATGGACAATTCGTCCAGGTCTCCAAGCAGCGCCATGCCTTCGGCGCGCGCAGCATCCTCGTCCGTGGCGTTTCCCAGACAGATCAGAGCGACGCCGAGTTCCACCCGGTAGTCGATCCGGCTGGGTGTCACCTCGTAGGCCTGTCGGGCCAGCTGCACTGCGGCCCGTTTGTCACCGCGAAAGCCGAGCAGCCGCTCCATCCACCAGGTATCCGGCACCATTCGGTAGTACACCGCCGCGCCGTAGTAGAGGTTGCCGCGCTCGTGGTTCCAGTCCGTGTCGCTCCAGACGGAGGGCTCCATGGCGAGGCATCGTTCGAGCACATGGCCGGACGCCTTGATCAGGGAAATCGAACGGAGCGCGCCCTTGATGGTTGCGATGCGCGAGGTGGCTGCAAAATCGTAGAAGCAGCACTCGACGCAGTCCGGGTCAGCCCCTGCCGCACTCGAGGCCAGGGCCCGGGCTTCCCGGTAGATCCGCAGCCGCTCCCGCTTCTGGTCGGCGGGCATGGCCTCGCCAAGGTTCAGAAGGTCTCGCGCAAGACGCCAACGGGTATGGACATCCCCGGGCAGGAGTTCGAGAACACGCCGCTTCAACTCGGCCGCGTGCCCGACATCGCGGATTCGTTCGGCCTCGACGGTCTCCGCCCAGAGACGGCTGATCCTGGGATCGCCGCGCAGATCCGGCGAGTAGAGAGAGGGCGGGAAGGCTGCAACCGTGGGCAGGGGGGCCAGGCTGATGGGATACGCCGCCGTGGCCAGCTCCAGATCTTCCGCGAGGACCCCGCCTGTTTGGACGGCCGCCGCCAGCAGGCTGGCAAGCAGGCATCGGAGCGACAGGCGGAGCGCGGATCTCATGGCTTTTTCCCAATCGTCCGTGAGTGGCCTGGAGCTCGGCCGAAGTGTCACCTCGCACCCCCCGCGGGAATCGGATGCCACCCTGGGGGTAAGCCTGCGTAACCCGGCGGCCTTCCATCCCGTAATCCTGTCTGGAGGCAGACAGGCGTGGGTGAAATCAAGGCAGCCGGGCAGTTTCGGAGATTCGGCGCGTGGGCCGCGGGCCTTCACGTGGTTCTGTTGATCGCCCTGGCCGCGGCGGCAGAGCCCATCCGAAACGGCTTCGATCTGGCGGGGGCTGATGTTCCAGCCGCGAAGATTCGTGCCGGAGGCCCCCCTCGAGATGGCATTCCGGCTCTGGACCACCCGAAGAGCGGGCCCGCGGGCGACTCGGGCGATCTCGGATGGGCGGATGACGTCATGGTCCTGGGCTTCGAATGGAACGGCGAAGCACGGGCCTATCCGGTGCCGATCCTCGACCACCACGAACTGGTGAACGACATGGTGGGTGGGCGCCCCGTGCTGATCAGCTGGTGCCCCTTGTGCGGGACCGGAATGGTCTTCGATCGCCGCATTGCCGGCGCCGAGCGACACTTTGGCGTGTCAGGCCTGCTCTACCAATCCGATGTTCTCATGTACGACCGCGAGACCGAGAGCTTGTGGTCCCAGATCTCTTCCCGTGCGATCTCCGGCGCAAGCCGCGGTAGCGAGCTCGAGCTGCTGCGCTCGCGCATGGAGAGCTGGGGTGCATGGAGCCTGCGGCATCCGGATACGACGATCCTCTCCAGGCTTACCGGCCACAAGAGAAACTACGGACGCTCCCCCTACGCGGGCTACGCCGCATCCCCCCGCCTGATGTTTCCAGCACCCTCGGACGATCGCTATCACCCGAAGATGCCGACGTTGGGCCTTCGCATTCCGGGTGTGGTCGCGCGGGGTTATCCCGCGGCCGAGCTGGTGCGCGCTGGCGGCTTCGCCGAGGAGCTGCTCGCCGGTGAGAAGGTTCGCGTACGTTACGACGATGTCGCCCAGGTCTTCGATGTCGATGTATCGGAGAAGGTCGAGGTCGTAGAGGGGTATTGGTTCGCCTGGGCGGCCTTTCACCCCGATGCCAGTGTATTTCGTGTCGCGCCCGAGGCTGGAGGATCCGGCCCGCAGCCCGACCGATCAGAAGGAACGCTCCAATGATTCGATCCATCGCCCGGCCCTCGCAACTCGCATGGATGGTGGTCTTCGCCGCCATTCTGATCGGGCCGCCCGCGGCCGCGGAGAACCCGTGCAACCCGTGCGCGGCCAATCCTTGCGCCTCGAACCCCTGCAACCCGTGCGGTGCCAACCCCTGTAATCCGTGTGGCGCGAATCCCTGCAATCCGTGCGGAGGGAATCCGTGCAATCCCTGTGGCGGAGGAGGGGCAGACGCCTCGCGCTTCATGCAGCCGAAGGGTGTCAAGGTCGCTTCGGCCGACGCGGCTCTTGCAACTGAAGGGGAAGCCCTTTGGAACGACAAGGCGCTCTCGGGCAGCGGCGCCGTCGCTTGCGCTACGTGCCACATCGGCGGAACCACCCAGATGAACGCCAGCTTCGCTGACGCCTATCCCCATCGCGTGGCCATGCCCCATCAGGCCGCCGGAGTGGACAAGGTGAACGCCGCGGAAATGGTGCAGTTCTGCATGATCACGCCGATGGCCAACGAGCCGCTCTCCTGGAGCGGCCGCCAGCTCGCGGCCCTCACGGCCTACGTCGAGAAGATCCAGAAGGG
>JAFDCZ010000350.1:407-3045 GCA_019312665.1 Deltaproteobacteria bacterium | reverse complement strand
CGGTTTGATTCAGGTGGGCAACCAGGGCATGGCGGACCGCTACACCTATATCCCTTCGATCGGGTTCTTCGTCGCCATCGTGTGGGCGGCCGAGCGGATCTGGGCGCATCTTCCAGAACGGCATGGGCCGTTGCAGCGCACTCCGGCAGCGCTTGCTTGCGCGAGCCTCGTAGCGCTTGCAGTCGCCAGCCATCTACACCTCCCCACCTGGCGCGATTCCCAGACCCTCATCGAAGGGGCCCTCGCCGCCAACCCGCGCAACGCCACCATGTGGCTCGCACTCGGTGACGCTCGGCGAGCAGAGCGTGACACGGATGGAGCGCTGAAAGCCTACGAAGCGACACTCGCCATCAACTCCAGCGCCTCGACCGCCCACACAGGTATGGCGGGGATCTTGCGTTCCCTGGGTGATCACGAGGGGGCGATCGCGCACTATCGTGCCGCAGTGCCGGATTCACCGCGCCCCGCCCAAGCGCTCAGCAACCTCGGCGGCGTGCTCCTCGAAACCGGCCATCGGCGGGAAGCGATCGAGATGCTGACTCGTGCGATTACGCAGGACCCGAACATCGCCGAAGCACACTACAACCTGGGCAACGCGTTCTTTTCAGAAGGCGAGCACGCAGCGGCCCGCCGCGCCTACGCGGCAGCCATCGCCGCCCGACCCGATTTCGCCCTGGCGCACTTGAACCTCGGTCGGGTCACGGCTGCAAGCGGAGACCTGCACGAGGCCCTCGTTCATTTCCGGCGCGCCGTCAGCCTGGACCCAGACCTTCGGGCCGCCCAGCAAAGCCTCGACCAAGCACTCGCCATGGTGGACCCCGGTTGATCGTGCGCCGAGGGTGCCGCAGGCGCCCGATAGCACTTTGGGCGCCCACGGGAGACCAGACCGAGCAGGTTGCGGCTACGTCCGTCCCCCGCAGAGTTCTCGTCACCGCTAGACTCGCAGCGCCATGACAGCCGAACCTCGGGCCTCCAGAGCCCATCCAGAAAATCCGTTCCTGGCCGCGCTGCGCAGCGGCGCCGTGCTGGCCGATGGCGCGACTGGCTCGCTGCTGTTCGAGTTGACCGGGCGGCTGTCGGAGCGCAACCACGTCTATGAGGCACTGAACATCGAGAACCCGGACCTCGTGTCTCAGGTCCACAGGTTGTACCTGCAGGCTGGCGCGTCCGCCCTCAAGACCAACACATTTGGTGCAAACGAGGCTTCGCTTGCACGGCTCGGCATCGTCGACAGGGCGGACGAGATCAACCGCGCCGCCGTCCGGTTGGCACGTGCGTCGATCGAACAGATCGCCGCTGCGGAAGCCGGCGATTCTCCGCAGCGGTTCGTTCTCGGTTCGATTGGCCCGGTCTTCGGCGACGAGACCATCGAGGCAATCTACGGCTCACAATTGCGCGCCCTGATCGAAGCGGGCGTCGACGCATTACTGTTCGAAACCTTCGAGTCTCTCGAGAGCGCGAGTGCGGTGGTGCGTTACGCAAACCGCATCGAAGGTTGCCCGCCGATTGTGTTGCACATGTCGCTCTGGCAGTACGGAAACGACGGAACGTGGAACATCGAGCCGGCCGAATATGTCGCAGAGGCGGTCGAAGCGGGCGCGTCCGTGGTCGGCGTGAACTGCCTGGCTCCGTGGGAGGCCGAGGCGTTCGTGAGATCGGCGCGGAAGACCCCGGCGGTGAAGTCGGGTGCTGTGATGCTGTCTGCCATGCCGAACGCCGGCGGCTTCGAGCGCATTGGCCACCGCTTCATGTCGCGCGTGAACCCGGAGTTCCTGGGCCGCACCGCTCGCACGCTTTCGGAGGATGGCGCGCGCTTGATCGGCGGCTGCTGCGAAGTTCATACCGACCACACCCGTGAGATGAGTGCGTTCCTGAAATCGAGGCAGGCCGGAATCGCGCAGCTGGTGAGCGCGAGTGCCGAGCGCGAGCCGGTTGGCCCGGAGCGCAAGCGCGCCAATGGGCCGTTTTCCGACAAGCTGTTTGCGGGCGAGTTCGTCGTGAGCGTCGAGATGTTGCCGCCGCGCGGAACCGAGTCGAGGCTGCTGCAGGCGAAGGCCGAGCTCGTGCAGGCGCTCGCATCCGGCGGGCGGGTGGACGCGGTCGATGTGACGGACGGCTCACGCGGGATTCCGCTGATGCCGCCAGGAGATTTCATTCAGGCGATCCAGGAGATCTCGCCGGACCTCGCGCGAACCCGACCGATCGAGTTCATCCCGCATTTCACGGCTCGTGACCTGAATCTGATGGCGGTGCAGAGCCGGCTGATCGGCTATCACGCCCGGAACATCCACAACGTGTTGTTCATCACGGGCGACCCACCGAAGATGTCGCGGTGTGGATTTCGGAGGGCAACCGCTGAGCCGTCAGCCGCAGCCCGAGACGCACTTCAGCATCGGAACCGGCTTCGAGCCGGAGTCACTGGACCCGGTGGGTGAGATGGAGAAGCTGGAGCGGAAGCTCGCGGCAGGCGTGGATTACGTGATGACGCAGCCGGTATTCAACTGGGACGCGCTCGAGCCCCTGCGGGAGGTGCGGAAGCGGACGCGGATCCTCGTGGGTGTCCTGGTGCTCACGAGCCTCGCGCATGCGGAGCGATTTTCGCAGGTGCCGGGTGTGCGTGTGCCGCAGGATGTGTTCG
>JAFDCZ010000350.1:0-388 GCA_019312665.1 Deltaproteobacteria bacterium | reverse complement strand
AGCTCGCGGTTTCGCACGCACAGCGCGTGAGCGACGAAGGCTGGGCGGGCCTGTACCTGATGTCTCCAGCGTCGCCGCAGTCCCTGCCACTCGTGCTGGAAGGGTTGCAGCGCTAGGCGGCCAGCCGTTCTCTCGATCGGTGCGGAGAGATCGCGCGCTCCCAGGGCTACGCGGTAGAGGCGGGGTGGCGGCGGCCGCGCATGAGCATCCGCAGTCCCTCGTAGACCACCCAGAAGTCGAGCGCGAGGATCAAGCTGCCGATTCCCGCGAGCAGCCACTGCTGCTCGAAGTTTGCGAAATAGCCCCGGAGTTCGCCGAACATTGCGATGGCGGTCACCACCCCGACGAAGAGCATCGGGGCGAGCGTGTAGCGGATCGGCCGACCGAG
>JAFDCZ010000196.1 GCA_019312665.1 Deltaproteobacteria bacterium | reverse complement strand
CGGCCATCTCGGCGGCGTCGGTCCCGAGGCGCTCGAAGCCGTCGCGAATCCAAGCACACGGAGGCACTGATCATGGCACTGCACATCACCCCGCTGGAGAGCGTCGGCGTCGAGGTCAGCGGCTTCGATATCACCCAGGCAATGGGTGAGGCGCTGAAGAGCGAATTGATTTCCCTCTGGGACGAACACGCGATTGTCGTGTTTCGCGGCCAGAAGGTCGACCCGAAGAGCCAGATCGAGTTCAGCCGCATCTTCGGGCCGCTGGCGACGCATCCCATCAAGGAGACGACGTCGGCAGAGCATCCGGAACTGTTCATGTTGGTGAACGAACCGGAAAAGGAGAAGTACCACACCGCATCCTACAACGGTGAGCTGGTGGTCGGCAGGCTGGATTGGCATATGGACCTGCATTACACCGGCAAGCCCAATCGCGGCGCGCTGCTGCGATCTGTCGTGTGCGCCGAGAAGGATGGACTGACCGGCTTCGCCGATCTGAGCAAGGCCTACGATGCCCTGGACGCCGACACGAAATCATTGTTGGAGAAGATCGAAGTGGCCTACTGCTTCTCCATGCAGCGCCGCCACATGCGCTATGTCGATCTGGAGGGTTACGAGCCCGGGCCCTACAGCCCGACCAAGCCCGCGGACGTGAACTTCCCGAATTTCCCCGATGTCGCCTATCCCGCCGTGGTCACCCACCCCGTGACCGGCCGCAAGGTCCTGGAAATCGCCGATCAGTTCCTGGATCGTATCGTGGCGCCGCACGAGGCAGGCCTGTGCAACGACGAAGCCATCGAGCTACTCGAGCGGCTGGTAGTGCACACCCGCAGACCGGAATTCCACTACTTCCACGAGTGGCAGGAGGGGGACATGGTCCTGTGGGACAACTGGCGCGTCACGCACTGCGCCACCGGCACCCCGCCCGGGGTGCAGCGGGTCATCCATCGCACCACCATCGAGGGCGAGACCACCCTCGGCCGCGTCCTCTAGCAGCCCGTCGAAGAACCCCCGCTGTCGCCAGGCACGCGCCTCCTGATGAGGTGAAGAGGGCACGATCTCTGCGTTGCGAAAGCTTGCCCTAGCCGGCCAGGGCTGCCACCGCGCCTTGATCTCGCACGCTCTTCACCTCATCAAGAGGCACGCCCCTGGCTCCGCGGGGGTTCTTCAACGGGCTGCTGGCAATCCGTCGAAGCTCGTCGATTTCCGGATTCAGCATTTTTCGCGCGTGGGCGTTTCGCCGTAGCAGCGAGCTGCTAGTTTCCGGCGCGCAATCATGCCGGGAGGCACGGGAGAGCGCGATGGGACAGCTCGAGGACAAGGTCATTGCGGTCACCGGGAGTGGCTCTGGCATCGGAGAGGCGACGGCGCTCGCCCTGGCGAGAGAGGGGGCCAAGGTGCTCGTGGCCGAGATCGACTCCGCGTCGGGGCAGGAGACGGTGCGGGCCATCGGACAGGCGGGAGGCGAGGCGATCTTCGTCGAGACCGACGTCACCCGCGAGCCCGACGCCGAGGCGCTCGTGAAGGCGGCCGTCGAGTCCTATGGGCGGCTCGATTGCGCGGTGAACAACGCCGGAATCGAAGGGCTCACGGCCCGCACCGCGGACTGCACGCGCGAGAACTTCGAACGCGTCCTCTCGATCAACGTCATGGGGGTGTTCCTCGGGATGAAATACCAGATTCCACAGATGATCTCCCAGGGAGGCGGCGCTATCGTCAACCTGGCCTCGACCATGGGCCTGGTTGGCCACCCAGACGTTCCCGCCTACGTCGCGAGCAAGCACGCGGTCATCGGACTTACCAAGTCGACGGCCCTGGGAACCGTGCGGGATGGCGTTCGCGTCAACGCCCTGTGTCCCGGCAACACCGACACGGCGCTGATCAGCGCCTGGGCGGAGCGAGAGCCCGAGGACTACAAGTTTCTAATGGGTCTGACGCCTGCCGGGCGACTCGCCGAACCCGCTGAGATCGCCGAGGGCGTCATCTGGCTCTGCTCCGATGCTTCGAGCTACTGCACCGGCCACGCGCTCGTGATCGACGGTGGCTACACGATTCAGTAGGTCGCAGCGGCCGCTCCGCAACGATCAGGTCGATCTGTATGAGGTCAGTATGAGAGTCGGAATGTGTATGCAAGCCCTTTACCCGCTCGAGAATATCGAGCAGGCGATGGCGCGAGCCATGTCGATGCAAGTGGACTCATTGTGGGCACCGGACCATCTGCTGGGCACCTACCATCCCAGCCTGTGGCACAAGAGCGCCTGGCGGGAGCTGGTCCCCGATTCGGATGGCTGGTTCGACCCCTACTGCCTGCTGGCGAAGCTGAGCAACGCCACCGATCTCCCGCTGGGACTCTCCGTCACGGACGGTACGCGCAGGAAGGCGGTGGATGTGGCGCGCTCGGCGCTCACTCTCCAGCATATGTGCAAGGGTGGATTCAACCTGGGGGTGGGCTCCGGGGAGGCTGAGAGCCTGGTGCCCTTCGGTTATCCGTTCGAGAGACCCGTTGGGTGTCTCGAGGAGTTTCTCGCCGAGCTTCGCCACATCCTCGACACGGGGCAGGTTCCGGGGGACACCTGTGGCCGGCTGGGGCTTCCGCTGGAATCGGCTGCGGGAAAGCCTCGGGTCTGGGTTGCGGCGCACGGTCCGCGGATGTTGCGGCTGGCGGGTGAATACGCCGATGGATGGCTTCCCGCCTGGAAGATGACGCCAGACGAGTACGCGGAAAAGCGCAGGGTCATCGCACAGCACGCCGCGAACCGGGGCCGCCCGGCGCCCGAGTCCGGCCTCTTCGCGCCGGTGGTCCTCGGAAAGTCCCGGAGCCAGCTGCTGGAGAAGATCGACGCGATGCCGCAGACAAAGCTGCTGGCGATCTGGGTACCCGGTGAGGAGTGGGAACGTCACGGCTTCACCCATCCTGCGGGTCGCGAGAGCCGTGGTCTGGTCGACGTGATCGTCCACGACATGGACCCGCAGCAGTTGCTGGATGTCGCGGAGAGTATTCCCGCGACCCTTCTCGAGGGCCTCTTCTACCTGGGCAACGTCGACGAATTGCTCGGGACCTTCGAGCAGTTCGCAAAGGCGGGTCTCGAGCACATCGTCGTAGGCGACTCCTCGGGCTCGGTGGGGGGGCTGGCGGAGATTGCCGAGTGTGCTCCCGAGATGCAGCGCCTATGCGACGGATTGGCGGCTCTCTGACTTTCTCTGCGGCTTGCCTATCACACTCGTGCGCTGCGGCTCACGCGCAAGGCCCAGTGTGCCCCAGCGTCCTTCGACGGCCGGGGGCCTTTTGCCCGGCGGGCTGCAATCACGATCCGCAATCAGGGCTTTAGCGTCAGAGCTCGGCGAGGCGCTTCACCAGATCGGCGAAGTCGGACGTGCGCGCCTCCGCCTCTTTCATCCCACCGACGGAACCCGTGACGTTGGCGATCACCAGGTGTTGCAACCCCTGTCGTGCGAAAGCGGCGAACTGTTCGACCAGCTCCTGCACATTTCCGCTGAAGCGCCCCTCCTCGACCAGCTCGTATGGAATCTGCGGGGCCAGCTCGCGCAGTGTGTCGGCATCGAGGGTGTGGGTGATCACATCGGGCATGCCACGGCTCGTGGGGCCATCGGGGTGCTCGAGACCGTACGCCCGCCAGCGCTCGGCCGGCGCAGCGAGGGCCGTGAGCTTCATCAACGGTTCCATCTCGTACAGCTCGCGGATCTGTTCCTTGGATTCCCCGATCGTGGTGATGGCCAGGAGGCCACTCGTCGGAGCGGGGCGTCCCGCCACGCTGGCGTGGCCTGCGACCACAAGGCGTCGCCTGCCGTACTCCTCGGGGTCCAATCCCCAGGACGGAAGCCAGCCGTCGCCGTACTGCCCGGTCAGTCGCAGCATCCTCGGGGCGTGCGCCGCGACCCATACCTGCGGTCGCCCCGCCGTAGACTCGAGGGGAAGTCCGAGTCGCCCAACACCGCCGTCGGGCATCCGCCCCTCGTCGAGCAACGTGCGGAGCTCGCGCAGGAATTCCTCGCAGCGCGCCACCGGTCGGCTGAAGTCGTAGCCAAAGGGCAGTAGGTTCTGGGCTTCGCCGCAACCGATGCCCAGGTTGAAGCCACCCTCGCACAGGTGTTGCAGGCTGAGCGCCGTTCGAGCCACGTCGGCCGCTCGGCGGCGTGTGGAGTCGGTGACGGCTACGCCGAGCGACAAATGCGTATTTCGCCCGAGTACGGCGCTCGCCACGAAGGGATCGAAGTGGGCGTCCGCATTGGCCCCGTTGCCATCCTCCGCCCGCTCCGCCCAGATCTCCGGGTGAAAGAGGCCGAGAAAGTGATCGACCGTCCAGAGCGAGTCGCAATTCGCCGCCTCGGCGACCGCTAGCATCCCCTCGTTCATCGCCCACGGGTACATCGTCGGCAGCAGGAGTCCTATCTTCACGGCGCACCTCGGGCGCCCGCGGCGCGCCTGCGCGCTCGATCGATCGACCGGTGTCTCGTCATCCTGAGCCGTACCCTCATCAAACTCCCTTCTTCCCCTTCTTCCCTTCCTTCCCGGTCTGCATCATCGCCACTCGGGATCGGACCGTAGCGTTCCTCTCACTCTATCGGGAAGAGCCGCCGAATGCAGCGCCCATCCATTCCGGAGATTGATCCGCGTCCCAACTGGTGACGCCGCCGCCAGATACTCTACTCTCCCGCCCGCGACGATAGGGCGCGGGCTCTCCGATTCGTCGAGAAGGTGATTGGGTACTGGTGCGGATGCTGAAGCGATCGTGGGCGTGGGGGTTGGCGTTCGCTTCGTGTTTGTCTATGAGTTCGCTCTGCCAGGCAGCCGAGCCGCCTCGGATCCGGGCCACCGTCGTCTCCGAGGCACCTATCATCGACGGATACCTGGACGATCGGGTCTGGCAACAGGCCTTCGCAGTCGAAGACTTCACCCAGGTCGAACCCATCCCGGGAGCCGAGCCCTCCGAACGCACGCTGATCTACGTCGCGCGGGACGAGAAGAACCTCTATTTCGGGATCCGTTGCTACGACCGGGATCCGTCGAGCATCGTCGCGAAGCGCATGCAGCGCGACGCTTCCATTTTCTACGACGACCGCGTCGAGATCGTGCTCGACACCTTCCACGACCACCGCAACGGCTATCTCTTCGCGATCAACCCGGTCGGGGGGCGGCAGGACGCCATCTTCGAGGGTGAGATCTTCATGCAGGAGTGGGACGGCATCTGGTATGCCGAAGCCCGCCTGGACGAGCAGGGGTGGGTCGCCGAGATCGCGATCCCCTTTCAGACGCTCTCCTACGATCCTGGGACCGATACCTGGGGCATCAATATGCTGCGGGGCATCCGACGCAACGACGAGCGGATACATTGGGCCGACCCCACTCTGGACCGCGCCTTCTTCAATATGAGTCACGCGGGAGTCCTCGAGGGAATGCGGGGGATCAGCCAAGGCCTGGGCCTGGACATCAAGCCCTACTTTTCGCTCGGCTACGAGGACGACCCTTCGATCGACCGGAGCAAAGAGATCGTCGAACCGGGCGGCGACATCGCGTTCAAGCTCACTCCTTCCCTCACCGCCACCGCTACGGTGAACACGGATTTTGCCGAGACGGAGATCGACGAGGCACAGTCCACCGTGACGCGCTTTGCGCTCTTCTTCCCCGAGAAGCGCGACTTCTTCCTGCAGGATGCCGGGATCTTCGAGTTTGCCGATCTCCAACACGAAATCATCAGCCCCGACGGCGACACCGACGCGAACGGTCGACCCTTCTTCTCCAGGAAGATCGGCCTTTCGGCAACTGGAGAGGAGGTGGACATCCTCGCTGGCGGGAAGCTGACGGGCCGGATCGGACCCCTGAACATCGGCCTGCTCGACGTGCAGCTCGACGAGCACGACGATGTCAATTCCCAAAACCTGGCCGTAGGGCGGGTGGCCGTGAATCTGTTCGGCGAGTCGAAGCTGGGAGCGATCGTGACCAATGGAGATCCGAACTCCAACGAGAACAACACGCTGGTGGGAACGGATTTCAACTATCGCAACAGCCAATTCCTGGGCAATCGCGTTCTGGAGGGCAGGCTGTGGTACCAGCACAGCTTCTCGCCAGGGGTGAACGATAAGGAGATGGCCTACGGCGCGACGCTCTCGTACCCGAACGATCGAGTGAACTGGTTCGTCAACTACCGCGAGATCGAGGAGAACTTCAATCCCGCGCTCGGCTTCGTGAACCGTCGGGGATTCCGTCGCTACGAGGGGCAGTTTCGTTACAGAATTCGACCCGGGGGTGTCTTGCGCACCATCGACAACACCGTGGAAGGGAAGGTCTTCACGGACTCCTCGAACGACGTGCAGACCTGGCGCGTGCGCGTCTTCCCCTTCACGCTCACCAATGACGTCGGGGATTTCATTCAGTTCGCCTACGCGCACGATTACGATGCGCCCAGGGTGCCCTTTCCGATCAAGGACAACATCTTCATCCCGTCCGGCCGATACGACTTCGACCAGGGAGCCATCAGCCTGCGTTCGAGTCGGAACAGGCCCTTTCGCGCCAATTTCACCGTCGCAGGAGGGAGCTTCTATTCGGGCGAAACGCTCCACATCGTACCCGGGCTGGAGTGGCGTCCCTCCAAGCACCTCTTCTTCAGCGGCGATTACAACCTGACCCAGCTCTGGGTCGACGCGCTCAGGCTGAAATCAGACGGCACCTTCAGCGCGAAGAAGAGCGAATACGTACTCCGGCATCTCGTGCGCGCGCGGGTCGATATCTCTTTCACCCCCAACCTCAGCTGGAATACTTTCGTACAGTGGGACGACAGCAGCGACTCGATGGCGATCAACAGCCGCCTTCGCTGGATCGTGCAGGACGGCCGGGAGCTCTTCCTCGTCTTCACGCAACTTCTCGAAACCGAGGACGGCATCGAGAGGGGTCTCACCCAGCCGCTTGCGAAGATCGGCTGGACCTTTCGCTACTGAGCCCCGCGCGCGGCCCCAGATTATCTGGGCCTGCGGAGCGGCCCCAGCCCGGGAGAATTGACTTGAAACCGAAAGCAGTGCTGGCATCGCTGGCTATCACCCTTGCTGGCACATCCTTGGGCGGCGTGAGCATGGCAGGCGCGGAGGAACTCGGAGGCGTCGTGGTAGGCGCCAGCGCGGAGCCCGTCGTTGGCGCGATGGTCACTCTGCGACGCAGCGGCGAGAGGTCCCGGGGCGATCTGTGGGAGACGACGGTCTTCACGGACGACGCTGGGCAGTTCACGTTCGCGGGAATCCCGGTGCGCGACCGCATGGAGCTCCGGGTTCGTCGAATCGGCTGGCAAGAACTCGTCGTCGAGGATGGGTGGCCCGGGAAGCAGAAGCTGCAACTGGTCGTGAGCAGGGAGACGAACCCGGAAGCGGTGGCGCAGCAGCTTCCAGCCGACCGGTGGTTCGCCCTGTTGTATCGAAAGGTGTCGAAGCCGGGGCTGCAAGAGAATCTGGCTCGGAGGTGTCTCTATTGTCACCAGCAGGGCAGCCTTCGAACGCGACTTCCGCGCGATGAGGCGAGCTGGAGCGCGGTGCTCGATCGGATGGCGGCGTTCGGAGCCGCCTTGGAGCCGGAACTCCGAGAACAACTTCCAGGGTTATTAGTCTCCGCCTACGATCCGCGGACGGCCGTTCCGGCGCTGACCGCCGATATGATGAGCAGCGACTTCGCCCCGCCGGTGCCGCCGGAGGTGCGCAGGGCCGTCATCGACGAGTGGGAGCTCGGTGGGCGGGAGTCGATGCAGCACGACATCGTGGTGCACCCCGATGGGAGGGTGTATTCCGTCGATCTGCAGCAGGATATGCTTTA
>JAFDCZ010000195.1 GCA_019312665.1 Deltaproteobacteria bacterium | reverse complement strand
CAAGGCCGGTCAGAAATTGCTTCTGCTCTACACCTCAGCCAACCGGGACGAGCGCCAGTTCGACGAGCCGGATCGTTTCGATATCGATCGCGCTCCCCACCACCTGGGTTTCGGTATCGGCAATCATTTCTGCCTCGGTGCCAACCTGGCGCGCATGGAGATGCGCGTCGCCTTCCAGGAGCTTCTGCGGCGGTTGCCGGACATGGAGTACGCAGAGGGAGGGCCGGCCCTCAAGCCCTCCGCGCTGGTTCGTACGTGTGCGGCGATGAAGCTCCGCTTCACGCCGGAGGCCTAGCCACCGCAAGCGCCGCCGCCCTTTGGTGGGTGGCGACCTGCTCTCAGCCCTCCGAGGAGAGGCGCTCGAGTAGCTTGGCATCCACGCGTGCCTTCACGGTGCGCCGATCGAGGCCAAGACGCCGGGCTGCTTCCTCGTAGCTTCCAGTCTGGTGATAGAGCAGCGTTGCATAGCGAACTCCCAGCTCTTCCATGTCGAGCTGCCCTGCTGCCGTGGCAGCGGCCAGTTCGCCGCGCACACCGGCCGCAGCCACCGCGCCCGTTGCGGTGGGAACCTGATAGCTGCCGCGGATCACGACGTTGCGAATGCATTGCTCGAGCTCCCGGATGTTTCCCGGCCATGTGTAGACGTTGCCGAGCTCCGCGTGGATCCAGCCCTCCACCTGCCCGGCCACCGCGTCGGCCTCGTCCCGTCCGAACAGCCGCCGTGCGATCACGAGGACCAGGTTGTGGAGATCCCCCGGATGATCCGCCAGCTGGTCTCGCAAGCTCGGCGTGTGGATGCGATCGGAGCAGAGCCGGTAGTAGAAATCCTGCCGAAAGGCGCCGCCCTGCATTTCCTCACCGAGATCCCGATTCGTGGCGGCGATGATCTTGCCTTCGAACCGGCGCTCCCGGGTCTCGCCGAGGCGCTGGAAGGTACGACTCTGCAGCACGCGCAGCAGCTTCACTTGAATTTCCGGATCGAGTTCACCGACCTCATCCAGGAAGACGGTGCCGCCGACTCCACAGACCTCGAGCCAACCCTCCCGATCGTCCACGGCGCCGGTAAACGCCCCTTTCTTGTGACCGAAGAGCTCCGACTCGATCAAGGTGGGAGAGAGCGCCGACAGGTTCAACGGATGGAAGCCGCGCGTGAACCCTTCCGCGAACGTGCGGGTGTCCGGATCGAAGGGAATGAAGCGGGAGAAGCCGATCGCGCGGGCGACCAGTTCCTTGCCAGTTCCCGATTCGCCGGTGATCAGGGTCGTGAAGTCATGCATCCGGTCATACAGCACGCGGCGATAGCGGGAACGATCGTGGCTGAAGATCGATTGCCAGACCGATGCGCGAAGTTTCGCTGCCGGGAGCGATGCACCAAAGATCTGGCGAAACACGTGATGGAATGCACGACGGGTCTGATAGCCGTAGGCGAACAAGAAGGCCGGATCGCGGCGAGCCGTGCTGCCGAGGCCAGGTAGCTCGAAGTAGCTCGCCACATCGGCGGCAAAGCGATCGTAGGCGGGAACCTTGCGTGCGCGTCCGTCCTCATCCCGCTCCATCGCCTCGAACCAGACCGGCGCATACTCGGCGTACAAGGCGTAGAGCACCAGATCTTCGTAGAGTGCGAGCTCCTCATCACTCGCCGGCTCAGCTTGGGAGAGCCGCTCGCGCATCGTCGGGAGGAGCTGTCGCACGGCGACGTCGATGGGTGCCAGGTTGGCGTTCAAGCCTCCGAGCTCGGTATCCACGTTCCAGACTTCCCGGGTGGCAACGAAGCGACTGCCGAGCACATCCTTCTCGATCGCGATCCGATCAGGCAGGAACGGATTGACGTGGGTCAGGCGGGACATCGCGTCGGCGATGGCACGTTCCTTGCCTCTCATGAGCGTCATTCGGTTCTCCGATGTTCCAAGGCGCGCGGAGACGGGATGCACCGCAGACCTGTACAGTGCATGTACAGTAAGGAGCATCGGATGAATAGTCTTCCCGCTGAAGCCCCGACCGAGCGGAGCCGAAGCGCCGAATTCATCTCCTGGCTTTGCAAAGCGCTGATGGGCGTCTTCTTCCGCGAGGTCGAGGTGAAGGGGCGGGGGCGGCTCCCCCGTGGCGTCCCCCTCCTGCTCGTCGCGAATCATCACAACAGCCTGATCGACCCGGCCCTGCTGCTCGCGCACCTCGATGTGGACCCGCGGTTCCTGGCCAAGAGCACCCTCTGGGACATCCCCGTGATGCGCCAGCTCCTGGAGCTGGCCAGCGTGATCCCGGTGTATCGCCGCCAGGACGAGGGCGCTGATACCACACGCAACCAGGAGACGTTTGCGCGCTGCCACGAAGAGTTGGCGGCGGGCGGCGCGATCGCACTCTTTCCGGAAGGCATCAGCCACGACGCTCCTCACCTGGCAGAACTCAAGACCGGCGCGGCACGGATCGCGCTCGAGGCCGAAGAGCGATTCGGCCCGCTCGGCACATGGATCATTCCGGTTGGCCTGACGTTCGAAGAGAAGGGGACCTTTCGGTCACGGGCTTTGATTCGCATCGGCACGCCGATCGACGTCAGCGCCTGGCAAGCGGATCAGGTGCGAGCGCTCACGAATGCGATCCGCGAAGGGCTCGCCGAGGTCACCCTCAACTACCCCTCGGCGGAAGACGTGCGCGCCGTCGAAACTGCTGGGGATCTCATCGCGGGCAAGGAGTTGGAACTCCCGTCACGCATGGCCCTGGACGAAGCCTTCGCCGTACGCCGGGATTTCATCGCAGCCGGCGAACGATTGCGCGAACTCTTTCCGGAGCGAATGCGGGCGCTGCAAGACCGCCTCGAGAGTTACGCCGAAGAACTGCGACGCATTGGCGTGCGCGACGACCAGGTGACCGCTCGCTACCGCAAGCGGGACATCGGACTCTACGTTCTGGGCAGCGCTTCGCTGATGCTGTTCTGGCTGCCGATGGCGCTCGTCGGCACGTTGATCCATTTCCTGCCGTATCGGCTCTGCGGTGTCGTAGCCCGCTTCATGAAGACGGAAGACCTGCCCGCCACCATGAAGCTCTTCAGCGGGTTCTTCCTCTTCCCCATCACCTGGGCGCTCGTCGCCGGCGCGGTCTGGGGTGCAGCGGGGCCCTGGTGGGCATTCTTCTCACTCTTCGTGACGCCTGTGACCGGCTTCTTCGCGCTGCTCTTTCACGAGCGTCACGAACACTTCTGGAGCGAAATCGACGCCTACCTCTCCCTGAAGCTCAGACGCCGCAGCGCGACACGACTCCGCGAAGAGCGTGAGGCGTTGCGCACGGAGCTTCACGGCCTCGCAGAGCTGGACCAGAAGGAAACCGACCCTAGCAGTAGGTAGCTGCGTGTCGGCGGTGGACTTCCGGCGCGCCGAGGAACGCGATGGTCTGGCCATGGACATCGGGCTCGGCTTCCTCACCTTCAGGGAAGGCACAAAGCGTGCCGCATCCTAGCCCGCCTGGGCGAGCTTCGCGTAGGCGGCGAGAGCCTTCTCTGGGGAGGTCTCGACGACCCCCGGCTCGAGAACCACAGCCTCCAACCACTCGGGCCGATCCGCGCAGGCCACCGAAATCGGCTGGTCGAGGCCCGATAGCTGGGTCGCCTGGCGCACGAATGCCGTGGCGTAATCCGGCGGTCGCACGTCTCGGGCCAGCTCGGCCAGGGCAAACGGATCCGGCGGCGCCACACCCTCCGGGTTCGGAAAGACCACCGACGAAGACCCGGGCTCGCGGCCGCCGCCGGCCAGGCCGAGGCCATCGCAAAGCACGACGCCCAGCACCTCTTTCGGCCGGGCCCCGGCGAGGAGCAGCGCGATGTACGCTCCGAGACCGCGGCCTAACAATGTAGCGCGGCCCAGATGACCAAGGGCCGCCGCCGCATCGCCCATCAACACTTCGGCCGTATAGCCCCCGCCCGCCGGAATGCTGCTCTCCCCATGGCCTGTGAAATCGAGGGCGTGGATCGGACCCGGCCAGGCTCGCGCCTCAGCGGGAACTTCGCCGGGCGAACGCTCGCCAAGCCCGTGAAGCAGCAGCAGCGGCGGGCCCTCGCCATTGCGAAGAGTGTGGAGCGCCAGGTCGACGTGAACGTGAGGCAGGCGTGTGAGGGTCACGAGAGGTACTCGAGCACGGCGGCGGCCACACGTTCCGGTTGTTCGATATGGATGAAATGGCCCGTGTCGTCGAACGTCAGGAGTTCGGCATTCCGCGGCAGGAAGGGCAACGCCACGTCGCCGGTCGTGCCCCAACCCATCGGTTCTTCTTTCAGGCCCAGGATGGCCAGCATGGGTACGGGCATCGCCACCATGCGGCGCAGGGACCAGACCACCCGCCAGGGGCCAAATCCACCGGGGCGAAGCACTGGATCGATCTTCCAGCGCCAGCCGTCGTCGTCATGCCGCGCACCGACGGTAACGAGGTAGCGCAGCCACTCGAGAGAGAGCCGCGGATTCATCTTCTGACGCCGCCGGGCCAGGCCGTCGATCGAATCCGCGCGGCGCACCTTGGTGCCCGCCCGCCCGCGATGATCCAGCCAATTCGTAAGCTCGGTCGCCAGCAGTTTCGTGCGATCGTGGTCCGCAACATCCGGCGGGTTCAGCTGGGACGGAATCCCGTCGATGTTGACGAAACGGCTGATCCGATGAGGAACCGCCTGGATCAAGTGAATGGCGATGCCACCGCCCTTGGAGTGGCCGAGCAGCGGAATCGGATCCGGCCCGATCGAATCGAGCACGGCCAGCATGTCTCGCACATCGGCGTCCCAGCTGTAGAGGGCGGCGTGGGCCGAATCTCCGTGTCCACGTTGATCCCAGCACACGACGCGGTAGCCGGCATCGGCCAGGAGCGGCGCGAACCGATCGTAGGTGCCCGCAAAATCGAAGCCACCATGAGCGAACAGGATCGGCTGGCCCGTCGGCGCCCCCCATTCTGAGACGGCCAGCTCCAGGCCGTGGCTGATGACCGTGCGCTGGCGATCCGGCCGGCGAGCGCCGGGATAGGCACGCGCATCGAGGAAAGCCTCGTCGGCCTCCGGGTCGGAGACGTTCGGAGCCGGCGAGGCGGGCCGGCGGGCGGCTTCGTTCACAATGGGTCTCTCCAGGGCGCGGGCGCAGGGTAACCGCCACGTCTCAGGCTTCCAGGCTGTCGGCTTTCAGGCTTCGCAGCGCGGGCTCGTGTCCGGGCCCCAGACAGCCGAAACCAGACAGGCCATGGAACGCCTCCTGGATCTCCCGCCTCAGATCGTCGCCCGCGAGCTGCAGAGGCTCGGTGGCGGTCTCGCCTGGTGGATACGCCGGGGAGCCCACTTGGAGGCCTCCCACGACTCGTTGCTGGAGATCTCGGATTTCCTCGAGGAGGGAGCAGGCGGCGCTCGGGGCCACGAAGCAGTCTTCCTGGCGGTCGGGCCCGAGACCGGCGCGCTCTTCGGCGCGTTCCTCCATGCGACCTCCCGAGGCCAGGCCCAGGGTGGCTTGCGGCGTTGGCCCTACCCGGATCTCGCCACCTTTCTGCGCGACGGCTTGCGTCTGTCCTGGGGCATGTCGCGCAAGAGTGCGCTGGCGGGTCTCTGGTGGGGTGGCGGCAAGGGGCTCATCGCAGGCCCCGATGATCCGGACGAAGCGACACGCCGCCTTCTCTACCAGGAGTACGGCGATTTCGTGAGTTCGCTCGGCGGCTGCTACATCACCGCCGAAGACGCGGGCACCCGGCCCGATGACATCGCCACGGTTTTCGAACGCACACGATTCGTCACCTGCATTCCCAGGGGGTTTGGAGGTGCGGGGAATCCGGCGCCTTTCACCGCCGCCGGTGTGGTCTGTGGAATGGAAGCCGCACTTGAAGCGCAGGGGTTGGAATGCCTCGTGGGCCGACGCATTGCGATGCAGGGCCTCGGAAACGTGGGCACCGCGATGGTCGATCTGCTGCTGGCACGCGGCGTCGGCTCGATCGTCGCCAGTGAAATCTCGGCCACCCGTTGCGGAGAGCTTGCGGCACGTTGGCGCGATGCACCGGTGGAGGTGCGCCTCTCGCGCCCCGAGGATACCGACCTTCTCATCGAGCCCTGCGACGTGCTCGTACCGAATGCTCTCGGTGGCGTGATCGGACCGGAGATCATCCCCCGGCTTCAGACCCGGATGATCTGTGGTGCAGCCAACAATCCGCTACTGCGAGAGGATCGTGACGGCGCAGCGCTCGCCGAGCGCTGCATCACCTACGTGCCCGATTTCGTAGTCAATCGCATGGGCATCGTCGCCGTCGCCAACGAGCAGTACGGGCGGCTGGAAAACGATCCTGCGATCGCTCGTCATCTCGACCCGGCATGGGAAGACGGCATTCCCGCGGTGACCCGGCGCCTGCTCGAGCTCGCCCGCGACGCCGGCATCCCACCGGTCGAAGCCGCCAACCGGCTGGCCGAGAACCGCTGGAACGAACCCCACCCGCTCTTCCCCGGCCGAACCCAAGCCATCCTCCACGCCTTCAAGTAAGTCAACCAGCGGGGATTTTCGGACCAGCTGAAACCTGAAAAGATGGCTTCCTGTGAGCCGCTTGGGTTTCCCGGACCAGATTTGGGGTTAGTTTCCGGCGGTCTTGAGTCGCTTGGGTTTTCCGGGCCAATCGTGGGGTTAGTTTTCGGCTGTTTTGAAACCTATGGACTGCTGCAACTCCATGGCTCGTGCAGCGAATTCGATCGGTGTCTGCTATCCGCCTCCGAAAAGCCTAGGATGCACCAGATTGCGGTTCGACGAGACATCTAAGCGAGTAAGTTGGAGTTTCTCAACCTGAAAAGGATTTGGTGATGAAACGAAGAAACATTCCCCATGGCCTTTTGGCCGTTGCGATGTTGCAGTTGATCGGGTTGATCCAACCGCCCCCCACGTTTGCGCAGGAATATTCGCCTTACGTGGACCAGGACTTCCCTCAGCGGGTGTTCTGGGGGGAAACCCATTTGCACACAACCTACTCCACAGACGCAGGGCTTTTCGGCACGCGATTGACACCGGACGCCGCCTACCGCTTCGCCAAAGGTGAGGAGATCGTGTCGAATACTGGAGTTCGGACAAAGATTATTCGCCCGCTCGATTTTCTGATGATTGCCGACCATGCAGAAAACATCGGCCTGTCGCCCATGATCGAGGAATCGAATCCGCTCCTACTCGAGAAAGAATGGGGCAAATTGATCCATGATCTCACCAAACAGGGGAAGTACGCTGAAGCCTACGGGATGTGGGGCGCCACGATCGCGGCAGAAAAGGATGCACTACCTGATCCGGCGCTCGTGAAGTCGATATGGGATCGCATGATGGATTTTTCCCGGCAGCATAATGATCCCGGAAAGTTCAGCGCGATTTTGGGTTACGAATGGACGTCCACTCCGGATACCAACAACCTGCATCGCGTGGTGGTGTTCCGCGACTCTGAGGACAGAGTTGGCAGAATTCTGCCCTTTTCAGCGTTTGACTCCTCAGACCCGGAAGATCTTTGGGCTTGGATGGCTCGCTATGAGGAAGACACTGGCGGACAAGTATTTTCAATTCCGCACAATGGCAACCTTTCCAATGGTTTGATGTTTGCGGTAGAAACCTTGGATGGCGCTCCCCTGGATAAGGACTATGCACAGCGACGTGCTCGCTGGGAACCACTTTACGAAGTGACACAGATCAAGGGAGACTCCGAAGCCCATCCCCGGCTTGCTCCCAACGATGAGTTTGCCAATTACGGCACCTGGGACAAAGGAAATTTTGGTTACGCTGCGAAAACCGAAGCCATGTTGCCACACGAATATGCCCGTTCGGCTCTCAAGTTGGGGTTGCAACTGGAGGAAGAGCTAGGGGCTAATCC
>JAFDCZ010000349.1 GCA_019312665.1 Deltaproteobacteria bacterium | reverse complement strand
CCCTGTTCCTGATCACAGGGAATTTGTCCCTACGCCATTGGAAACGCTGGGGAATCTTGGACCAGATTGCGCCTGGGGAGTCTGATATCGACAAATTTCCCTGTATTTTCCCTGGTCATCAGGGATCTCGCTGGAGAGACGAGTTCGCTACAGACTGCTTCCACCGCCATTCAGTCTGCGGCCGCGGAGACTTCCGGCGCGCAGCGAGGGTTCGTCCGAGAAATCCCCGCGACTCCGCGGGCCTTGGCGGTTCCGCTCTGGCGCATTCGAACCGGAGACTGCGGGTTTCGGGCCTGGAAGATGCCGCAGTTGGTGTTTGTCTCTGTTGCCAGGTTGGGCGGTTCGGATTCGCTTTGGATTCGCCCCGGCGAAGGGCGGCGATCAACAGACTTACCAGCGCCCCCATGGGAGTCGGATGGTGCGCGATCGTGCGACGCAGAACTAGTCTGTATCTAGGAATTGGTCGGGCGAATCATCCGCGAGTGGGCGATGTTGGCGAGCGCGAGAGGCTGAACGATTTCAACTAGGACGAATATCGAGAACGCACAATCATCCTTTGAATAACCTGGGCGATACAGAATGAAGACCTACTACACGGTGTATAGCAACCCCATGCCGGGTAAAGAAGCTGAGTTCAACGACTGGTATACCAATGTGCACTTGGCCGAAGTGTTGCAAATTGACGGATTCGTTTCTGCGCAGAGATTCCAGTTGGCCGAGCCGCAAGTGGTAGATGATCAACCGTATCGTTATCTGGCGATGTACGAAATCGAAAGCGACGGCATCGAGCAGACGATTCGAAACATGATGGCGGCAGCGGGAGGCTTGCAGATGAGTGACGCGATGGATACCAGCAATGTGCATATCGCGATCGTGCAATCGGTTACGGGTGTGGTGACGTGATCCCTATGGTCCATCAGGGGGGTTGGCCCGTTGTTCCAAGGGTAGCTCCCTCGCCATCTCGACCCGGCGGAGGTTGGACACACCAAGGCGTGATGCGAGAACACAGCTCGGATGTCGTCTTTTGTCGAGATTCCACCGTGACTCGTCCAGTGCGGCGATAGTCCGCTACTCCGGAGAAGGCGCTGATTGCCATGGACCACATCGACTACGACATCGACCTCACCCCAGAAGAGCTGGAGCTCAAGGAGGCCGCTCACACCTTTGCCAAAGAGGTCTTGCGCCCGGCCGGAATCCAGATCGACCGGATGACGCCGGAGGAAGCAACGGCCGGTGACTCCCCCTTGTTCGATGTCCTGCGTCAGGCTTCCGAGCTCGGATTCAGCCGCATGAATGCCCCAGAGGAAATGGGGGGCGTCAAGATGACTCCCCGGGCCGCCGTGTTGGTGAACGAAGAGCTGGCGTGGGGCAATTCCGGGCTCGCCGGCGCGATCGCGTTGGCTTCCACGCATGCCACCATCGCACTCGCGTTGGGGAGCGGTGAGATCGTCGATGAGTTCGCGCGACCCTTCTTCACTTGCACGGACGGCTCGATCATCGGCTGCTGGGCGGTGACGGAGCCGGATCATGGCTCGGATTCTCTGGGCGTCATGCAAGCGGACATGGCCGTCAAGGCGCGAGGTCAGCTCATCGCGCGACCGGATGGAGACGACTATGTCCTGAACGGGCAGAAGGCTGCCTGGGTGTCCAACGGCCCCATCGCGACGCACGCCCTGCTGAACGTCCACTTGAACCCCGATGGCAAGCTGGACCAGGGGGGGATCTGTGTCCTGCCGCTGGACCTTCCGGGCGTGAGCCGGGGGAGGCCGCTCGAAAAACACGGTGTACGCGCAATGACCCAGAGCGAGATCTTCTTCGAAGACGTGCGAATTCCGAAGCGATTCATGCTGCTGGAACAGAACGCATACGCACCCTACATGGATGCACACCTCTCGCTCTTCAACGCAGGCGTCGGCGTCATTGCGGCGGGGTTGGCTCGGGCCGCCTATGAGGCCGCGGTGGAGTACGCAAGGGAACGCATACAGGGTGGGAAGCCGATCATCGAGCATCAATCCGTTCGTGCTCGGCTCTTCAGAATGTTCACACTCGTGCAAACCTGCCGGACCCTCTCTCGAGGGGTCTTCATCTACAACGGGACGGCGATGAAGCGCGGGGTGCCCGTAAAGCTCGAGCACTCGATCGCGTCCAAGGTCTACTGCACGAACTCCGCGCTGGAGATCGCTACACTCGCTGTGCAGATTCATGGCGGCAACGGTCTGTCGAGGGAGTACCCCTGCGAGATGTTCCAGCGAGATGCGATGTCGATGACGATTGCCGATGGCGAGAATGCCTACCTGACCCAACTGGCGGCCTCGCGGCTATAGACGAGCTTGTTTGTTGCTTGGAGCGTGACGGACATTCTCGTCCCGAGGTCGTGCCGAAGCGAACTGCCTCTGTGCTTCCAACTTCGGTTGGTGGTGAACACCGGGCGCCTGGAGAACCGGACGTGGACATCGAACAGCGAATTCGAGTGCTCGAAGATCGGGAGAAGCTCAAGGAGTTGATGGCAACCTATTGCTTCCTGGTCGACGATGACAAGTGTAC
>JAFDCZ010000348.1 GCA_019312665.1 Deltaproteobacteria bacterium | reverse complement strand
CGGCACGCCCTATCGATGCAAGATCAAGTCGCTTGCGTCACGAACCGTGGAGTGTCGGCTCTCGATCACGCCCGACTTCTAGGCTGGGGGGCGGGGCTACGGCTTCAGCTTCCTCACGGGGTAGACCGACGAAACGCCTCCATCGACCTCGAGGATGGCGCCCGTGACGAACGCCGCTGCGGAGCTGGCGAGGAAGACGGCGACGCCTTTGATGTCATCCGGACCGCCGGGGCGCCCCAGAGGCACCTGAGCGTCGTGGTGGGCCAGGGTCTCGGGATCCTGCTTGATGTGGGCCAGCATGTCGGTGTCGAAGGGGCCCGGCGCGATCGCGTTCACCCGGATGCCGTGAGGTGCGAGCTTGATGGCCAGGTCTCGGGTCATCGCATCGATCGCGCCTTTGCTCGCCATGTACGCCGCCACCGGCTGCTCCGCATCACTTGCGCCGAGGCGTGCGGATAGCGAACTGATGTTTAGGATGGCACCGCCGCCGGCCTGCTTCATGTGCTCGGCGACAGCTTGGGTGAGCAGGAATACGCCGCGCACATTCAGGGCAAAGACCTTGTCCCAGCCTTCCAGGGGGTACTCGAAGAAAGGGGCCGCCCAGGTGCGGGCGGCGTTGTTGACCAGGATGTCGATGGCTCCGGCTTCGGCCATCACATGGTCGACGAGGGCAGCGATGCTCTCGGGTTGGGAGATGTCCGCTTCGACGGCCGAGGCCTCTCCGCCAGCTTTTCGGATGGCGGCGGCTGCCGCTTCGCAAGCCTCGAGTTTGCGAGAGGCAACGAAGACCCGTGCGCCGGCTTCCGCCAGGCCCTCGGCGATGAAGCGACCGATGCCTCGGCCGCCACCCGTGACGATGGCCACGCGACCGTGGAGGTCGAACAGCTCGGGCGCGTCCATCCGCTCAAGGTAGGTCAGCTGCTAGAATTTGACGAAGTGTCAACAACCGGGACCCGTCGCAAGAGCCCGGTCGCTCAGAGCGGCCGGACGTTGGGGCCGCGCGCGCTCGAGACGCGCCAGCGGATCCTCGCGGCGACGGCGCGACTGCTCGACGAGCGTGGTGTACTGGACCTCACGGTCGTCGAGATCGCTCGCGCAGCCGGCAGTTCGCCCGCAACCTTCTACCACTACTTCAAGGATGTCGAAGAGGTCGCTCTGGAGTTGGCGGAAGCTGCGGCGGAGGAGATGCCCGCGTTGTTCGACCTGATCGACGGCTCCTGGAAGGGGCAGGCCGGCCTCGCGCGCGCGAGAGAGATCGTGGACGGCTTCATCCGCCATTGGGAAGCGCACCATGCGGTGCTGCTGCTCCGCAACCTGGAATCCGACCGGGGCAACCGGCGTTTTCATCGGATCCGCCGCAATGCGCTGAGGCCGCTCCTCGATGCCTTCGCGGCTGAAGTGAAACGCGGCCAGGCCGAGGGCCGGGTTGCCAAGGAGATTCACCCCTGGGTGGCGGCGGCGGCGATTGGCTCGCTGTTGGAGCTGATCGCAGCCCATCAAGCCACGCTGCTGAGTGCCGATGCGAGCCGCGACGATCTGGTCGAGACCTGCGCGCGCATCATCTATCAGACCGTCACGGGACGCAGCCCTCGCTGAGCCGGAGCTTCAGTTCGAAGCGGGTCTCCCAACGAGAGCGTCGATTTCTTTCTCGGTGAGGCCGGCCTCGCGCAGAACCTCTTCCGTGTGCTCGCCAAGCTTCGGGGGAACCCGGCGGACGTCGCTAGGTGTGTTCTGGAAACGAGGGGCGCTGCGGAAGAGCGCGATCGGGCCTGCTTCTGGATGCTCCAGCTCGAAGACGGTCTGATTGTGTTGCACCTGGGGATCGGCCAGGAACGCGTCGATGTCGTTCACCGCACCCAGGGGCGCCCCGTGCTCATGGGCACGTCGCATCAACTCGTCGGTCGTGAATTTCCGCAGCTCCACTTCCATGGTCGCGAAGAGCTCGACTCCGTTCTGGATGCGACCCATCAGGGAGGCGTAGCGTTCGTCCGCGAGAAGATCCTCCCGCTCCATCACCTTGCAGAGTGCCGCGAACTGGTGATCTTCCACCGCGAGGCAGGCGACGTGTCCGTCTGCCGTTTCCCAGGCCCGGTAGATCATCTCGCCAAGGGCCGGGTCTCCCGGGGGCTCCCCGAAGGCATAGGGTCCGAAGGCATCCGGCAGGACGAAACTGGCGAAGGCATCCAACATGGAAACGTCTACCCGTTGTCCCCGGCCGTCCCGCTCTCGGGAGAAGAGCGCCGCCATCGTGGCCCAGGCCGCGGTCATGCCACTGGTCTTGTCGGCCATCAGGTTGC
This sequence comes from Deltaproteobacteria bacterium, assembly GCA_019312665.1. Classification (GTDB taxonomy): domain Bacteria; phylum Myxococcota_A; class UBA9160; order UBA9160; family UBA6930. The sequence continues at coordinate 256 of JAFDCZ010000348.1, read as the reverse complement.
TGATCAGCTTGGGTTTGTCGTCACTGCCGAGAAGCTTGGAGAAACCGGACATGGCCTGGATGATCATGTCGTAGGCGGGCTGCTCCCGGTACGGGCCATCCGGGCCGAAGCCACTGATGGCCACGTAGATGAGCTGCGGGTGTTCCTCGCTGAGGGTTTCGTACCCGATGCCGAGGCGATCCATCACGCCGGGTCGAAAGTTCTCGATCACGACGTCGGCCTGGGAGGCGAGCTTGCGCAGGGCTGACGTGCCGAG
>JAFDCZ010000347.1 GCA_019312665.1 Deltaproteobacteria bacterium | reverse complement strand
GCTTCGAAGCTGGCCTGGTCGCGTAGCATCGCGCGGTCGAGAACCACGAGGTCGGCGGCGCAACCCTCTCGAATGACGCCCCGGTCGCGAAAACCAAGGCGTTCCGCGGCTGCTCCCGTCATTTTGCGAACGGCTTCCTCGAATTCGAACAAGCCCGCCTCGACGTAGGTGGAGAGCACCCGGGGAAAGGTCCCGTAGCTGGCCGGGTTCTGGTGGCCGCAACCGGTGACGAAGGTATCGGTTTCGATCGTGCAGAGCGGGTGCGCGAGCACGGCGCGCAAGGCATGTTCTTCGCCGTCGTGACCGGAGTAGGTGTGGTTCAGCACGCGGGCGTTGCGGTGACTCTCGACCACGAGTCGTGCGTAGAACTCCCAGATGTCCATCCCCATGCGCTTCGCCGCCTCGCCAACGAAGAGGCCGTCGAGTTCGTTGAAGCGCGGCGCATTGGCACGCATGATCTGGACGTCTTCCAGGTAGAAACCGATTTCCTTGAAAATCCGAGCGCCCAGCGCCTTCACGCCTTCGAGCTGTTCCGGGTTTTCGAGGATGGATTCCAGGTGAGGCAGCATCTCGGGCGGGAAGAGCACACTCGCGGTGGTGTTGCCGGCGGTGTAAGGGAAGGCGTCGAAGGCGACGTCGAGGCCATCCGCTCTTTCCTGCTCGATGGCGGCGATGGTTTGTTCGCACGTCGACCAGGTGCGCCGGCCGACGAAGATGAGGTGACTCAACTGAAGCCGTGCTCCCCCTTCCCGCGCGGCGCGCATGACCTCGACCAGCGCCTCGAGGTTGTGGGGAAGGACTTCGGGGTCGCTCTGGAACACGGGGCTCACCCGGCTGTACGCCCGAACGTGGGAAGTAAAGAGCTTGTCTTCGCTGGCGGCCCAACTCGCCACCCGCGCCAGTTCCTCGTGCTGGGCAAAGATGCCGGGCGGGTAGCCAAGGCCGGTGGAGATGCCCACACATCCGGCGTCGAGTGCTTCGCGCGCGAAGACTTCCATCGCGTCGAGTTGATCTTTGTCGGGAGGAGCCGGCTCGAGTGAACCCATCACCGCTGCGCGCACGGCGCCGTGCCCGACGAGTTCGGCGACGTTCAACGGAACGCCACTAGCTTCGAGGGTCGAGAGGAATTCATCCATGGTTTCCCATTGCGGTTCGATCTCTTCGTCCACGATGAGCCGACTGCTCTCACGAGTCGCCTTGCGATTCTTCTCGGTCAGTGGCGCCGGGCTGAAGCCGCAGTTCCCGCCGACCAATGTCGTCATTCCCTGACGCAGAAAGGGCTCGACCAGGGCGTTGCTGTCATTTCCGGGTACGAGAAAGTCTGAGTGAGAGTGGATGTCGATGAAGCCGGGGGTCACGATGCGGTCGGTGCAGTCGACGGTGTCGCGAGCTTCGATTTCGGCGAGGTCGCCCAGGGCGGAGATGCGCCCGTCGGTGATCGCGACATCGGCGCGGCGGGCCGGCGAGCCCGTACCATCGACAATGAAGCCGCCCGCGAGTTTCCGATCGCAATGCATTGAGTACCTCTTGGTCAAGACGTGGGATCGACTCGATGCTTCCCCCAATGGGTTGCACCCTTGGCGATGAGCCTCGATCTCCCCGGGGGTACCTGTTAAGTGATCCCCTTATCGGACATGGAATCCCCTGTTGGAACTCCTCTGCCTATGCCGTTCGCTCCGCCTGTGACCGGAGCCATCACGCCGTAGCCGCATGATCGAAAGTACTGGCGCCCCGGGCAGGACTTGAATCTGCGACCCGCTGCTTAGAAGACAGCGCCTCGCCATCAAACGAATGCGCTGACCCGCCCCCGGTTTGGTCCGCTTTCTATGTGAGACCGACCAAGACTTCGGACGGAGGCCCGATCGTATTCGGGATCGACCACCAGAATGCCTCGGGTGGGTGCGCTCTGGCGAGCAGGGGTGAGTCAAATCTCGCGGACGTTGAAGGCCTGCTGTGATTCTGGAGGGAGCGCTGTACGGCCCTTGGTGCATATGCCTCTCCGAGCGCGACTATCCGATGGATCTTTATGCTGGCAGGGCGCTATAGCCAGCGCACCATCGAGGCACGGACGGGGCGATCCCAGAAGGAAACCCGGACGCGGCCTCGTGCTGTGTCCCGGGAGGCGACGCGGCTCCCCAAGTGTAGCCGGTCGAGTCCCCAGTGAGTCCCCGACCCGAATCCCGGGTTCAGCGTTGCTCTGTAAGTAGCTGAATCTGCTGGAGCCAACGAGCGGAGTCGAACCGCTGACCTGCTGATTACGAATCAGCTGCTCTACCCGAATCAGCTGCTCTACCAGCTGAGCTACGTTGGCTCGGCGGTGCGGCGTTGCGGGCTTCTGGTGGGCTCGCGGCCTGGGTGCACCGTGACGAATCAGGGTAACGAGGGGCCCGGGGGGTCGCCATTGGCCCTGGGCTGCCGTGGAGGACGCTTTCGGGTGCTGACGACGCTTTCCCGGGATACGCCGCAGGACGAGATCCTTGCTGTTCTGGATCGGGACGGAGGGGTCATCGTCGAGGGGCTGCTGTCTGGAAAGCAGGCGGATCGGCTGCGGGGGGATTTTGAGCCTCATCTCGCGGCCGTCGAGTGGTCGAGTACCGATGGCTCGGGGCCGAGCGAGTTCTTTGGGTTGAGGACGAAACGGCTGCATGGGTTGTTGGCGCGTTCCTCGGCTTACGGCGAGCTGATCACCCATCCCCTGCTCGTGGGGTTGGCGCGGCAGCGCTTCTCCGGGCGCTGCCGGAGCATCCGGATCAGTACCGGGGAGTTGATGGCGCTGGGGGAGGGCGAGTCGGTCCAGGAGCTGCATCGGGATGCGGATTCGTGGCCGTTCGTACCGGCGCCGCGGCCGCCAATCTTGTTCAGTGCGAACCTTGCGTTGACGGAGTTCTCGGCCGAGAACGGCGCGACGGTGGTCGTGCCAGGTAGCCATCGTTGGCCGAAGGAACGGAAGCCCGAGAAGAGCGAGGAGACCCAGGCGGTGATGGCCAAGGGGTCGGCCTTGCTCTACGACGGTGACGTGATTCACGGGGGTGGGGCGAACCGCACTCCGGAGACTCGCATCGGTTGCTATGTCGGCTACCTGGTGAGCTGGCTTCGGCCGCTCGAGGATCATCACGTGACCACTGGGGCCGAGGTTGCCCAGAAGGCGTCGCCCGAGGTCCAGCGGCTGCTCGGTCTTTCCGGGGACGGCTGGCAGGTCATTCCCTAGCTCCGCCTACAGCGAACACCTGCTCCGACCGAGACAGGAAGTCGATGGGGAACTTCGTCCCCGCCGGTTGACTTTCCTTGGGAGGGGAGGGGAATGCGGGTTCGTGCCTGGGCCTTGTTGGGCCTCTGGGCGGGGCTGGCCAGTGTGTCGGCTTCGGCTGTAACGGTTCGGCTGGTCGTTGAATCGGCTTCTCCGGGTGTGCTTCATGACGCATCGGCGGCCTGCGAAAGCATTTCGGGCCTCTTCGTGTGCACGGAGGGAGTGGGCGCGCGGGCGGTGAGTGGGGTGCTCGTGGCCGATCGCAGCGGGAGCCGGCTCGTCGGGGTTCGCGGTGTCTTGCAGATCGAGGGCGGCGGCAAGCTGGTCGTGGAGCGTGGCACGATCGACTTCGGAGCCTCGGAGCCCGGCACGCTCGCGGCCGAGCTGGTGACCCGGGGCCGGGGTGTGTTCAGGTTTCTCGATCGCACGTATGTCGGAGGGGACAACGCGCTACAGAACGGCTGGCTCCATCTCAACGGCACCAATGTTGGCAGTAGCGGCGAGAGGTTCGGGCTGCGTCTTGCGGCAATGTTGCGCACCGATCCCATGATCCTGCGCCGCGCCTCGGCGGTGCCAGAGCCGAGTTTCCTGCTCACGATCGGTGCTCTTGGGTTTGCCGGATTGACCCGGCGGGCCCGCCCGGCGTAGCATGGGCAGACGGCGCTCCGTTCTTCACTCGGACGGGTCGCCCGCACCGCCGCGCATGCAGGGGACGCGGATCATTCTCAGGAGCCCTCCATGCCCGTACTGCCGCTGATCGACCTGCTGATCCTGATCGCTTGGACCGGCCTGATGTGGTCCTTCGTCCACAAAGCCCTCTGGCTGGCCCTGGGTTCGACCTTCACGGTCCTGGGCCTGACGCCCTACGATTTCGTGCTGGGCGGTGGGGTATGCCTGTTGTTCGCCCTGGCCCTGGCGGCGCGGACTTGGATCAAGGCCAACGAGCCGGCGCTGCTCAACCGCAACCGGCCTTCGTTCCGGTCGGCCGAGTCCTACGGGGCTCCCGTTGAGCCGGAGGCACGGGGCGAGGCGGTCGGCGCTCAGCGCTGAAGGCGCTCGGGGCGGCACCTGGGTACAGCAAAGCCGCCAAGGCCCACGAGGCTCATGACGGCTTGCTGGAGTTCGCGGCTAAAATGCGCAATAGCCGCGGTACAGTCTTGTCGGTAGGACGGGGGCCCCGCTGGACCCCGTGAGGCTAGGAGCGGCCCGGAAGCAGGCTGGCAGCTGAAATCGCCAGCTCCCGGTAGAACCCGGCGCTGATCGCCACCACACTTCTTGCCTTGCGAATTGCCTTGGCCATGTTTCGGCCTCCTGGTAGTGGAGTGGCCGGCAAGGGCCCGTGGGTGGCAGAAAAAAGTGCTCGAAACGTCCCGAATCTGAGATTTCCCCGGGGGGCTGCGTCGCGCCCTGGCTCGATGGCGCTCTCGTCCCGTGGGCGGAGGCGACCGTCCATGTGCTCTCCCATAGCCACGCTCGGGGCTCCCTCGTCTTCGATTTCATGAGCGTTCACGAGACACCGCGAGGGCCGGCGATCTTCCGCCTGCCGGATCACATCCAGCGTTTCCTCACCTCGGTCGAGCTCGTTGGCCTGCCCCTGAAGCTCGGTGCGGAGGAGCTTTCCGAAGCCTGCAAAACGGCGGTGCGCGCGAACCCGGGCGCCAAGGTGGTGAAGATCCAGGCCTTCCTGCCCTCGGTCGAGGTCGACGTCGTGCCCGTGGACGACCACGTGGCGGTGGCGGCCGCCGCCTTCGATCCCCGTGCGGATGTGTTGGCCCACAAGAGGGGCCCGGTTCCCGTCGCACCCAAGGTCGTGAAGATCTGGCTCGAGAAGGAACGCAAGCAGCGGCGGCCCGACATCATGCACCCCCACGCCAAGGTGGCTGCGAACTACGCCTCGCCGATGGCGGCGAAGTGGGCGGCCCGTCGCCGGGGATACGACGAGGTGTTGCTGGTCGACGAGCATGGCTTCGTTGCCGAAGGCCCGACCACCAACTTCTTCCTGGTCGATCACGAAGGC
>JAFDCZ010000059.1 GCA_019312665.1 Deltaproteobacteria bacterium | reverse complement strand
CGCCGAGGGGCATCAGCTTCGCCGCCGCCGGTTCGTGCCGATAGCGGATCTTCACATCCGCCAACTGGCCCTGCGGCGGGGGCTCACCGCGAGTCCAGGAGACACCGCTGACTCGTGCTCCCGAGCTGCCGAGTTCTTCCACCGGACCTACCACCACGCGGTTGTTCTCGGCGTCGAGTGCCTGCACATAACGAGGCTCTGGCGCGGTAACGCCCAGACCCTTTCGCTGACCGACCGTGAAATGGTGGATGCCCGCGTGACGGCCGAGCACGTTTCCCTTGGCGTCGACGATCTCTCCCTCACCAGGGAGGCTTCCGGGGCGAAGCTCTTCGACCACCCGCGCATAGTCATCATCCGGTACGAAACAGATCTCCTGGCTCTCGGGTTTTTCGGCCGTAGCGAGGCCCATCGCTCGCGCCTTCTGGCGTACTTCTTCCTTGTGGAGGGCACCGAGCGGAAAGCGGATGCGGGCAAGCTGCTCCGGGGCGAGATCGAACAAGAAGTAGGACTGATCCTTCGCCGGATCCACACCTCGGAGCAATCGAGGGGCACCGGTATCGGGGTCGGTCTCGACCCGGGCGTAGTGCCCGGTCGCCACCGCGTCGGCCCCCAACGCCTGAGCCCGCTCCATGAGGTGGTGGAACTTGAAACGCCGATTGCAGGTCACGCATGGGATGGGAGTGCGCCCGGCCAGGTAGGCATCGGCGAACGGCAGGATCACTTCTTCGCGGAAGCGATCCTTGAAGTTGGCGACGTAGAAGCGGATCCCCAGCTTGTCGGCCACGCGTCGCGCATCGTCGGCATCGTCGAGAGAACAGCATCGACTCTCACTGCCGGCGAGATGCATCGTCACACCGATGACTTCATGGCCCTCCTCGACCAGCAGGGCTGCCGCGACGGACGAATCCACGCCGCCGCTCATGCCAACCACGATCCGGCCCGGGCTCACGCCGCGACCTCGCGGGCGCGGGCCACCAGCTCGGGCAGCAACGCGAGCACCCGATCGATCTGGGCTTCGTCGGTCCCGAGCCCGGTGCTGAACCTCAATGTGGCTCGCGCTTCCAGTGGGGTTCGCCCGAGAGCGGACAATACGTGGGACGGTTCGATCGAACCGGAGGCGCATGCGGCCCCGGCGGAGACCGAGACGCCCTCCCCGTCCAGCATCTCCAACAGGAGATCTCCAGCGGCACCTTTGAATTCGACGTTCAGGGTGTTCGGCAGCACGTGTTCTGCAGAACCATTGCGACAAACACTATGCACCCCCTGGGCGATACCGTTCCAGAGTCGATCCCTGAGCCGCGCGCACTCCGCGGAACGCACCGGCAGTTCGCGGCGGGCGAGCTCGGCTGCACAACCCAAACCGACGATGCCCGAGGTGTTCTCTGTCCCGCCGCGGCGGCGCTTCTCCTGGGGGCCGCCACGAATCCAGGGTGCCACGGGCACCCCATCGCGAGCCCAGAGAAAGCCCGCACCCTTTGGGCCATAGAACTTGTGGGCTGAACCTACGAGGCTATCCGCGCCCAGCGTGGCAACGTCGACGGGGATCTTCCCGAGCGCCTGGGTGGCATCGACGTGCAGGTGCGCTCCAACCCGATGGGCAATCTCGGCGATCGTGGACATATCTTGCACCACCCCGATCTCGTTGTTCGCGAGGATCACGGCCACCAGGGCCGTGCGATCATCGACCTGCAGGCGGAGAGCGGTCAGATCGAGGCGCCCCGCCTCGTCGACGCCGATCTGCACGATCTTGGAGTCCTGCTCGCCTAGAAAAGCCAACGGCTCGTCGACCGACGGATGCTCGATCGTCGAACTCAGGAAGCGCGTGCGATCGTTGGCTCTCGCGATCGAGTGGATCGCCGTGTTGTTCGCTTCGGTGGCACTCCCCGTAAACAGGATCTCATCGAAGTTGGCCCCAATCAGCGCGGCCACCTGCTCTCGCGCTTCTTCGATGGCTCGACGAGCCCTGGCGCCTTCGATGTAGGTGCTCGACGGATTGCCCCAATTCTCCCGAAGCATCTCCTGCATGGCTGTGCACACCTCCGGATGCACCGGAGTGGTCGCGTTGAAATCGAGATAGATCCTCACTTTCCGGACGCCAACTGAGTCGGCTCTCCCGGCCCCCCCAGATCGATGACCAGATCGCGCAGGCTCTTCCCCTCCGCTGCCGGAGCTGCGGCCTGATCGATCTCGGCAAGAATCGCGTTCACCTGCTGAGCGACTTCGGGGGCACCCAGTTCGATGTGGCGCTCGCCTTGAAGCGCAGTCAATACATCGGCGACGCGTACGTGCTCGGCAGGTCGACCCAGCTGATAGGCGCCGTGCTGCTCCCCTCCGCAAGCGTTCAGGATGCCCTTTGTTTCGAGCTCTCCCAGGATCTCACGAACCGATCGCAGGGGTACATCCAAGGTGTCGGAAAGTGCATCGGCGGTCCACGGTTCGCTCCCGTCTTCGAAGGCCTTTGCGCATTGGACCGCGATCGCGAGCCCGATCGTCTCTCGAGCCGCGGCTCCCGGTGCCTGTCCGCGTACTTCTCTGCGGTAGAGGTTGAGCGTCTGATGGGCGTATGCGACCTCTGCACCGAACAGCACGACGTTCCATGACCAGTAGACCCAGATCATGAAGAGCGCGACGCCTGCCAGCGCGCCCAGGGCCGCGCCGTAGCGCGACGAGCCGCGAACCGTCGCGACGAATGCCACCTGGGCGAGCCCGAACAAGACCGCCGCAACGCCGCCACCCAGGAGCGCGGAGCGGGGACGCACTCTTGTATTCGGCAGGAACCAATACAGGAACGCGAACGCGAGAAGCGTGAGAACGAACGGCGCGTACTCGATTCCTGAGGCGAGAAGCGCATCCAGCCAGGGCACGTCGTGCATGCGCTGCACCAGCCATTGGCTCTCGATCGTCGTCCGCAACGGGATCGCGACACCCATCAAGATGGGCGCGACGAAGATGACCGCCATGTAGTCCGGAATTCGGCGCACCCAGGGGCGCTGCTCCTGTACACCCCAGATGGCGTTCAGGCCTTTCTCGATCCCTCCGATCTGGAGGATCGTCGTGAACAACACGACGCCGCCGGAGAGCCCACCGAGTGCCTTGAAGTTGAACTCGCCGACCTGCCTCAGCAGGAAATCCTTGGCCTCGGGCGTGACCGCAGCAAGCTTTCCAAGGATCTGCTCCACCACTTCGGGGCCGCCGCCGATCAAGTCCACCACGGCGACCGCGATCGCCAACAGAGGCACGATCGAGATCATCGTCAGGAAGGTCAGGTGATAGGCCCGAAGCGTCAGGTGGTCCTTGACGAAACCCTCGGCGATCAGGAAGCCCAACTGCACGACCGAACGGAGCCAGCCAAGAGGTGCCGGCAGCGGCTCCTGGCTCCACAGGTCATCGCGGAAGAAGGTGCGTACGCGTTCGAGAATGGATTCCACCGCGAAAAAACCTAGCCCTTGCTCGCAGCAGCGGGGCACCCAGGCGCTCCGGGCTCGATGGCGAGCCAGTCGCGCAGGCGAGCGACTGTACGCGGGCCGAGCCCGTGCACGCGCTCCAGATCGGCCGGGCGGCAGAAAGGCGTGCGCGTTCTCTGGGCCACGATCGCATCGGCCCGGGCCGGGCCGATCCCAGGCAGGACCGTCAATTCCAGTGCCGAAGCGTCATTCGGATCGAGGCCTTTCCCAAACAGCAGGCCCCCCACGGCAGACACCTCGCCTTGGGGCCCATCGGCCCAACCCGGCAACACCTGGCGGTCCGCCTCTCGTAGGAGCGGCACGACAAGCAGGAATGCAGCCAGGGCGAGCGCTGCCCCGCTCTGACGACTCAGCTCAAACTTCGGCAACGGGCTCTGCTGCGCCGGCCTCGACGAACGCTGCATGCAGCGTGCGCACGGCAAGCTCGGTGTACTTCTCCTCGATCACGACCGAGATCTTGATCTCGCTGGTGGTGATGAGCTGGATGTTGATGCCCTCCGCTGCGAGCACCTCGAACATCTGGGCCGCCACACCCGCGTGGTCCTTCATTCCGAGGCCCACGACCGAGACCTTGGCGATCTCCTGGTCGCCCTCTACCCGCTCTGCACCGACCGAGGCGGCGTGGTCCTTCATCAACTCCATGGCCCGCTCGTAGTCTTCGCGCGGCACGGTGAAGGTCATGTCGGTCGTCCCGTCCTGGGACATGTTCTGGATGATCATATCCACGACGACGCCTGCCCGCGACAACGGGCCGAACAACGCGGCGGCGACACCGGGATTGTCCTTCACTCCGAGGACCCGGACCTTTGCCTCGCTTCGGTTGTAGGTCACCCCGGAAACCACCAGGCGTTCCATCACATCCTCCTCGCGCACCACCCATGTGCCCTCCCCTTCGTTGAAGGAGGAGCGCACATGAATGGGAATGCCATCTGCCATTGCAAACTTCACGGACCGGATCTGCAACACTTTCGCGCCCAGGCTGGCCATCTCGAGCATCTCCTCGTAGGAAATCCGATCCAGCTTTCGGGCGGCAGGCACCATGTTGGGATCCGTCGTGAAGACGCCATCGACATCGGTGTAGATCTCGCAAGCGTCTGCTTCCAAGGCGCAAGCGATGGCCACAGCGGACGTATCCGTGCCACCGCGACCCAGGGTCGTGATGTTGCCTTCGTCATCGGTGCCTTGGAAACCCGCGATCACGGGCACCTCGCCGGCAGAGATTGCGCTCCGGATGCGGTCTGCATCGATACTCAGGATGCGCGCCCGGGTGTGGTCGCCATCGGTTCGCAGGCCGATCTGGGCCCCGGTGAACGAACGCGCCTCGTGGCCCAACTGATGAATGGCCATGACCAGAAGGGCGATCGTCTTCTGTTCACCCGTCGAGACGAGAACATCGTACTCGCGCGGGCTCGGCGTCTGACCGCCGAGCTCCTTGGCGAGCGCGACGAGCTGGTTCGTCTCACCGGACATGGCGGAGACGACGACGGCGACCTCGTGGCCAGCTTGTTTCGTGGCCACCACCCTGCGCGCAACGTTCCGAATCCGCTCCGGATCGCCGACACTGGTGCCGCCAAACTTTTGGACGATCAGGGACATGCTGCGCTCCAACGTTCGAGGGCTGCTCGGGAAACCGGGCCCGCTGCTGTGACACACACCTGCCGATCCTCGATCGCCTCACCGGGGCGGAGCTCGACTTCGAGTCGATCCTCGGGAAGCGCTTCAGGGAAGCGATCGCCCCACTCCACCACCAGCCCCACGCCCGGCGCGAGCCAATCGTGAAGGCCGGACGCCATCAGCTCATCCTCACTCTCGACGCGGTACCAATCCGCATGCACCAGGCGAAACTCCCGTGCCGCCTCGTACTCGTTGGCGATCACGAAGGTCGGACTGGAAACACGCGCTGGATCGATGCCGAGACCTTCAGCCAGCGCTTTCGCAAAATGCGTTTTTCCCGCTCCGAGCGGTCCGTTCAAACTCACGACCCATCCTTTGCCATCGCCCACCTGGAGCAATGCGATTGCCAAGGCGCGCGCCAGCGCGCTGGTTTCAGTGGGACTCTTGGAAGGCCAGTTGCGCAACAGCCCACTCCGGGAAATCCAGGGCATCGCCCTCCTGCACCGCTTCTTCTTCTGCCGCCCTGCGATAGGCAGCAAGCACCTCCGGGAGGAGATCGACCAGATCACCGGCCAATAGGCCCGCCTCGCCACAGCGCGCCGAATAGAGATCCCCGGCAGCGCCATGTACGGCCGGCCCTGCGATGCCGGCGTGAAAGGCCGAGAGGCCCTGCGCAATGAATCCACCGACCACACCGGCCAGCACGTCTCCTGTGCCGCCCGAACCCAGGGCGGGCCCGCCCGTGGGATTCACGGCAAGCTTTCCTGTGGGTTCTGCTGTCACCGTTCCCGCTCCCTTCAACACCACGACGGCACCGCTCGCCCGCGCCAACGCGCGAGCCGCCTCGGGCCGATCAGCGAGAACCTCGGCCGTCGTCTGATCGAGCAGAGCCGCGGCTTCTCCCGGGTGGGGCGTCACGATAGTGATCGCCTCTCGGGCCTTCAACACGCCGAGCTGGCCGCGAAAAGCTTGGAGACCATCCGCATCCAGGATCAGCGGGGCCGGCAGACGCTCGGCCAGGCGGCGGATCAGATCGAGGGTCTCTGCGCCGCGGCCTACCCCCGGGCCCAGGACCACTGCATCGCGGCTCGCAGCCAGCTCGAGAATCGCTTTCTCAGCCGATGACGCGAGCGCGTGCTCGGCGGTCTCGGGAACCGGCGCCGTCATGGCTTCCGTGCACTTCAGCTCGAGGATCGGATTCGTGCTCTCCGGGCAGGCGATCGTCACCAAGCCAGCCCCGCTCCGGCCCGCACCGTGAGCGGCCAGCGCGGCCGCCCCGGTCATGCCTTCGGAGCCGGCGACCACGAGTACGTGACCAAAGGTCCCCTTGTGGCCGTGGACCGGCCGCTGGGGCAGCAGGCCCCCTACCGCATGGCGGGTCCAGAGTTCGGCATGCGGCTGAACCCCCGGCGCTTCATCGAGAATTCCGATTCGGCCCACACGAATACGGCCCGCGTGGCGGCGCCCGGGCTCGAGCGCCAGACCGAGCTTCGGAAGGCCCAGCGTGAGCGTGACGTCCGCCTCGACTGCGACGCCCAGGACCTGCCCTGTATTCGCGTCGAGACCCGACGGAAGATCGACGGCCAGAACCCGGACATCCGCGGGTTGCTCGGCAATCTCTCGAATCCAACGGGCCAGCTCGCCCTCGACGGGCCTGCGAAGGCCGGTTCCGAACAAGGCATCGACGATCACATCCCCCGCCCGGGCACGTAGCCGGGTACCGGTGGGCACGCCTACCCGTTCGGCCCGAGCGGCATTCACAGCCGCATCGCCGTGCAGCTCACCAGGAGGCGAAGCGGGAAGGATCTGAACTGGAACGCCCCGCGCATGAAGATGCCGACCTGCCACCCAACCGTCGCCGCCATTGTTACCGGCGCCACACAGGATCCAGACCTGGCCGCCGGCAGAAAGCATCGCCTCGGCCTCTCGCGCTACCAGCTGCCCAGCGCACTCCATCAGCAGCTCGCCCGGAATGCCCAGCCCTTCGATCGTATGGCGATCGAGTGCTCGCATCTCTTCTGCGGTCACGAGCGGCCAGCGAGAAAAAGGCATGAACGCAGGTTAGCGGAGGGCAGCCTCTACGAGATCCGACCTCGCAGGTCTCGGGTCGCCTGGTCGATGCCAGAGAGCAGGCTGCGGCCCACCCATTCGCGGCCTACGGCGACCCACTCGCATACCGGCGCCACCTCCAACAGGCGAGGCGCGGAGCGCTCGTCCAGGCGACCGCCCAGACCCACACGCAGGCCGAGCTTGGCCGCAAGACGAGCGGCGTCCGAGAGCGCATCGAGGGCCGGCTCGAGTTCGGTTTCCGGCAGATCGACGATCTGGTGGGTATCGAGCTCCACGGCGGGAATGTCTGCATGGCGGGCTGCCTTGACGGCTTCCGGATGCGCGGCGATGCGTGCCATCACGCCGATCCCGGCTTCTTGCAGGGTGCGCACCACCGGCGAAAGCGCACTTCCCCAGGCCTGGAAATCGAGAGGCCCAGCAGAACGGCCGGCCGAGCGCGTCTCGGCGGCGAGAAGCACCCGCTCCGGCCGGGCTTCGAGAGCGCTCTTCACGAGGGTCGGCATGGGGGCCATGCGCAGTTCGAGCTGTCGCGCCGCCCGGCGGATATCGAGCACATCGCTTTCCGTCACCGGCCGAAGCTCTTCGAGCAGACCCACGCGCACCGCATCGGCCCCTCCGAGTTCGGCCAGAATAGAGGCAGCGCCTAGCGTGGCCGTGCGCTGCAGCACCTGATCCCGGAGGACGGCGATCGCGTCGAGGCCTGTGATGAGTTTTCGCATGCTCAGCTCCCGCCTCCGACGGCTCGGCTCAAGGCATCCGCCAGATCCTGGGCGTAGCCGGCGACCTGTTCCTCATCCTCGCCTTCCACCATCACGCGCGCTTTCGGCTCGGTGCCTGAGTAGCGGATCAATACACGGCCAGAGCTTCCGAGCTCGTTTTCCACCTGAGCCAGACGTTCGAGGACCGAGGGCAGCTCTTCGATCGGCGTCTTCTCACTGACCTTCACGTTGACGAGGGCCTGGGGGAAACGTTCGAAATCGGCCACCAGCTCCGAGAGCGGCTTCTGCTGCTTGCACATCACCGCGAGTGCCTGCAGGCCGGTCAGCAGACCATCTCCCGTGGTGTTGTGATCCAGGAAGATGATATGACCGCTTTGCTCGCCGCCGATGTTGTAGCCGCCCTCTCGCATGCCCTCGACCACATACCGATCGCCGACTTTGGTGCGAACGAGTCGCAGACCGAGCTTCTCGACGGCCTTCTCCAGGCCGAGGTTGCTGTAGGCCGTCGCCACGATTGCGCCACCGCGAAGCTTGCCGCGCTGGGAGAAATCCTTTGCGAAGAGTGCCAGCAGCGCGTCGCCATCGACGACCGCGCCTTTTTCATCGACCAACATCACGCGATCGGCGTCGCCATCGACCGCGATGCCGATATCGGCGCGCAGCTCCCTCACCTTGGCAGACAGGCGTTCCGGGTAGAGTGAGCCTGCCTTCTCGTTGATGTTGGTGCCGTTCGGTTCGACACCGATCGTGAAGAGCTCGGCGCCAAGCTCCTGGAGCATGGTGGGGCCCACTTTGTAGGCGGCGCCATTGGCGCAATCGAGAACGACCCGTAGGCCCTCGAGATCCCGATCGAAAGGAAAGCATTTCTTCAGGAAGACGACGTAACGGCCCTCTGCATCCTCGATTCGCTTGGCGCGCCCGATGGCATCGGGCGTCGCGCGATGGCCGAGCATCTCGTCCGATGCGACCAGCGCCTCGATCCGCTGTTCGACCGAATCGGGCAGCTTGAATCCGTCGTGGGCGAAGAACTTGATCCCGTTGTCGTGGTAGGGATTGTGGCTCGCAGAGATCATGGCGCCTGCATCGCAGCGCATGTCCCGGGTGAGGAAGGCCATGGCCGGAGTGGGCATCGGGCCGACCTGGATCACATTGCCGCCCATCGAGCAGATGCCCGCAGCCAGCGCGTCCTCGAACATATACCCCGAGAGGCGCGTATCCTTTCCGATCAGGAACCGGTGCAGGCCATCACCGTCTCGCCGGAACACGTGGGCGATCGCCTGACCGAGCTTCAAGGCCACCTCGACAGTCATGGGAAAGACGTTCGCCTTGCCCCGCACGCCATCGGTTCCAAACAGAGCCTGAGGCCGTTCTTCGCTCATCCCGTCTCCTCCGGTTCCACTTCGGGCTCCTCTGCGACGGGGGCCACCTGTACACGGACCGTCACGTCCTGGTCCTTCTCGAGCCAGACGTGGCGCCCGACCAATGCTGGCTTCACGCTCCGCTCCAGCGAGGCGTCGAGGCCGTTCACATCGATCGTTTCGGTCATCACCTCCGCCAACCGAAGCACTTCGCTGCGGGCACCCGTGATCCAGATCCGCGCCGGTTCGACCTCGACCCCCTCGATCACGAAGCCAGGTGCCGGATCCCCAGCGACATCCGGCCGCAGCGGAACGGCTTTTCGGCCGCGCTGCGTGAGGTCGAACTCGATCCCGCCTGGAGACCGACTCACGACCTGCAGGCCCCGGGGCAGCTCGAGATCCTGGGTCTCAACGGTATGGGATGTCACGCCACGCTGGGCACCCGAAAGGTCGACGCTGTAGACCAGATCTCCGACCGAGAGCCTGCGCAGGGCCGCCCGGCTGCCCCGCACCCTGACGTTGACGGTATCCGTGGATTGCTGGGTAACGACGAGTTTGTCCGGAACCCCCACCAATGCCACGGGAAGATCGAAGCCCCGCTCGATCGACGAGGTGCTGTGGGAGAGCCCCCAGAGCAGGAAGGCCGCGATCAGGGCCATCAACTTGAATCCGATGTTCTTGAAGATTCTCATCGTGTCTGCACCGCGTCGGAGGGATCCCCGCTGGAACCGTCGCCCTCGCCGGTCTCCTCCATTCCAGCAACGATCTCTTCGATAGGTGCATCGAGGATCGAATCCCGCGAGAAGAGATCGCGCAACACCACGCGCAGTTGCGGAGCATCGAGATTGCGAGTGAGCGTCCCGCCCACCACGACCGAAATCCCGCCGGTCTCCTCGGATACCACGATCACCACCGCGTCGGTCTCCTCTGTGATGCCCACCGCGGCCCGGTGCCGGGTGCCCAGGCCCTCCGGCAGATCCGCGCTCAACGTCAGCGGCAGGATGCAACCTGCGTGGCTGATGCGGCCTTCGGTGATGATCACCGCGCCATCGTGAATCGGGGAATATGGCAAGAAGATGGACGTCAGGAGTTCCTTGCTCACGACGCCATCGATCGGCGTGCCCGCCTCGACCAGATCCTCGAGCCCACTATCGCGTTCGAGCACGATCAGCGCGCCAACACGCTTCTCTGCGAGGCTCTGGCCTGCCCGCACCACCTCCTCGAGGATCTGCGATTCCTGGCGCTCGCTCATACGGGGAAACACGCCACGACCCACCCGCGCCAGAACCCGCCGGATATCCGCCTGGAACAACACGATGATGATCAGCACGGCGGAGGCCAGGAAATTCTCGAGAATCCAAGAGAGCGTCACCAGGTCGAAGAGGTCGGATACCAACCGCAGCGCGAGAAGCGCCAACAAGCCCAGCAGGATCTGAATGGCCCGCGTGCCCTTCAACAGCAAGAGCAACCAGTAGATCCCCAGGCTGACGACCAGGATGTCGAGGGTGTCGCGGACCGGGTCGAAATTCGCGCTCAGGAACGACCAGAGCTCGGTGACCTCCGCTTGCAGCCACTCGACCAGGAACTCGATCACGCCCGTGCCTCCCGCAACGCCCGCGCGATCTGGACGGCCCGACGGGCTCCGGCCACTTCGTGAACCCGAACGGCATCTGCACCCGCAAACACCGCAACCGCACAGGCCGCTTGGCTGGCCGTATCTCGCGTGGCGGGCACCTCATCCCCTGTGATGCGTGCCAGGAAGGACTTCCGGGACGGCCCGACCATCACCGGCCGGCCAACCCGCTCGCGAAGCTCTCCGGCCCGAGCCAGCAGCACCAGGTTGTGTCGCAGCTCCTTGCCGAACCCGATTCCCGGGTCGATGGCGATCCGCTCGGAGGCCACCCCTGCGGCTTCGGCAGCCTGCACAGCGGAGCGCAGCTCACTCGCAACCTCGGTCAAGACGTCCTCGAATTGCACACCCTCCTGCATGTCGGCGGGCTCGCCTCGCAGGTGGCCGAGCACGAGACCGGCCTCGTGGCGCGCGACCTCCTGTGCCAGGGCCGGATCGAAAGCGAGGCCCGAGACATCATTCACGATCGTGGCCCCGGCCCCGAGCGCTGCGGCCGCGACTTCTGCTTTGCGGGTATCGATCGATAGCGGCACGTCCAGATGCTTGGCGAGCGCCTCGATCACCGGCCTGGTACGCCGGATCTCCTCCAATGCCGGTACTTCCTCGGCACCGGGCCGGGTCGATTCTCCGCCCACGTCGATCCAGTGCGCACCGGCCTCGATCATCGCTCGGGCCTCTCGCACTGCGAACTCCACATCCGGGGCTTCGCCACGGCGCAGGAAGCGGCCCCCGTCCGAGAAGGAATCGGGAGTCGCGTTCAGCACCCCGACGATCGTCACGCGTTCCGGCGGGAGGATCGTCGTCCTGGTCATCCGGCAACCTCTCTGGGGGGAGGGGATTCGATCAGCCGGGCATCGGCTCCGGATCCGGCAGTTTGCCGTCCGGCAGGTCCTCGGGGCGATCCGGCGAAGTCGGGCTCTTGGTCCCACCCGCCGGGTCTTCCGCCGGAGCCTCCGCCATCGGCGGCGGCAGGGGTGCAAGCTCTTCTCCGGCGATCAACGTCTCCAGATCGCTCGTTTCCAGGGTTTCTCGCTCGAGCAGGGCAGCGGTGACGTTCTCGAGAACCTCCTGGTTCTCCGTCAGCAACGCCTTGGCCTCGTCGTAGAGCTTTTTGAGGAGAGCCGACACCTCTTCGTCGATCAGCTGTGCGGTCTTCTCGCTGTAGCTCTTGCGAGCCGTCAAATCGCGCCCGAGAAACACGTCGCCACCTTCGTCCCCGTAGGAGACCGGGCCGATCCGGTCGCTCATGCCGTACTTGCAGATCATCTCGCGGGCCAAGCTCGTGGCCTGCTCGAGATCGTTCGAGGCACCGGTGGAGAAGTGGTCGAAGACCAACTCTTCGGCAGCGCGCCCGCCCATGGCGCGAAGAATCATCGCAATCATGTGCTTGTGCGTAAAGCTGTGCCGATCTTCGACCGGGAGTGTCTGGGTCAGGCCCAACGCCATCCCGCGCGGGATGATCGTCACCTTGTGAACCGGATCCGACTCTTCGGTGAGCATCGAGACGATGGCATGACCGGCTTCGTGATAGGCGGTGACGCGCTTCTCCTCGTCGCTCATGATCATGCTGCGGCGCTCGGCGCCCATCAGCACTTTGTCCTTGGCTTCCTCGAAATCCACCATGTAGACGCGGTTGGCTTCGCGGCGAGCCGCCAGCAGAGCCGCCTCGTTCACCAGGTTCTGGAGATCGGCGCCGACGAAGCCCGGGGTGCCCCGAGCCAGGACCTCGAGATTCACATCATCGGAGAGGGGAACGCGGCGGGTGTGAACCTTGAGGATCGCCAGCCGGCCGCGGAGATCGGGTCTGGGCACCACGACACGACGATCGAAACGACCCGGCCGAAGCAACGCGGGATCGAGCACGTCGGGGCGATTCGTGGCCGCGATCAGGATCACGCCTTCGTTGCTTTCGAAACCGTCCATCTCGACCAGCAACTGGTTCAGGGTTTGCTCGCGCTCATCGTGTCCGCCGCCGAGGCCCGCGCCCCGGTGGCGGCCCACCGCATCGATTTCATCGATGAAGATGATGCAGGGCGCGTTCTTCTTGCCTTGCTGAAAGAGATCGCGCACCCGCGAGGCGCCAACTCCCACGAACATCTCGACGAAATCCGAGCCGGAGATCGAGTAGAACGGCACGCCCGCCTCACCGGCAACGGCTCGTGCGAGGAGCGTCTTGCCGGTGCCGGGCGGACCGACCAGCAGGACGCCCTTGGGGATGCGCCCGCCGAGCCGCGTGAACTTCTTGGGATCGCGCAGGAACGCGATGATTTCCTCGAGCTCGGCCTTCGATTCTTCGATGCCCGCGACATCGTCGAAGGTCGCGCGGCTCTGGTTTTCCGTGAGCAGTCTTGCGCGGCTCTTGCCGAAGCTCATCGCCTTGCCGCCGCCGGATTGCATCTGGCGGACGAAGAAGACCCACAAACCGATGATGATCAGGAACGGGACCCACCAGATGAGCATCTGCTGCCATACCGAGGATTCGCGTTTCGGTTGGCTCTTGATCGCCAGCTCGGGATGGCTCGCCAGGTGCTCGCCGAGATCGTCGTAATGGATCTCGTGCACGTAGCTGGCGAACTCCATGCCGTCCTGGAGCGTGCCCGTCAGATGGCCCTCTTCGAGCACCAGGCTTTCGATCTGGCCGGTCTCGAGTTTGGCCAGGAAATCGGTGTACGTCAGATCTTCCGGCGCCTGCTGGCCCTGGCGGAGAACCGTGACGAGCAGAATCATCATCAAGAGCAGGACAACCCATAGGGCCATGTTCTTGTAGAACTGTTGGTTCACATTCGCTCCCGGCCCGACGTCGTCCGGGCCTCAAGGCGGTACTGGTACCTGTTGTTGTACGGGCGCGCGCGCACACGAAACGGAGAGACTGTGTGGATAAAGCCCCTCACGCGAGATTGCCAATGGTTCCCGGAGCTTAGCATCCGTCCCCTCTCATGCCCGATGACCCCTTCCGGCTTGTCGGCAGATGCGATACCGCGCCTGAGGCCGCTGTTTCCGACCTGAACCTCGCCCACGACGCTCGTCTTCATTCTCGGGTTGGACCCCCGTCGGAGCCACTTCGTTCTGCCGGCCCCAGGCTGAATCCGGCCGGGTCGTTCTGAAGGATCAGCTTGCCCGGAAGCTCGAGCCGAGCCCCCGGTGAGCTTTGCACCAGGAAACCCAGCACCCGTTCGAGATGACGTCGGCTCACGTCGCGCCCACCCCCGAGCCGATGCCAGGCGAGGCGGATCAGCCGCCGGGCCAGTGCGGGCGGCAACGTCTCCCAACCCTTGTTGGCAAACCGCACCGTCTCCGCGTCGCCCCCGAGCCACCGGGGCGCCGCTTCGCGCGTGAGCGTATCCATCCAATCGTTCTCGTCGCGTTGCGCATCGGCCAGATCGGCGAGGGCTCGCTGCCAGCCCGGGTTCAAGCTTTCGGCAAGGGCCCGAAGCTGCTGGCGAAGCTTCGCTCGCGCGAATCGCGGATTCCGATTGGATGCGTCTTCCCGCCAGCGAAGGCCCTCGCTCACCGCCCACGCCTCAATGGCCTCCCGGTCGATCCCGAGCAACGGCCTCACGATCCGGCCATCCGCACTCGCGGGCGGAATACCCGCGAGGCCGTCGGGCCCAGTGCCGCGAAACAGACGCAGTAACAACGTCTCTGCCTGGTCGTCGCGTTGATGAGCCGTGGCGATGTGTTGGGAACTCAGTTCCGCCGCGATCGCATCGAACGCGTCGTAGCGAACGCGACGCGCCGCCTCTTGCAGGCTCGGCCTCGAGCGGCTCGGCCCGTCGGCACGTAGAGCCTCCGGATCCACCCGCGCCAGCCGGAACACGAGACCATATTCCGCAGCCGCCTCTTCGACACAACGCGCGTCCGCGTCGGCCTCGGCGCCCCTCAGGCCATGATGGACATGAGCCACGGCGAGCCCGAGTCCGAACTCATCGCGCAGCCCCGCCAGCGCATGCAGCAGGACCATCGAATCAACTCCGCCGGAGACGGCGACCAGCACGCTGCGCCCGACCAGACCCAGGGCCTGGATCGCCCGCGCCGTTTCGGCCGGAACCGGAGCGAGAGGGCTTCCCAAGGCGACTAGCGAAGAGCGCTGGCGTCGCCGATCAGGACACGCGAGCCATCGTCTTTTTCGACCCAGACGTCGCAGGCCACGCGGGTGCGCGTGCCTTCGGGCCATTCCTCGCGGATACGGCCGTAGGCCGTCACGTGCTCGTCGACCCACACCACGTTGGTGAGCTTCAGCGACATCTTTCCGCCTTGCAGGAAGCCCATGCCGAACTCGTCCAGCATGACCTGGGCCGCGAAACAGGTGGTCATCATGCCCTGGACCACGATGTTCGGGAAGCCGAGCTTCTTGGCCTCCTCCGCATCCGTATGGTAGTTGCGGCCGGGGCCCGAGAACATCCAGCAGCGGCGCGCGTCGATCAGTTTGGAGGTCGGCGCAAGATCCTTGCCCGTAGCGGTGGGGAACGGCGGCCGCTCCACCTTGCCTCCCGCTGTGGACTTGTCCACGACGTAGCCTGCATCGTCCTTGCGGTCTTTCGGCGGCAGGAAGGACTGATGGGTGTGGCCGCGCACGAGGAGCTGGCCGCTCTCGGCATCCACGACGTCGGTCTCATTTACGACGTAGTCGCGGCCGCGCTTCACGTAACGCTCGATGATGGTCGAGCGGGTGCGCACCCGGCTGTCAATCTGGATCGGAGCAAAGAACTCCCAATCCTGTCGGCCGTGGAGATTCCCGAAGAGATTCTTCAGGTACCACTCGCCCACGAACTGGTAGCACTCGGAGTGATACAGGAGCGGCGGCGCCACCTCGTCGTAGAGCTTGTTGTGATCATCGAGCGCATCTGCGTAGAAATCGACGACCTTCCGGGTGACGTCATACTCATGGCTTCCACAGTGGCGGCCCACGAAGGCCGGTTGTCCGAGCAGGTTCAAAGCGGATCCTCCCGGGGCAATGATCGCACACTTCCGTTATGACACCCCCCGTGCAGAGCCCTCTCCACAATGTCAGCCGCTGGATCCAGGAGCGCGCGCGCCTCGGCCCCGAGCGCCCGGCGATTGTGGACGACGACCGGGCACTGAATTTCGCGGCGCTCGAAGACCGCGTGGCCCGAGCCGCAGCGTGGCTGGCGGCCGAAGGGATCGGCCGGGGCGACCGGGTGGCGCTGGTGCTCGGCAACCGCTCCGCCTACCTGGAGCTGGTCTTCGCCGCGGCCCGGCTCGGCGCCATCGCGATGCCCATCAATACTCGGTTGGCCCCACCCGAGGTGGCGCAGCTCCTGGAGGACGCCCGGCCCGGCCTCCTGATCCATGAAGCGGCGCTGGCGCCTCTCATCGAGGCGAGCCTTGATCAAACGCGCGGTGGCTCGCCACGTGCCCACGCAGTGGGCGGCAGCGCCGACGCCTATGAGGCCGCGCTCGCCGCGCTCGCACCTCAGTCCGACATCGCAGCCGTTTCACCCGAAGACCCGATGATCCTCATGTACACGTCGGGCACGACCGGAACTCCCAAGGGTGCCCTGCTTCCGCACCGCAAGACCTTCTACAACAGCCTCAACGCCCAGATCTTCTTCGGCTGCACCCAGGAGGATCGGGTGCTCACGGTGGTTCCGCTCTTCCATTCGTTCGGCCTGCTGATCCTCGCGCTACCCGCGCTCTACTGCGGTGCGACGGTGGTGTTGCAGACGCACTTCGAGCCGACCGCATTGTGGGACGCCGTCGCACGACATCGAGTCACCTACTTCGGCGGAGTTCCCACGATGTTCGGCCCGCTGCAGGAGGCACTCGATGCGGGCCGGCCTGATGTCTCCTCGCTGAGATTCCTGTTCACCGCCGGAGCCGCCATCCCCGTGGAGCGCATTCACGCCTTCGAAGAGCGAGGCCTTCGCTTGAAGCAGGGCTTCGGGCAGACCGAGACGTCGATCCTGTGTTGCCTGGACGCAGCAGACGCCATCCGCAAGGCCGGCAGCGTCGGCCGTCCCGTGTTCCATGCCGAAGTCCGCATCATCCGGGAGGCCTCGCTGCCCCTGCCGCCCGAGGAGTGGCAGGATTGCGCGTTCGGCGAGTCCGGAGAGATCGTGGTGCGCGGCCCGATCAACATGCTCGGCTATTGGGAGCGCCCCGAGGCCAACGCTGAAACCCTGCGCGGCGAATGGCTCCGCACGGGCGACCTGGGAAGCTTCGATGAGGAGGGCTTTGTCACCCTGACGGGGCGCGCCCGCGACATGTTCATCTCGGGCGGCGAGAACGTCTATCCGCGACAGGTCGAGGCGATCTACGAGACCCATCCCGACATCCTGGAGCTGGCGGTCATCGGTGTGCCCCACGAACGCTGGGGAGAGACGGGCCACGCCTACATCGTGGCGCGCCCGGGGTTTGAACTCGAGCCCGAAGCCCTGCGCGCCTGGGGCCGGGAGCGGCTGGCCTCGTTCAAGGTGCCCACCACGTTCGAGGCCGTGGACGAGCTGCCGAAAACGATCACCGGAAAGGTGCAGAAATTCCGGCTCGGAAGTGAGAACGGCTGAGGCAGGGTGGTGGCGATGGCTGGACTTGAACCAGCGACCCCCGGCTTATGAAACCAGTGCTCTAACCGGCTGAGCTACATCGCCACGTGCCCGGACGGGCCTGCGCAAGCTAGCGAATCCGGGTTGATCCGGCGGGACCTCGAAATGGCTCGATCAGGGGGTTTCGGAGCGCAGAGCCTGATCCACGGCTTCCGTTGCCGTTTCGGCCGCGAGATCCTCGAGGAGCTGGATCCGCGCTCGCAGCGCGTCGATCTCATCGAGCGCAGAAGCCATGCTCGAATCCTGGGCCTCTTCTTCGCTGGCCGAGACCGAGGGCAACGAGCTTCGGCCGGAGGTCACGTGATGGGCCACCCGCTTCGCCAGGTTGTCGAGGCGCGGGATGATCTCACCCAGCGTTCCCGCCTGAATGAAGACCGAGCGGGGATCCTGGGCGTCCTCGCCTCCGACCTCGACGCATCGGATATCGAGGCTCGCGCCTTCGCCGAAGCGCGTGAAGGAGCCGTAGAGCACCCAGCTGGCCCCGGCAGCGCCACCCGCGGCCTTGGCGACCGAAGCGTCGGTGGTGGCCAGTTCGGTGTCGTCCAGCTTGAGGACGGCGAGCCCCTTTTCCCGTCCGAGGCGGGAGGTCAGCATGTCGGCAAGGCCCGAGCGCAGATACTCCCGATCCGTCGTGGAGTGCACGACGATCGGCAGGATCGCTACGCGAACCCTGTTGTCATCCGCTACCGCCGGGGCTGCGGAGAGCATCCCAAGGACCAGGCCGAACAAGACGCCAACGCACAGGACGCGCGCATTCTCGGCTTGTCGATTCACTTCCTGCGTTGTCGCGGGCATCGGCCCCCCTGCTTCGATCTTTGGTACCTGCCGGATTGGCGGACCCCTCGAACGTAGCCCTGAATCGATTGGAACGCGGGGTTCCCCCCGCGGAGATCAGGACGGGTGTCGTTCTATCAGCTAGGGAGAACGGGGTCAACCAGCTTGGATCAAGCGGTTCGGTTCGGCAGGCGCACCCTGAAGCAGGCACCCTCTCCTGGGCGGCTCGTCACCTCGATCACACCGTTGTGCTCGGTGACGATGCGATGGCAGATCATCAGGCCCAGGCCCGTGCCTTTATCGGGCCCCTTGGTCGTGAAAAACGGATCGAAGATGCGTTCGAGGTCTTCGTCCGCGATTCCGTCGCCCATGTCGGAGACTTCCAGGGTGACCCCTTCGTGGTGGCCACCCGGACCGCCGGGGCTGATGCGGATCTTCACACTCGAACCGTCCGGGCTGGCATGCACCGCGTTCAGCGTGAGGTTGAGCAGAAGCTGATGGAGTTGCTCGCGAATGGCCGTGAGCTTGGGTGTTGCCGGATCCGCATTCACCACCAGGCTTACGTTGCGGCGGTCGGCTTCCGGAGCCACCAGTGTCACCACCTCGCCTGCGATACCTGCGAGATCACAGGCGGAGCGAGGAATGACGCGGCCATCTTCGCGGCCGAGCCGGGCCATGGTGGCCACGAGCCCCCGAATTCGTTCGAGCTCGGAACACGCCAAGCGATGGTAGTCGCCCCAGAACTCTGAATCGGGTTCGTCCCGCTTGGCAGGCGCCAAGCTCATGAAGGTATGAATCGAGGTCAGGGGATTGTTGATCTCGTGGGCGAGCCCGGCGGAGAGTGTGCCCAGGGTTCCCAGGCGATCGGCGCGCAGCACCTGCTGTCGCGTGGAGCGGAGATCTTCGACCAGGCGTGCATTCTGGACAGCGATCGCGGCCTGCCGCGCGACGCCCTCCAGGAGCCTGCGATCCCGCCCATCGAAGGGTGCACCGCCGCTGCGGTTGTCGACGGCGAGCGCCCCGAGCAGCTCGTCCTTGCCGAGCAGCGGAACCACGAGGAGATCCCCAGCCACTTCCGTGATCCAACCGCGAACCTCCGCCGGGTAGTCCAGGCACTCGGCCAGGTCGAGGAAGCAGGCTTCACCGCGAGCCAGCGAGCCCACGAAGCGAGGAGACTTCTCGCGGGTGATTGCGTGGGATTCGAGGAACTCGCCGCTATGCGCACCGACCGGGCCGGAGCGCTCGAACCGGAGGCGCTCTTTCAAGGGGTCGAAGCTCAAGAGGGATGCGCCGTCGTACTTCAGCGTTTCGGTGAGCGACGTGATCAGCAGATCTGAGAGCCGATCGAGCGAAAGCTCCTGGTTGATCGTGGTCGCGACCTCGCCGACGGTGTTCAGCTCTCGGACGAGGGCCTCGCGATCTCGGCCGAGGGCGTAGTGCTCGATGCCGCGCTTCACCGCGATCCGCATCTCGTCGGGCTGCCACGGCTTCGCGATGTAGCGATAGATCGAGCCATCGTTGATTGCGTGGGCCAGCGTGTCCGCCGAGCCGTAGGCGGTGACGAGCATGCGCACGGTTTCGGGGGCGATCTCGTTCACCCGGCCAAGGAAATCGACGCCGCTCATGCCGGGCATCTTGTGATCGGAGAGCACCACCGCGAAGCGCTCGGTCATCAGCTTCTCGAGGCCTTCCTCGCCACTGGTTGCCGTGACGACTCGAAACTCACGCCGGAACGTCAGCTCGAAGACGCGCAGATTCTCCGGCTCATCATCGACGTAGAGGAGCGGATACGCGCGGTAGTCGATCTGGGCTTCACCCCGATCCGGCATCGTCTCCGCCTCCGGCTGCAACGGGCAAGATCACCCGCACTTGAGTGCCTTTGCCGGGCTCGGAGGTGAGCTCGATCCGTCCACCGTGGCCGCGCACGATCCGCTGGCACATGGCCAGGCCCAGGCCACTGCCCTGGCCCGCTCCCTTGGTGGTGAAGAACGGCTCGAACAGACGTGCCTGCACGTCTGCCTCGATGCCCGGCCCCGAATCTTCCACGCACACCTCCAGCTCTCCCCGCCCCGCCATTCGTGCGCGAACGGAGATCGTCCCACCTCCTCCTTCGAGTGCCTCGATGGCATTCTTGAGCAGGTTCAGGAACACCTGATTCAGGCCGCCGGCATCGCCAGGAACCGCCTGGAGGCCCGCCTCGATCTCCAGCTGGGCCCCCACACCCGCCTCCCTCAGCCGGTGGCCGAGGAGTTGAAGGGTCGAACGTAGGCCTGCACCCACATCCACGAGGCCGCGCTCTCCGTGGCCAGGAGAGGCGAAGGTCTGCAGATCTGAGACCAGGTGGGCCGTGCGGTCGAGGCCTTCCGTGACGATCCCGATCAGCTCGCCCAGCTCTCCGGCCATCTCGTCGAGGCCCAGCTCCTGCTTCTTTCGTTGCAGCTGGATCAGCTGCACACGAAGCGTTGCAGGATCGTTGGCATCCAGCTCCCCAAGCCAGGCGGCGAGGCCCTGGAGATCGTCCACATACGTCCGGAGGGCCGCGAGTGAGTTGCGGGCAAAGTTCAACGGGTTGTTCACCTCATGGGCGACCCCCGCCGAGAGCTCGCCCACTGCGGCGAGGCGCTCGGCTTGCACCAGATGCACCTCTGCCTCCTTCAGCTCCACCAGCGTTTCCGCCAGCTCCTGGTTCGTGCCTTCGAGCGCTTCGTTTCGCTCTGCCAGCTCTTGCTGAAGGGTGCGAATGCGAACGAGTGAGCGCGTGCGCGCCAGAAGCTCGCGGGGATGGAACGGCTTCGTCACGTAATCGTCGGCGCCCAGCTCGAGGCCTTCGATCTTCATCTCCCGCTCGGCCTTCGAGGTAACGAGCATGACCGGCACCCCGCTCAGCGCGTCGTCTTCCTTGATGGCGCGGCACAGCTCGGTGCCGGACATCTCGGGCATCATCACATCCGTCAGGACGAGCGCGGGCGCCCGCTCGCGAACGGCCTCCAAAGCTTCGCGTCCATTCCGCGTAGGGCGAACCCGAAACTCGCGACCCACCAGGAATGCGAGGAGCCGCCGCATCTCCGCGTTGTCCTCAGCAATGACGACCTCGGGAGTGCCCTCGGGATGATCCGGGAGTTCTGCCAGCCACTCATCGCCGTGACGGGTGGCCTCCCAACGGCTGACCGTATGCTCGACCGCGGCGAAGCGGCCCGCCCCGCTCTCCTCGAGATCCATCGATACTTCGCTGGCAAGCGCCTTGAAGGAGTTGGCTGCCGAAAGTGCCCGCTCGCCGTCTGCAGCCAGCATGACCTCTTCTTCCGGATCGTCATCCGCCTCGCCGAACGGCAGCAGCACGTGCATCTGCGCGCCCCGCCCTTCCCCCTCACTTGCTGCCCAGACCTGTCCACCGTGCAGCGCAACGAGCTCTTGAACCAGGCTGAGACCAATTCCCGTGCCCTCATGCTTGCGCGTCGTGGAGCCATCCACCTGGGCGAAGCGATCGAACACCCGCGCCAGCTGATTCGCAGGCAGGCCCACACCCGTATCCTCGACGATCAGATGAACCCCAGCGACATCGAGCAAGTGGTCATCGCCATCGATCGCCTCCCCCGCCGCCACGACGCTCCCCCGGACGGCAATGCGCCCCGCATCCGTGAACTTCAGCGAGTTCCCGATCAGGTTCACCAACACCTTCTCGAGCGCATCCGAATCCACATTCACAG
>JAFDCZ010000194.1 GCA_019312665.1 Deltaproteobacteria bacterium | reverse complement strand
CTCCGGTCGACGCGAGATACTTGAACCGCGCATTCCGGGCACCCGCAGGCTCTCCACCCATGGTTGGGAAATAGAAGAGCAGATCGTGAGGAGAGGGGGCGTCCTTCTCGAAGACATCGCTCAGATCGGCCCCGTCCACGATCCGATCCTCTGGCAACGGAATGCCCGCAAGGCCGAGGAGCGTAGGGAAGACATCGATGTTCATGGCAATCTCGTCGCTCACTCCGCCGGCAGGAATTCGCCCAGGCCAACGCGCGATCATCGGTACACGTTGGCCGCCCTCGAGCACTTCTCCCTTCCTGCCCCGAAGGTTGCCCGGGCTACCATTGTAGTCTGCGCCGTTGTCGCTCGTGATCAGGACCAGGGTGTCCCCTGCAAGGCCGAGCCGATCGAGAGCTTCGAGAACCGCACCGGTACTGCGGTCGAGATCTTCGACGACATCCCCGTAGACGCCGCCTTCGGAAGAACCTGCATGTTCCGGATCCGCGAAGTGCGGCACGTGTGGTGCTGTATGCGCCAGATACAGAAGAAAAGGCTCCTCCTGATGCGCTTCAAGGAAAGAGATCGCCTCCTCGGTGTAACGCCGGGTCAGTTGCCGCTGGTCCATGCCGACCATTTCGACGTCGGCATCTTCATCTCGGAAAGAACCGCGGTTGACGAGCGGTGTCTCGTCGCGAATCTCGATCTCGTCGTTCCGGAAGAGATGCAAGGGCTGCATGTCGTTGCTGTACCGGACGCCGATGTACTCCTGGAAACCGAAATCGTTGGGCAGATGCCCGGGCCGATCGCCAAGGTGCCACTTTCCGATCATGCCCGTGGCATAGCCGGCGGCACCGAGAACTTCGGGGAGGAGGATCTCGTCGGTAGGCAGTTCATTGCCCACGCCGAACATCTTGCGAACGGTTCCGATGAGTGTTCCTTCGGGAAAGAAGACGTGGTACTGCGTTCCGGAGCGCACGGGGAACCGGCCGGTCAGCAACGCCGCGCGAGAGGGAGTGCAGACCGGCGAAGCCGAATAGAAATCCGTCATCCGCAGGCCTTCGGCCGCAGCCTGATCGATCCGCGGAGTGCGAATCAGTTGGCTGCCGTAGCTGCTGAGATCCCCCCAGCCGAGATCGTCGAAGAAGATCACGACGAAGTTTGGCGGCGTCGCCAGACCCTTGGCGGCCAGCCGTGCCGCATTCCCCGCGGAAACGGTCGCCAGATAGGCCGCCTTTTCCGAGGCGTGCTCCGGATGCGAGGGTGTGTAGAAGAAGGTCACCTGCGCCCAGCGCAAGCCCAATCCCACGAGGGCCACACCCAGCACCAGGAGCAACAATGCTCCCAGTCCGGTTGCCAGGCGCCAAAACAGCTTCCGCATGGAACGGGCCCCGATCTCGACTTGCGGGCCGACTCGCTAGGCGAAATCGATCACCGAGCGGATGACTTCGCCTTCCTGCATGGCGCGGAACGCTTCGTTCACTTCGTCGAGCTTGATGCGTTGGCTGACCATGTTTTCGAGATCGAGCTTGCCGGCCTTCCAGAGCCGGAGCAGCTTCGGCATGAAAGTGCGCACGTTGGCGCTGCCATACATGGAACCGCGCAGCGTCTTGTCCCCGTAGAAGAGTTCGAAGGCCGAGAACTCGATCTTCTGCTCCATGCGGCCGACGCCTACGATGACGGCAGTGCCGCCTCGGCGAACGGCATCGTAGGTGGCCCGGATGGTCACGGGATTTCCGATGCACTCGAGGGCGTAGTCGAAGCCCTCGCCGCCGGTGATCTCCGTCTTCAAGCCCTCGAGGTCCTCGGGCTTGCAGACGTGGGTCGCGCCGAACTGCTTCGCCATGTTCAGCTTCGAATCGACCAGATCGACCGCCAGGATCTCGGCCGCACCGGCAATGCGTGCGCCTTGAATTGCGGAGATGCCGACACCGCCTGCACCGAACACCACCACCGAGCTACCGGGTGTCACCTTGGCGGTGTTGATCGCGGCCCCTACGCCCGTCGTCACACCACAGCCGATCAAGGAGACGAGCCCGAGCGGGATATCGTCGTCGACCTTCACGACCGCGCTTTCCGGAAGGATCAGCTCCTCGGCAAAGGTTCCACAGCCTGTCATGCCCATGACCGGGTTTCCGTCGATCACGAAGTGCGGCGTGAACATCGGTCCGAGGCTCTGGCAGAGGTACGATTCGCCGCGCAGGCAGCTCTTGCAGTTCCGGCAGGCGGGTGTGAACGAGATGATCACCGGATCTCCGGCCTTCACCTCGCTGACTCCGGGGCCCACTTCCTGGATGATGCCCGCGCCCTCATGGCCGAGCACACAGGGTGTGCCGACCGGGATGGTGCCATTCTGGGCCGATACGTCCGAATGGCAGACGCCGCTCGAGACGAGCTTCACGTGGACTTCGCCCGGCCCGATATCGACCAGGCCGACGTCGTCACGGATTTCGAGGGGCTTGTTGAGCTCGGTGAGGACGGCGGCTTTCATGGGTTCTCCAGCTGATCGAGAGGGATGGAAAAGGAAGGGCGCATGCTATCGCCAGCACCCGAACGCGTCCACACAGGCCCAAGAAGCCTCAGTCCAGGAATGCGACGACCCGTGCCGGCGCTGCACTGCAGCCAGCGAGCTTCAGAGGGAAGAAACCAACCTTGAACCCGGAGGACGGAAGGGCCGCGAGGTTGACGAGCTGCTGAACGATGAAGATCTCTCGCTCCCGGCCGGCGAAGTGGCCATCCCAGATTTCAGCTGGGTCTCCTGTCTCATTGAACGCTCGTCGCATCTCGAGGAAGGGCCGGTCCCAGCCGACCGCATCGGTGCCTAGAACCTTCGCTCCGAGCGCCGCCAGGAAGAGCGTGCCTTCACGCGTCATCCCGGGATAGAGGTAGAACTGGAGATCGCCGAGGCCGAATCGCTCCTGGCCGGTCCGGAGCAGCACGGCGGTTCCGGGCCCGATCTCCGCGCCCGTCTCGTCGATCGCAGCCTGCAATGCCTCGACCGTGATTCCCTTGGCGGGCTCGCTGCCTTCGCGAAGGTCGAGCACCACGCCGTCGCAATACAGCTCGCTCAATTCGATGTCGCTGATCGTCCGCGCCGGCCTGCCTTCACACGTGGAGCCGTAGTGGAGCGGCGCATCGACGTGGGTTCCCAGATGGCTCGAAAAGTGGAGCGCCTCATCGCCCCAGCCTTCGCCGTCGGGCAGGTCCTCACGCGTGCAGCCGAAGAGCGCGCACATGATCTCGGCACCACGATCGCCAGGTCGGATCGGGTCGATCGACGGAACCAGCACGGCCGCCGCCGCACGCGCGGCCTCGGGCATCCGCTCCAGGTCGGCGGCATCGAGAAGGCGCGTCAGGTCAACCAGTTTCATCAACAGCTCTCTATCCGAGCCCAGGCGCGCGTTTTCGATCGAGGTGGCCTTCGGCGATCAACCAGCGCAAGGAATCGGAAAAGGTTTCACGCGTCGGTCGCCACGTGACACCCAATGCTTCGAGCTCGGGCGAATTCTCGACGGGTCGAAAGCGGGTCACGAAAGTCATCGCCTCGCGGGTGAGCGGGAAATCGAAGGGCACGATTCGACGCGCGAAGTCGCCTGCCACGCCGAGGCCTCGGAACATCCACCCAGGCCCGGGGATCCGACGGATCGGGCGGCCGGTGATGCCGGTGAGCAGATCGCCCAGGGCCGGCCACGGCAAGAAATGCCCCGCAGCGATGACCCGCCGTGTGCGCCCGGAGGCCAGCATCGCAACCAGGGCGTCGGCCAGGTCTCGTACATCGACGCACATGTAGCCGCCGGACGTGGTGAAGATGCACGTGCGCACGAAGATGATGAGTGCGTGGTTCGCTTCCGAGAGCCCCGGGTCGTCGGGGCCGTGGATACCACTGGGGTAGATCGTGGCGATCGGGGCTCCCTGATCTTGAAGGCGGCGGACATAGGCCTCGCAGTGGGCCTTCGCGCGGCTGTAGCCGTTTTCCGCTTCGATGATCGGTCCGTCCGCGTGCGTCTCGTCGCCCCATGGATCGAAGATCGCGCCGAGGCTGGAGACGTAGGCGATGTGCTGGAGTCCGCGCTCGACGGCGCCGCCGATCACGAGCTCCGTTCCGCGACTGTTCGTCGCCATGACCTCCTCTGCGCGCTTCGCTTCGATGCTGACGAGGCCCGCAGCGTGGAGTACTGCGTCGCAGCCCTCGAAGCCTGCGGCGACGGCTTCCGGGTCGGTCATGTCGCCGACAACGAAATCGGGCACCGGTACCGACGTCTTCGCGAAGGCGTGCCGAAGCTTCTCTTCGCTCCGAACCAGACAACGCGTCTCGTGCCCGGCCCGGGCAAGAGCAACGGCGGCATGAAAGCCGACCAACCCGGTTGCACCTGTGATCATCACTCGCACGGCTTGGCTATTCCGGGTCGAATGGGCCTTTGCCCATCTGCTCGCGGATCGGAACGAATGCTGGTTGGCGCATTGCGCGCCGCTGCCAGTTCACGCCGTCGACGACGAGCGTCTCACCGCTGATGAAGGAAGCGTAGGGTGACGCGAGGAAGGTGGCGGCCCAGCCGAGTTCTCGTGTTCGACCCGTGCGCATTGCGGGACAGCTGGCTTCTTCATCGGGATCCCCACGGCCTGGGACGCTCTGGATGTTGGCGCTCTCGTCGGCGTGGGGGAAGAGGCCGGGAACCAGTCCGTTCACGCGGATTCCGTACGGTGCCCACTCGACAGCGAGGGTTTCGGTCATGTTCTTGACACCGGCCTTGGCCGCAGAGGAGTGGGCGAAGCCCGGGCCCCCGGTCCAGGCGTAAGATGCCCCGATGTTGACGATGCTGCCGGGCGATTTCGCGGCGATGTGGCGCCGCCCGAATTCGCGCGACATGTAGAAGGTTCCGTTCAGCACGATATCGACGACTGTGCGCCAGCCATTCGGGGATAGATCCTCGGCAGGGACCGGGAAGTTCCCCGCGGCGTTGTTGATCAGCGTGTCCGGCGGGCCGAGCTCGCTCTCGATGGTGACGAAAGCCTCGGCGACGAGGTCGGGTTGGCGGATGTCGCAGCCCACGCCGATCGCTCGGGCACCGAGTTCTTCGACGGCGCTGACGCCAGCCTTCCGATGCTCTTCCTGACGCGAGACGATGGCCAAACTCGCCCCGAGACGCCCGAACTCGAGGGCGATGGCGCGCCCCAGCCCGGTGCCACCTCCCGTGACGATGACGACCTGGCCCTCGAACGTGTCCGGCGGAAGCGCCGAGGCACCGAGAGGGGGCGGTTCGGGAAGGCCCATGCTGCGGTCTCCTGGTCCTGGGATGCATTGCGAGCCGGGCTCGGCGGGGCACGCCAGCGTAGCGCGCCGCCGGGGGCGCATCCCCCTGGCCCGCGATAGGTTTCACGGCGCATGAGCGAGCAGCGAGAATGCGAGACCGGCACGTCCGAGGTTCTCTGCCACGTCGAAGAGCGCGTGGCGGTGGTCACGCTCAATCGCCCCGAGGCCCGCAATGCCATCAGCATGGAGATGAAGCGCGCGCTGGTCGAGCTGATTCCCGCATTGGGCTCCGACAAGGGTGTGGGCTGCGTGCTCCTCACTGGGGCAGGCGGCGCATTCTGCGCGGGGGGCGACACGAAACGCATGGCGGCGGAAGGCAAGCCGCCTTCTCCCGAGGAGCGAAGGCGCCAGCTTCGCTGGGAGCATCAGATCCCGGCGGGGCTGTTTCGGATGCCAAAGCCGACGGTCGCCGCGCTTCCCGGCCCCGCCGCAGGTGCTGGCTTCGCCCTGGCTCTGGCCTGTGACCTGCGGGTCATGGCCGAGAGCGCGTTCGTCACCACCGCCTACGTGAAGCTCGGACTCTCGGGCGACTACGGGATGAGCTGGTTCCTTACCCGTCTGGTGGGGACCGCAAGGGCCAAAGAAATTCAGTTCACCGGAATGCGCATCTCTGCGCGGGAGTGCGAGCGGATGGGCCTTGCCAACCGTACCGCTCCGGATGCCGAACTCTCCACCGCTTCTCTCGCTCTCGCACGAGAGATCGCCGCCGGCCCGCCGATCGCACTTCGACACATGAAAGACAATCTCAACCGTTCCACCCAGGAAGATCTCGAATCCATCCTCGATCTGGAGGCGGATCGGATGGTGGAGAGCGCCACGACGAACGACTATATCGAAGCGGTGGCCGCCTTCCGCGAGAAACGCCCGCCGGTCTTCAAAGGCGAGTAGGCAGGCGGCCAAGCGAAATGCAAACCCTGGCTTCAGGAAACTCGATATGACAGATCTCGAGACGCGCGTGGCTGCACTCGAACGGCGCGTCGACGCAGCCGAATCCGTGCTTGCCATCCAGAACCTGAAGTCACGCTATGCGCAGCTCGTCGATCAGCGCTATTCGCGTGGAGACGTCGTTTCCGAAACCAAGCTTTCCGAGATCGCTGAGAAGATCGCCGGGTTGTTCGCCGAGGACGGCGTCTGGGACGCCGGGAAAGCGTTGGGCGTCGCGCGGGGCCGGGTCGAGATCGCCGACCGCATGCGCCGACCCACCCTCAAGTTCTCATGGCACTACTTCCTGAAGCCTGAGATCACGGTGGAAGGCGATCGGGGGCGAGCCCGCTGGGACATTCTTTCGCCTTGCACCACGCCCGATGGCAAGCCCCAGTGGATGAGTGGCTTCGAGGACGATGAGTATGTCCGGGTAGATGGCAGCTGGCTTCATCAGAGCATGAAACTCGGCGTCGTCTTCATGGCACCCCATGCCACGGGGTGGGAGAAGATCTTCTACTAGGGACTCTCTTCTCCGCTCTCGTCAGTATGAATCCGAGAGCTTGACGTAGACTCGGGTGTTGCGAGCTGAGCCATCCGTGTGACATCCGTCATTTGCAAGGGTCTCCTCGAGCACGAATCCGCAGCGTTCCGCGACGCGCCAGCTCTTCTCATTGATCTCACTCATGCGGAGCTCGATACGTCGCGCATGAAAGTCGCCGAATGCGAGCTCCGACAAGGCTCGCACGGCCTCGCTCACATAGCCCTTGCCCTCGTGGGTCGTGTGACACCAATAGCCGATCTCGAAGCGACGCTCGTTCCAGTCGAGGCGCGGGATGCCGCAGTTGCCGACGAAGGCGCCACCTTCGCGCAGTGTGAGGAAGTAGGACAACAGCTCGCCGGCTTCGTGCTGCTTCCGCCAGCTCGACAGGTGGTCGCGCTCCCAGTCGATGGTCGGGACTTCGGTCGCCCAGTCCATCCAGCGGTTCAAACCCCGGAAGGACGCGCGAATCCCCGCGACGAGCTCTTCGGCCTGGTCCGGGTGTGGCGCGTGCAACACGAGGCGATCCGTCGTCAGTTCCAACGGGATCTTCGGCCGGGCACTCATCACGAGAAGTCGAAGACGTTCAGCATGCCTCTGACACCCTGGTTGTTCTCGAAGAAATCGAAATCGATGCTGAGGGCCGCGGCAAAGATCACTGCGCGTTCGTCCGTGCTCCAGGTTCCCTGCTCATAGTCGATCAGGAACGTATCCGCGTCGGCGAAGACCTCGCGCAGGGCACCACTC
The DNA here is from genome assembly GCA_019312665.1 of Deltaproteobacteria bacterium. Classification (GTDB taxonomy): domain Bacteria; phylum Myxococcota_A; class UBA9160; order UBA9160; family UBA6930. Next base: position 482 of record JAFDCZ010000194.1, on the reverse strand, counting down.
CAGCGCTTGGTGATGACCGCGTCGCCGCTTCTTCGAGTACTCAGCACGGGGAAGGTCCAGAGACGCCAGAGCGGGCTGCGAACCTTTGCGAAGGTCGCGCCGGTGGCGTCTCTCAGGTCATAGCGCTTGTAGAGGATGCCGAAGCGGCGATGCACGCTGCCGAGTTTTCGCTCCTGGGCGCCGGTCACTTCGAGATCCGAGAACAAGAAGAAGAACGAACGCGCGAGTTCGATCAGGAGCTGGTTTTCCCGGTCCATGACGCGGATCTGGAAGCCTCGGTGGGATCGCAGGATGGCGCGCCTCAGGAAGTCTGCGGTTCCGCCGGCTCGCTCGGCGATGGCACCGAGGTTCTCCTGTTCGGAGCCGAGCACTTCGTATTGGTTGCGGGTCTCCCAATCGATGACGATCTCGGTCCATTCCTTCCGTTGACGAATGAAGAGCTGACGGTGGCCCTCGAAGAAACGGTCGAGCATGAAGAGGAT
>JAFDCZ010000193.1 GCA_019312665.1 Deltaproteobacteria bacterium | reverse complement strand
GACAAGGTGAAGGAGTTGGAAGGGGTCTGGATTCCGATGGAGTTGACCATGCGCAACCTCCAACTCGACACGTTCACCACCCTGACCATCGACGACATGGAGCCCAACCCGAAGCTCCACCGGAAGACCTTCGACCTCTCCCGCCTGGAGTCCCACTGAGCGCCAGCCAGGGGCCGTTCAGGCGCGGACGCGGACGAGGAGTGCGGGCAGCAGGATCAGGTCGTTCACGAGGCAGATGCCCATCGTGACGGCTGAGAGCACTCCGAACTGACGCAGCGTGGCGAAGCCCGAGAGTGCTACGACCAGGAACCCGGCCATCAGCATCACCGAGGTGATCGCGATGGGCCGACCGATCCGACGACCGCAGGTCGCCGCGGCTTCCTCCGGCGTGAGGCCGCGGCGGCGCTCGCTGCCGTAGCGCACGAGGAAGTGCACGGTGTCGTCGATGGCGATGCCGAGCGCCACGCTGCCGATCAGGCTGGTCGGCAGGGAGAGCGGCGCAGCGCCGAAGCCCAGGATTCCGAAGTAGATCGCAACCGGCACCAGGTTCGGAAGCATGGCCACCGCCCCCAGCCGGATGGAGCCGAACGAGACTGCGATCAAGACGAAGATGGCGATTGCAGCCAGCCCCACGGTGCGCGGCTGGCCTCGGGCGATCCCGTCGGCGCTGTGGGAGAGCAGCAGCGCATTGCCCGTCACCGTCGCGGTGACACCCTCGGGCAGCTCCATCTCGTCCACGAACGCTTCCAGCCGGGTGGTCACCGCGCGTACCTGGGCGGTGCCGACGGCTCCGGTTCGCACCATCACATTGGCGCGGCTGTGATTCACGTTCGTATAGCGGTCGAGATGGCCCTTCGGCGTCATGAAGAGCAGCTCGGCGGCGGCTCCGCGCGAATCGGGGATTCGCTCCTCGTTGGGATCATCCTTGGCCATGGCGCGGTTCATCACGCGTAAGGTGTCGACCATCGAAAGCGTGCGGCCGACATTGGGAATCGTCTCTGCCTGCTCCTGGAGGTGCTCGATGGCCCGCAGCAGATCGGGCTCCCGAAAGACACCAGGTGTCTCGCTCTCGAAGGAGACGAAGAGGGGAACGGCGCCGGCCAGCAGCCGGTTGACGGCTTCGAAGTCCTGGCGCACCGGCGCGTCTTCATCGAAGAAGGAGAGGTAGTCGGTATCGATCACGATGCGCGGGATGGCCGCCAGGGACGCCACGAGCGCAAAGCCGAAAATCAGCAGCCAGGTGCCGGACCGGCGTGCGGCGAGCGATGCCAGACGCTCTAGATAGGTATCGAGGACGCGAGCGATCGAAGCCGCCAATGCCGTACCTGAACCCGCGTGACGCAGCGGCATCAGGGCCAGGGCCGCCTGCACCATCGTCAGGGTCAGCACCGTGATCGCGGCCACTCCCAGAACGGCGAAGGCCCCGACTTCGAAGACGGCCGGGACATCTGTGATGAGGAGCGCCGCGAAGCCGATCATCGTCGTCAGCCCGGCCACCGTGACCGGCAGGCGCATGTGCTCGAGGCTTCGCAAGGCCGCCTCTTCGGGCGAGGCCGCCTGCTCGACTTCCTCCTCGTAACGGGTGACCGCGTGGATGCCGTAGACGCTGCCGATGGCCGCCAGCATGGGAGCGAGAAGCGTCGTGAGAACGGTCAACGGACGCTCGAGAAATGCGATGGCACCGAAGGTCCACAAGGTGGCCAGCAGGATGGTGCCCATCGGCAACAACACCCCGCGCCGGGTGCCGAACACGATGTAGAGACCTGCGGCCACGACCAGGAGCGCCAGGGGAATGAGCGTCCCCATGTCGCGCAGCATCATCTCGTAGACCCGGTTCTTCACATGCGGGCGCCCCGCAACGTAGAGATGGGTTCCATCCGCGATCTCGGCCCGGACAATCTCGAGAATGCGCGCATCCAGCTTCGAGCGAATGAACTCCTCATCCGTCTGCTTGCGAAAGGTGACGTTGATGGCGGCGGTGCGGCCATCTTCCGAGAGGATCGTCCGCGCGTAGAGCGGATTGGCCAGGGCCTCTTCCCGAATGGCGGCCAGCGCTTCGGGCTCGGTCGGGATCTCTTCGATGAAGTCCGCGATGTCGAGCCAATCCTCCTCCTTGTCGAAACGGAATGCCACCACATCCGTGAGGCTCTGGACCGTGCGGACCTCGGGAAGGTGATCGATGGCATCCGTGATGCGCCGCAGCCGACCGAGCCCCTCTGCCGTGAAGAGGTCGTCCGCCTCCATGGCGATCACGAAGACCTCGTCATCGCCGAAGTTGCGCACCGCCGCCCGGTACACCTCCTGAGCAGGGTCGCCAGCGGGCAGCAGCGGCTCGGTGGATGGATCGATCCGCAGGTTCACGCCCAGGGGCTCGAGGCTCACCAGCGGCACGGCGGCCGCCACGGAGATCAGTATCACCCCTCCGAGCACAGGCCAGGGATGCCCCACCACCCAGGCGGGACGAAGGACCGGAAGGGCCAGGCCCACCGCGACGGCGGCGGCCATCAGAGCTGCGAAGAAGATCGGATCCATGGAGAGCGCTGCGCCATGATAGAGCGAAGTGCCGCCACCGCGACCCACCAGAGGCCTCCTGAGCCGAATTTTGGCCCGACTTGTGGCCCCGGGCCTCAATCGGCATATTCCCGCGCGGCAGAGCCGCCGGTCGGGGCGTAGCGCAGCTTGGTAGCGCGCTTCGTTCGGGGCGAAGAGGTCGCTGGTTCGAATCCAGTCGCCCCGACCATTTGAGCTTTCCTGTACACGAAGGTTCGAATCCAGTCGCCCCGACCCTTTGGGCAGGCTGATCCTGAGGCTCTCGGAGGGCCTTCAGTTGATCGGCGCGCCGTGGACCCCGTATGCTCCTGCCTGCCAGGAGAATCCCGCATGGCCGCCACCAGCAGTCGCCCTCTTCGTCTTCACCACCATGCGTTCGTCGTGAACGACCAGGAGGAGACGCGCCGCTTCTACGAAGAAGTGATCGGACTCCCGCTCGTCGCGACCTATTGCGAAGAAGAAGATTTCGGCACGGGGCCCACGCCCTATTGCCACACCTTCTTCGAGCTGGAGAACGGCGCTTGCCTCGCCTTCTTCCAGTTCGCCGATCCGGCCCATGTCAAACGCTTCGGCCTCGCCGAGCCTCCCTCGCCTTTCGATCATGTGGCATTGCTCGCGACGGTCGATCTCCAGGCGAAGGTCGAAACACGCGCTCGCGAGGCGGGTGTTTCGTGCATGACGATCGATCACGGCTACTGCACGTCACTCTATCTGCGCGATCCGGATGGGCTGATGATCGAACTCGTCATCGACTGCCCCGAAGCATTGGCCGACGACGCCGGGCGCCGTGCCAAAGCCCACGAAACCCTCGAACGCTGGCTGGGTGGAGACCACTCGACCAACAACATCTATCGCAGCCGGCCGCTCAACTCGGAATGAAGCGGCTCACCCTCAGCTTCGACAACGGGCCCTTCCCCGATGTCACACCGGGTGTCCTGGATGTGCTCGCGGAACGAGGCCTCCCGGCGACGTTCTTCGTGTGCGGAAGGGAGGCGAGCCAGGCTAGCCGGCGGAGGATCCTCGAGCGTGCCCGTGCAGACGGCCATCGGATCGGGAATCACACGCTGAGCCACAACATCGAGCTGGGCGCGACGGACGACCGCGATGCGCCGCGACGCGAGATCGAGGAGTCCCAGCAGATCCTCGGCGAACTTGCCGGAAGCGAAAGGCTGTTTCGCCCGTATGGCGCAGGTGGCGTGCTGTCTCCGCGGTTGCTCAGCCAACAGGCGGCAAACCTCCTCTGCGACGGCGGCTACAGCTGCGTGCTCTGGAACAGCGTGCCCCGCGATTGGGAAGATCCGGCGGATTGGCCAACGACCGCACTGGCGCACCTCCACGAGCAGGACTGGACTCTCATCGTCCTGCACGACGTACCGACGGGAGCCATGGCCGCCCTGCCTGGTTTCCTGGATCGTGTCGCGGAGCAGGAAATCGAAGTCGTCGCGGAGTTTCCGCCCGAATGCGTTCCGATCCTGGAGGGTCGCGTCGTCGGTCCGATCGATCACCTCATCGCAGCCGACTAGGCTTCCGCTGGAACGCGGCCGCCAGGAAAGAAACGTCCCATGCCCGAGCTCCCTAGCCCCGAATCCGAGCACCCTGCACGCCTCGCGGCCTGGCGCTCCATCGACGCGGTAGCCCGCGGCGATCGGGAGGCCTGGCTCGACGGCTTCGCAGACGACGCGGTCGTCGAAGATCCCGTCGGCGAGTCCATCCTCGACCCGGAAGGCCAGGGCCACCGGGGCAAACAGGCGATCGCCGCCTTCTGGGACAAGAACATCGCGGCCAGACGGCCGATCTTCAGCCTCCAGCACTCTCTCGTTTCGGGCAACGAATGCGCCAACGTAGGAACGTTGATGACCCAATTCGAGAACGGCGCCGTCTCGAAGATCTTCGGCGTCTTCGTCTACCGGGTGAACGACGCAGGCAAGGTCATCTCGCTTCGGACCTACTGGGAAATGGCCGACATGGAGATGCTGCCGCCGCTCTCCAAGGGCGAGACGAGCTAGGTTGCCCCGATCCCGTTCGGCTCTTCTGCTGCTTGGTCTGCTCGCCTGCGGGCCGGGAGATCGTGCACCCACTCCGGCCTTCGAACGGGCTCGCGCCCGGGCTTCGACCGCCGATCGGGAATGGCGAACCTATCTGGGTGACCGCAGCGTGTCCCACCACTCACCTCTCGACCAGATCGATCGCGAAAACGTCGCCAGCCTCGAGGTTGCCTGGAGTTACGACGCCGGCGAGGCCTCGGAGCACGACGTCTCGCAAATCCAATTCAATCCGCTCGTAGTCAAAGGCGTGCTGTATGGAGCGTCCCCCTCCTTGCGGCTCTTCGCCCTCGATGCCGCCACCGGCGAGGAATTGTGGAGCTTCCGCCCAACTGCAGGTGGAAACGCCTGGAACGCGAACCGGGGCGTCGTCTACTGGGAGGACGGCGACGACGAAAGGCTCCTGTTCGGGGCCGGCCCCTTTCTCCACGCCGTCGATGCGCGAACGGGCCTGCCCGTTTCCGAGTTCGGAAACGGCGGACGAGTCGACCTGCGAGAGGGGCTCGGGCGGGATGTCTCCGGCGATCTGATGGGCGTCGTCGCCACCACTCCGGGAACCCTCTTCGAGGACCTGTTGTTGCTAGGCGGGAGGGTCAACGAGACCGAGGGCGCCGCACCCGGCCATGTTCGCGCCTTCGATGTCCGCACGGGCGAGATCCGTTGGACCTTTCACACGATTCCCCAGCCGGGCGAACCGGGGCACGAAACCTGGCCCGCAGAAGCCTGGAGGACGGCGGGCGGCGCCAACGCCTGGGCGGGGATCAGCGTGGATCAGGAACGGGGCCTGGCCTTCGTTCCCACCGGCTCCGCCACACCCGATTTCTTTGGGGGCGCCCGCGCCGGAGACAACCTCTTCGCCAACACCTTGCTCGCTCTCGATGCTCGAACCGGCGAGCGCCGCTGGCATTTCCAGGTGGTGCGGCACGACATGTGGGATCGGGATCTGCCGGCTCCGCCCAACCTGGTGACGATCCTGCGTGAGGGCATTTCGGTTCCGGCGGTCGCCCAGCTGACCAAGACCGGCGACACGTTCCTGTTTCATCGGGAGACTGGGGAGCCACTCTTTCCGCTCCGCGAAGAGCCGGTTCAGACGCCCGGCCTGCCAGGGGAAGCCCCGGCCGTGAGCCAACCCCTGCCCACCCGCCCGCCCGCTTTCGTACGCCAACACTTCTCCCTGGATAGCGTCACCGACCGCTCACCGGAAGCGGCGAATAGCGTGACCTCCCGACTCGAGGGCGTGCACTTCGGGCCGCTCTACACGCCGCCAAGCCTGGGGGGGACCGTGGCTTTTCCGGGGCTCGATGGCGGCGCTGAATGGGGCGGTGGGGCCTGGGATGCCGAAACGGGCCTGCTCTTCGTCAATGCCAACGATGTGCCGTGGATCCTGCGCATGGTGCAGTTCGGCGACGAGGCAGACAGCCTCTCGGCGCAGATCGCCCAGGGCTACCTGTACCAATGCAGTGCGTGCCACGGCCTCGACATGTCAGGAGATGGCGGGCCCATTCCCTCTCTCGTCGACATCGACGAGCGCCTGGGCTTTCTCGATCTCTACCGGCTGATCCGCGACGGCCGCGGGCGCATGCCCGGACAAGCCGGCACCCTCGAATGGTGGCAGAGCGCGGCGATCGCATGGTGGGTCTACTACGCCGAGGAAGAAGACGTGCCGTCGAACTGGGCGCAGAACGCCGGCGACAGCAAGCGCTTCGGCAACGCGGGCTACCAGAAACTGCTGGATGCGGACGGCCTGCCCGGCTCCAAACCGCCCTGGGGCACGCTCACGGCCCTCGACCTCTCTGCAGGTGAGATCCGCTGGCAGGTGCCGCTCGGCGACTACCCGAAGATCCTCGAGGCCGGCCGGCGTGGCCTCGGTGCCGAGAATTATGGCGGCGCCGTCGTCACCACCGGCGGCCTGCTGTTCCTGGCAGCGACACCCGATGAACGATTCCGCGCTTTCGACAAGCTGACGGGGAATGTGTTGTGGGAAGCCGAGCTGCCGGCCTCCGGGTTCGCGACCCCCGCCACCTACGAAGCGGGAGGCCGCCAGTTCGTGGTCATCGCGGCGGGAGGGGGGAAGCTCGGGCGGCCCTCGGGAAGCCACTACATCGCGTTCGCCCTGCCTGAGACGGACTGACGAAGCCCTATCGCAAGGTCCCCTTGCCCGGAATCACCGGTAGATCGAGGGCCGAAAGCAGGCCCGGCGGCGCCGCGCAGACCGCCGGAATGGCCTGGACCGCGCGCATCCCCGTAGCAAGGCATCCGCCGGCGTTCGGATCACCGTTCGCCCCGCCTCGGAATGCAGTTTCCTGCACGATGTCCGGATTGCCACGAATGTCGACGCGGTAGCAATCGTTCTCTTCGATTTTCCCACGCGGCCATTCCGGCGCAGCTGCGTGGGTGATCCGGTTCACGTGCTCGACGACGATCTTCGGCTCCCGATCCACCCAGCCACGAATCTGGAAGTGCACCGCAGCGCAGTGGCCCCTTTCGATACGTCCGTTCTGGAAGTCGATCGGCTCCGGAGCGGCCCACTTCTCCCAGGTCGTGTCGATCTTGTCGAGGGTGACACCGAGGGCGTCGGCCATCATCGGAATCGTGTGGCCCCAGGCGAACGTCAACACCTTCGGGTTCTCCAGCAACGCCTCCGTCTCCATCGGCTCGCCGATTCCCATGGGCGCGTAGTCGCCGGTGTAGCTCGCGTAGTCGAGGATCTCCTGTACGCGTACCGAATCCACGTGGCCGCAGAGGCCGATCAGCGTGAGCGGAAGGAGATCGTTTGCGAAGCCCGGATCGATGCCCGTCGTGAAGCAACTCGTACCGCCCTCGCGGCAGGCCGCTTCGAGCGGATCGGTCATCGCAGCCGGACAGGCCTTCGGGTAGACGAGCGGCGTCATCGCAGTCGAAACCACGTTCTTGCCGGCTCGCAGGGCGCGCGACATGTCCTCGATGTTCACCGCTGCGTACTGGGCGGTGGGCCCGAAATGCGCGACCGCATCCGCCTCCAGAGCCAACACCGCCTCTGCATCGGTCGAAGCGAGGATGCCAATCGGCGCACGGCCGACCATCGCGCCAATATCCTGCCCGTCCTTCAGCGGATCGTGCACGATCGCGCCGACGATCTCGAACTCGGGATGGTCGAGCAGCTCCTCGATCACCATCTTCCCGACGAAGCCCGTGCCCTGAACGATGACCTTGTTCACCATGGCCTACCTCATCATCTCGCCGCCGTTCACCAGCAGCGTCTGACCCGTGATCATGCGCGAGCGATCGGAGAGCATGAAAGCCACCGCGTCCGCGACGTCGCCGTCTTCGGCCATTTCTCCGAGGGGAATTCCCGCTTCGATCTCCGCCTTGATCTCGGCTTCGGTCCTGTCGCTTTGCTTGGCCTGCATCT
>JAFDCZ010000192.1 GCA_019312665.1 Deltaproteobacteria bacterium | reverse complement strand
GCGAGCGGGCGGCTCTTCGCCGAGGAGTTGTTCCATGCCAGAGATCGGCTTGGGCGGAGATGTCGGCGCAGCCGGCTGGAGCGCCGACGGGGAATCGTCGAGCCACAGGGCCTCTTCTTCGCCCGAAGCGCTGGGTGTTGCAGCTACCGGCGGCTCGGTCTCCGATGCGATCACCTCCGCCATTTCGAAGCTCGGCGCCTCGACCGTTTCGGGTGTCCTCGCTGCCTGGGCAGGCTGAACGATCGCTGCGGGAGCGGCGGCCTCGCGTGGGGCCGGAGAGACACGCGCCGGGGCCAGGGGGACCGGCGGTTGTTCGCCCTCTTCTTCCTCTTCAACCCAGGGACGCAGCTCGGCGGCGGCCTGCTCCACGTCGCCGGCACTGGCCGAGACGCGCCCGGCCACGTGGGCTTCGAAGAGCGCGTTGTCGGCCAGGGTGTTCAGGTAGCGCGGGATGCCCTTCGAGGCTTTGACCAGGGCCTGGACCGCAGAGGCATCCAGGATGGCGGGGTTGCCTCCGGCCGTGAGAATCCGGTGGCTCAGGTATTGGACCGCAAAGTTCGCATCCAGCGGCTTCAGCTCGATGCGTTGGTCGATCCGGTCGCGAAGTGCAGGCTCCGCGGCGATCGCGGCATCGAGGCTGGGAAGGCCGACGAGCACCAGGCATAGCATCCGGCGATCCTCGTACTCGAGGTTCAGGAGGCCGCGTAGCTCGCCCAACAAACCCTGCTCGGCCAGCACCTGGGCTTCGTCGAAGATCAGCACAGTCTGACGGCCATCCTCGCGTACGATGGCGAGCTGCTCGTAGATCTGGGCCATCAGGATCTGGCGATCCTCGGCAGGCTCTTCCACTCCGAGCTGGCGGGCGAAGCGATCCAGAATCCATTGGCCGTCGGTCACGCCCGGGATCGGGACGAGCATGCAGGCCTCGAAGACTTCCTCTTCGAGGGCATCGAGGAAGTGGCGCACGAGCACGGTCTTTCCGACCCCGCCCTCACCGGTGACCAGCGAGAGCCCCTTCCCCTGGAAAGATGCGCGCATCAGACGGCGCTCTGCATCCTGGTGTGCGGGCGACTCGTAGTAGAAGGCCGGCTGGGACTCATTCGAGAAGGGATCCCGGCTGAGCTGGAAGGTCGATAGATGTTCCACGGCGGGCTGGGGCTCCTAGACGAATGAGATCTTCTTCTTGCGGCGGCCGGGCTTCTTCGGCGGCTCCGGGTCGGCTGTGGCCTGGGCGGGCGGGTCCGTTTCGGGCTCCGGCTCGGGGTCCAATTCGGGCTCGGGGCCCGGCTCGTCTTCCGGCTCCTCCGGCGAGGCCTCACCAAGGTCTTCGGCATCGCCGGCTTCGAGGCTTTCGACGTCGACACGGTCCGGTTCTTCGGATTCGTCTGCGTCGTCTTCGGAATCGTCGTCTTCGAGGAATTCGTCGAAGGATTCGTAGACAGGTGCTTCTTGCACCGCCTCCTCCAGGCCGGAGGGGCCATCGGCCATCAAATCATCGAAATTCTCGAACCCGGCGTCATCGGATTCGCCCTCGGCATCCGCTTCTTCCGCTTCCGGCTTGGGCAGATCATCGAGGGCCGCCAACTGCTCGTCGACATCGGGAAACCCCGAATCGAGGCGCTGCACGGCTTCGAAGGCCGCACGTGCACGCGGCACATCGCCAACGCCAACGTAGGCTCGGCCCAGATCGAATCGCAGACCGATCTGCTGCTCCTCTGCGACGTCCGGTAATGCCAATGCCTGCTCGAGGTGCGCCACGGCGTCGACGATCCGACCCAGATCGAACGCGCAGAGGCCCATCATGTGGAGGCAGGGCAGCTTGCGCACGTCGGAGCCCATGGCCGCCCGGAACTCGCCGATGGCGTCTTCGAACAGGCCCATCTCCTTGTAGGCGATCCCCAGGTCGTAGTGAGCCTCGAAGTCTCCATCCTCGAGAGCGCCCTGGACACCCTGCTTGAAAGCGGCGAAGACCTCCTCGAAGCCTTCACTCTCGGTATCTGCAGTGAGCGGCGCATGCGTCCCAACCCCGTCGTCGAGATCGAATGCATCGGAGAGTTGTGCGGCCAGGTCGAAGCCTTCGTCCTGCTCGGCCGAGACATCGAACATCACCGGGGCCGTGACTTCGGCCTCGGCGGGGCTCGTCGGGACACCCTCCTCGAAGGCTGCCGCTGCTTCGGGCTCTGCGCTCTCGGGCGCAGAAACTTCGATCCCCGAGTCGTCGGGCTCGAATTCGTCGGATTCCTCGGACTCGAATACTTCAGACGCGGAGTCCTCGGGCGAATCGAACTCGACCGCCTCCGGCTCGAGGTCCTCGCTGGCGGCTTCCTGGATTCGACCGGTGTCGTCATCCGGATCCCCGCCAAGCTCGACGTCAGGTGCCAGATCGTCCGGCGCAGCGTCCTCATCGGCGAAGATGTCCTCGCCGACCAGATCGACCATGCCGGCAGCGTCATCGTCGTCCACGCCAACATCCACCTCGGCGGAGTCGGCGTCCAATTCCGGTTTGCCCACATCGATCTCGGTCGCGCTAGCATCGAGTTCGGGTTCGTCGGCCTCGACCTCGGTGGAACCGGCATCGACCTCGGTGGCATCCGCATCGATCTCCTCAGCGCCCTCATCGACTTCGATGTCAGCAGCGTCAATCGCGGAAGCGCTGACAGCATCGACATCCCCGTCGGTCGCGGCCTCGATCTCGCCCACGCGCAACAGGGCGCCGGGGTGGCTCGGAGCAAGCGCCAGGATCCTGTCGTAGACGGCTCGCGCCTCGTCCAGCATGCCTTGCTGGTAGAAGAAGTCGGCCTCCTCCAGATCTTCGGCCATCTGCGCCGGAGTCGTCGCCGACGCCGAGGCACCAACCGATTCGTCCGGGCTCTCCAGGGAGACCTCGCCCTGGGATTCATCGAAGGCAACGCCATCCGGCAGGGCCTCTTCGTCGTCCTCGAACGCAAGATCCAACGCGGGGTCCGAGATCTCGATCTCGACTGCGTCCACTCCTTCGACGGAAATCTCCATCAGGCTTTCTTCGGCGGCCGCGAGCTCGCGCTCCGCGTCTTCACTGGCCACCGAAGGCTCGAGTTCGACGCTCTCGTCCGCACTCTCCTCGGCAGGATCGACGGTCGCGTCCTCGACTGCGAGCTCCAGCTCGCCGGAAAGATCGAAATCGGGGACGAGTCCGTCCTCGTCGGCATCGCTACCAACCTCGTCCGCCCCGGATACCTCCATCTCTTCCGACTCGGACAGGTCGATCGGGTCCGGCTCGGAGGGTTCAATCTCTTCCGATTCAGACAGATCGATCGCGAACTCTTCTCCCGAAATTTCGGACACGACGGCTGGTTCGACGGCTTCCTCGGAATCGTCGAGCTCCACTTCCACGTCGAACTCGATCTCCGCCTCACCCCCGCCAGCGGTGTCGAACGCGTCTTCTTCACCTTCCGCAGACTCTTCGGTCTCCGCTTCTGCCTCGGCCTCCGACCCCTCTTCAGGCTGCCCAAGAAGAGCTTCCTCGATCTCGGGGCCGACCTGCGCATCGGGCGGCTGCAGGGCTTCGGCCCGGCCGACGTCCAACGCTGCCACACTCTCACGCAACTGCTCGAAGGCAATCGCATCGCCGGCCTCGGACGCTGCCTGGGCGCCGCGCTCGTAGGAGGTGATCGCGTGCTCGGTCTGGCCCGTAGCCTCCAACGCCTCGCCCAGCTTCGCGAAGGCGGCAACGCTCGTCGGATCCTGGCGCACGATGGCACGCAAGCTGTCGATCGCTCGATCGTGCTTGCCATAGCGAAGATAGACACTGGCCTCAGCCAACAACTGCTCGGGATCGCCATCGACATCGGAGGACGCTTCGACCCCCGAATCTTCGACCTCCGGCAGCGGCGGCAGGCTGGTGCCTCCAACGTCGCCATGGTCGGCTCCGCTCTCACCGAGCGGGCTTCTCAAGGACATTCCGTTCGGGTCGAAATCCGGTGTTCCTGCCTCTGCACCCAGATCATCCACCGCTCCACCGAGCAGGTCGTCATCTGCAGAGTCGTTTGCGCCCGGGTCGCCGACCGTTGCCGGGGCGACGCAACGCTGGGTGATGTCTCGCGCAACATCATCATTGCCGCGCTCGCGATGGATCTCCGCAGCACGCCGGTAGGCATCCACGCTCTCCGAGCCACGGCCGAGCCCGTCACGAGACTCACCTAACAACAACCAGGCATCGGGATCGTCCGGCTGCTGTTCGATCATCAGATTCGCCGTCTTTTCGGCCGCCTCGAAATTTCCGGAGTCGATCCGCGAGCGCGCGACCGATGCCAACAGATCGACACGATCCGGCGCGAGCTCGAGAACGCGCACGAGAACGCGAATGCGATCTTCTTCGGCGCCCTGGCGATCGAGTTCGGCGGCCACCTCTTCGTACTCGGAGATCGCCTCGTCGTTGCGTTCTTCCTGACGGAGGAGATCAGCGACCTTCAAGCGGCTGTTGGTATTCGACGGATCCAGCGCCGCCATGCGCCGCAGGAGGTCGAGCGCGTCATCCTTGTTGCCATCGCGGTAGTGCGCGTCGGCGGCGGTTTGAAGGGCCGCCATGGCATCGGATTGGAGACCCATGCGCTGGTAGAGATCCGCCAACGGCACGAGCACATCCGCGCGCTTTTCATCGATCTTGGTGATCTGCTTGTAGAGCGCGACGGCCTTCGCATCGAAGCCGTCCTTCATGAACGCTTCGGCGACTTTCATGTACGCAGTCACGGCCTCGTCCGGCCGACCGCGCTTCAGCTCGATGTCGCCAATCTTGAGACGCAGGTTCGCATCCCGTGGATCGGCCTTGAGCAGGGTCTGGTAGTCCTTCAGCGCCTTTTCGAGCGCACCCTTCTGGAGGTGCTTCTGCGCCGACTGCAGGATCTTCCGCTTGTTGATCGCCAAGAGGGCCCCTCGAACCCGAGAGCATGAACCGCCAGTGGGGGGCTGGGCATGCCCCTCCACCACACCCTCCGTATCGGCGCTCGAGGGGCGGTCTTGAGGGCTGAGGGGCTCAGATTCTCGCGCTTGTCGTGGGGAGCCCACCTCGCCGGCGACGGAACCTCGGCTAGTCGCTCAGGTGGTCGAGCAGGGCCTCTAGCCCAAGCCGGTAGCTTCGAGCCCCGAACCCGGCGACGGTCCCAACCGCCACCCCAGCCACGTAGGAGTGGTGTCGGAAGGCCTCCCGAGCCTGCACATTCGAGAGGTGCACCTCGACGATCGGCAACTCCACGCCGACGAGAGCGTCGCGGAGCGACACGCTGGTGTGGGTCAGGCCTCCGGGGTTGATCAGGATGCCGTGAATCTCGCCGCGGGCCTCCTGGATCCGGTCGATCAGGACTCCCTCGTGATTCGACTGAAGAGCCTGGATCTGGGCGCCCCGGGCCTTGGCCAGCTCCGCCAGCTCCTGATCGATTTCCGCCAGGGTGGTGTGACCGTAGACCTCGGGCTCCCGGGTTCCGAGCAGGTTCAGGTTGGGCCCGTGAAGAACCAGGATGCGGAGAGGCTCGCTCATGGAGAGGAGGCTAGCGGGTGCGCGAGCCGTTGGGCCTGGAAGCCAGCGCTAGAGGAGCTCCTGGAGCTCGAACAGATGCCGGCGGATGCCGAAGCGAACACGCCCGACATTGGCGCCCGGGGCGAAAGCCACCACGAGATAGTTCTCCTCGTCGACCCTTCGTACCACGGCACCGATCCGCTCCAGCTGGAGCGTCAGCTCCTCGGGCAAGCCGCTCTCGGTGGAGTCCGCCAGCTTCTGGCACTCCGAGAGAATTCGGCCCAGCTCGACCGAGAGGACGGAAACCTCCTCCTCGGCCGCCGCAGGGGCACCGGGGCCCGGCACCTGGGCGATGGGAATGCCATCCGAACCCATCAGGGCCGCACCAAGGGTGCCAGCGCAGGGCTCGACGATCTTGTTCAACAGGTTCTCGAAACTCATCCAGTTCGTCTCCGCAGGGTATCGAGCCAACGTTCCAGGGTCGAAAGCACAGAGCCACCCTGCTCTTCCGAGCGGGCGGCGGTCGGGGTCTCCAGGCCGCGGCGGATGGCCTCCGCCTCCTGGCCATGGCCTTGATCATCGAGCAGCCCTGCGACAGTCGCCGTCGCGTAGGGCGAATCGCCGGCGGACTCGAACGGGACGAGACCGGGCTCGACCGGTTCGTCCTCCAGCTCGGCGGCCTGGATCGCCGCGGCGGCGTAGCTGTCGGTCGAGTGCATCTCGTCCGTTTCGGGTTGGGCCAGCTCCAGGGCCTGATCGAGCTCCGCTTCAGCCAGCTCCGGAAGCGGATCCGGCGCCGGTAGGGCCCGCGGATCGTCCTGGAGGGCACTCGCAATCGGGTGATCCGGCACAGCCTCGAGAACCCGCTCCAGCTCGAGTCGCGCCTCTCCGGAGCGATCCAGATCGAGAAGAGCCAGGGCGCGGGCCACGCGAGCCGCCACGAAGTCCGGCTGACTGGCCAAGCCTTCTTCAGCCAGGCGCAGCGCCTCGCCTGCGTCTCCGTCTCGGCGCCGGGCCTCAGCGAGGGCCGCGATTCCCGGGGAATCGGGTCGATCGGCGCCGAGCGCCTCGAGCCGCGTCATCTCGTTTTGGGTCGGCTGTGCGTCCACGCTCATCCCCCCGATCCTCGGCGACGCAGCTTGCGACGTGAGGGCCAGATCTCGGCGAGCCGCAGCGGGCGCGTCTCCGCCCGTCCGATGGCTCGCAGCACCACGAAGTGTACGTGGTCGTCCCGCTTTTTCTTATCGACCGCCAGCGCGCGGAGATAAGCGCTACGCGGAAAGTCTGGCAGCTCCGTGGGAAGTCCGGCCCTCTCCAAGAGGGCGCAGAGTCGATCGGCGGTTCCCGAGGGGGCCAGGCCGAGCTCCTCGGAAAGGTCCCCCGCAAAGGCCATGCCCATGGCGACCGCTTCCCCGTGGAGAATACCCCGGTACTTCTTCAACGCCTCGGCCGCGTGGCCCAGAGTGTGGCCGAAGTTCAGCAGCATGCGGACGCCCGCTTCCCGTTCGTCCTCGCTGACGACGGCCGCCTTGATGGCACAGTTGCGCTGAAGAACCGGCACCAGGATCCGCGAATCCAGTGCCAGCAGCCGATCGAGATCGCGCTCGAGGCGCCGAAACAAGCGTTCGTCCCGGATCGCCGCATGTTTGATGACTTCGGCCAGACCCGCCGCCAATTGGCGAGGCGGAAGCGAACCGAGGGTTCCAGCATCGATCCAGACGAGACGCGGCTGGTGAAAGGCACCTACGAGGTTCTTTCCGCGGGCCACATTGACGCCCGTCTTCCCGCCCACACTGGAATCGACCATGGCCAGGAGCGAGGTCGGAATCTGGACGACGGGAATGCCCCGCAGCAAGGTGGCCGCAACGAAACCGGCCAGATCGCCGACCACACCGCCACCGAGGGCGACGATGACACTGCTTCGATCCGCGCCGGCCGCAAGGCAAGCATCATAGAGCTTTGCGGCCTGGCCCAGATTCTTGGTGCGTTCACCATCGGGGACGACCAGGCGCTTCGTGCGAATGCCAGCATCCCGCAGCGAGCGTTCGACCCGCGCCGCATAACGCCGCGCCACCGGCGGCACGCTGATCAGGATGGCTCGTCTCGCCCCTGTGGCCGCTGCTATGGCAGGCCCTACGGCATCGAGGGTCCCCACGCCGATCTCGATCGGGTAGCTGCGCTCGCCGAGCGCCACCCGAACGCGCCGGGAAGACACGGGGGAAGACGATTCTCGCTTTCCGCTCATGCTGCGTCCTTCAACTGCTTCGCCAGCTCAGCGGCCAAGGCCTCGATTTCTCGACCATCCGTATCGATCACCAGCGAAGCCGTCTCGTAGTCGTCCTGGCCGATGCGCGTCACCAGGGTCTCCACCGTCGCTCGCAGGTACACTACGGTTCCGCCAGCTGCCAAGGCTTCCGCCTGGCCCGGTTGGGCGATCGCGCCGCCTCCGAGAGAGATCACCGCCCTCTTCCCCGCCAACCCTGCGATCACGCCTCGCTCCCGCGCCCGGAAACCGGCCTCTCCTTCAGCCTCGAAGATCTTCGGAATACTCAGACCCGCCCCATGCTCGATCTCGGCGTCCGTATCGAGGAACGGGATGCCGAGCTTCGCGGCCAGGGCCTCCCCAACCGCGCTCTTGCCAGCACCCATCATCCCG
Source organism: Deltaproteobacteria bacterium (assembly GCA_019312665.1). Taxonomy (GTDB): domain Bacteria; phylum Myxococcota_A; class UBA9160; order UBA9160; family UBA6930. The sequence goes on along the minus strand of JAFDCZ010000192.1, from coordinate 3,244 downwards.
ACGAGCCAGATCGTTCCCGCCATCCGAACGAGGATAACCGCAAGCGAGCCAAGGCCCAGAAATGAGAAAGGCGGGGAGCCAAAGCTCCCCGCCTCTTTCATTCTGACCCGAAGAAGAGCTAGCTGCCGAGCTCCGGGTTGACCACGATGCGCGGGGTCACGAAGACCAGGAGCTCCTTGCGGATGTCCCGAACCTCGTGGTTCTTGAACGCAGCCCCGAGCAGCGGAATCTTGTGGAAGTACGGTACCCGGCTCTCGGTCTCGCTCTTGTCGACGACGTAGATGCCGCCGATCACGAGCGTCTGACCATCCTTCACCAGGGTCTCGGTCTCCGCCTCGTTCTTGGCGATGGCCGGGGAGCCCGTGGGCGTCTCCACGCTGGTGTCGGGCGCGTTTCGCTGAATCGCGATCTGCATGATGATGCTCTTGTCCGCGGTGATGTGCGGGGTCACGTCCAGGCGCAGGACCGCATCGATGAACTCGAGCTTGGCATCGCCGTTCTCGAAGGTCTGGAAGGGGATCGAGACGCCTTGCTCGATGGTCGCCTTCCGGTTGTCGAGGGTGACGATGCGCGGGCTCGAGATCACCTTGCCCTCGCCGTAGCTCTCCGCCGCCTCGATCCGGGCCTCGATGTTCAGGCGCTCATCCAGGATGAAGGCGCCCAGGTCGAGGAGACCGTTCGGGATCGAGGTGATCGGGTTGGAGACGACCACTTTGTTGAGATCGCTCAGGCCAAGGAAGTTGGAGCCACTGCCGTCCTGAAACACGATGTCGTTGCCCAGGCCAAGCCGCTCGTTCGTCTTGACTGCACTGTTGTCGTCGAAGCCGTCCGCGAGTGCCTGCACACCGAAGGCCCAGGTTGCACCCAACTCCTTCGTGAAGTCCAGATTCGCCTCGACGATCTTCGCCTCGATCATCACCTGCGGCGTCTGCGTGTCGATCGCCTTGATGAGTGCCGTGGCCTCGTCGATCACCGACGCAATGTCCTTCAAGATGACGGTGTTGGTGCGCTCGTCCACGTCCACGCTGCCGCGGGCGGTCAGGAGCCTCTTCACCATCTTCTCGATTTCACTCACGTCGGCGTAGTTCACCGGCTGGAGCTTGACCACGAGGTCTTCCAGCTTTTCCCTGGCGCGACGCTCTTGGAGTCGGGATTCCTCTTCGGTCTTGAGCAGATCCGAGGAAGCGATGCGAAGCACGTTGCCCACCCGAACGAAGCCGAGGCCTCGCGTCAGGAGCACCACGTCCAAGGCCTGGTCCCAGGGCACATCCACCAGGCGAATCGTGACCTTCCCGTTGACCTCGTCACCCGCGATGATGTTGAGGTCGGAGACCTCAGCGATCAGGCGGAGGACATCATCGATCTCGACGTCCTTGAAGTCGAGCGAGATACGGCGACCCGAGTAGGTCTTGCCGTCGACCAGCCCGCCTTCGGTCAGGATCTCGACCGAGTCGACGTTCGGATCCATCGAAGCCGGCACGGAATCAGCCGGTACTTCGGCGGAGGCCACATCGGAGAGCATCGGGATCTCGGAAGCCTGCTGTGTGCTGGTCTCGAAATCCACGAAGAGCAGCGCGCCCTCCTGGCTCACGACCGGCTTCGCCCCGTCTTGCGCTCGAATCACGACCCGTACCTCGGGCTCTGCAGCCTCCGGTTGCTGGAACGCGGTCACGAGTGAGACGGAAGCAGGTGCCGTCGGCGCGATGCGGACGGCGGCGTCCGGATCGATCGTGGCCCCTCGCAGGCTGATGACCGTCGTGTCCGGCGACGGATGCGTCGTCACGAACTCGGCCGGCCCCTCGGTCACGATGACGACCCGCTCGCGGGTCTCGTCGTTCTCGAGCTGCACACCGAACATGGTGAGAGTCGCCGGCGCAGCTTCTTCGGCGGCGTCGAAGCTTTCCTCGTCGGCCCAGACCTCAGCAGTCTCCGTAGCTTCTTCTTCGACTGCCAGAGCCTCAGAAGCCTCTTCGACAACCGGAGCCTCGGCGATCTCGAGTTCGGCCTCTTCGGTTGCGACAGGCTCGGATTCGACGACCTCGGCTTCAGCAACCTCGGTTGCGACCGGCTCCATGACGCCGGATTCAACTTCAGAAACCTCGGTTGCCACCGGCTCCATGACGTCGGATTCGACTTCAGCAACCTCGGTTGCGACCGGCTCGATGGCGTCGGATCCGGCTACATCGAGTTCGGCTACCTCGCGCTCTTCGACACCGATCTCGGCGATCTCGGGCTCGGCGATCTCGATCTCGGCGATCACAGGCTCGGCGGTCGCCTCTTCCATGATCTCCGCTTCGATCTCCACCGGGGCCGATGCCACCTGGACAGTCGGTGCGCTCGCATCGCCGAGGCCAAGCCAGAGGCCCGCCGCGACCGTAACGATCTGCACGTCATCGAAGCCCTGGGCCGTATCCGTGCCATCCAGCACCACCCGCACCTTGTCTTCGTGCTGACCCACGCGAATTCGCGTAACGCGGTCACTGGCAACCGTGAGCTGAGAGTCTTCCACCTCGCTCACGAGGCCCGGCAGGTCCACCACGAGCCGCTGCGGATCGTCGAGGCCAAACCAGGTGGCGCCCTCGATGCTTCCGTCCGCCTCGAACTGCACCGTCAGTGCAGTGCCATCCGATGCCGCAACGACACCGGTCAGCGTCGTAGCGGGCGCCATCAGCATGGCTTCAGACGCGTCCGTTTCTGCGGGCGAATCTTCCGATGCGACCTCGACGCTTTCCATCGCGGCCCACGGGTCCGCTTCAGGAGTGGCTTCCGTGGTCGCCAGGGCGTCCGCCGGATCCACAGCCATTTCGGAGGCCGCAGCGTTCACGCGAATCTCGAGGCGATCCTCGAGGTCCACAACCGTGTAGTCACCGGCAGCCGCGAGCGAAACCTCGACCCGCGTGGACGTAGCGCCCTCGTGGGAGAAGCCTTCGACCGTGACCTCGTCGATCGTCCCATCATAGATGGCGATCGCCTCGGCAACATCACCGGGGGCCACCCCAGCGAGATCGATGACGATCCGCGAGGGCTCGTCCTGTTTGAATGCGTTGTAGACCGGCTCAGTGAGCCCGATCAGGCTCACGACCGTTGCATCGCCGTCCGCCTCGACCGTCACCGACGACAGCGCCGCCGGTGCTTCCGCAACCGGCGCCGGCATCGGCGTCGATGCGCAGGCGATCAGGGAGGCCATGCAGATGGCGCTCACCGCGAGCCCCACCCTTCCAAAGTTTCCGTACCTGGTGCTAGC
>JAFDCZ010000058.1 GCA_019312665.1 Deltaproteobacteria bacterium | reverse complement strand
GGCTGGCACTCCCACGAATCCCTGGTACCAGGACATCCTGCTCGAACCAACGCTCGTGTTTTCGTCCACCAACCGATCGGGACACTTTACGGCAGAGCCCGTCGAAGCTGCGGATGGCCACGAAGAGATCCGGAGCCTGCTTAGCGAGAAGTACGGCCTTCGTGATGCTTGGGTGGGTCTGCTCGTCGATACATCAGGCTCCCTCGCCGTGCGTCTGACGCTGCGAGAAGCGGAGTAGACATGTACCCGGTGTTCACGGGGGCCCTCATCGTGGTGTTCCTGGCGCTGGCGCTGCTTCATGTCTACTGGGCATTCGGTGGCAAACTGGGGCTTGGCGCTACCGTGCCCAGCCAGGATGGCCGTCCGGTTTTCGAACCCGGAGCCGCGGCGACACTCGCAGTCGCGATGGCCCTCGTCGCTGCAGCGGCTGTCTGTGCTCTGCGTTCGGGCTGGCTCCGCCTGGGGGAGCCGAGCTGGGTAGCATCGCTTGGCATCTGGGTGATCGCGCTGGTCTTCGCAGCGCGCGCGGTTGGCGATTTTCGTTTCGTCGGTTTCTTCAAACGCGTTCGGGGCAGCGATTTCGCCCGAAGAGATACATTCATCTACAGCCCACTCTGTGCCAGCATCGCGTTCATGGCAGCTGGCGTGGCGATCCTGGCGCCGTAGTTCTCGGGAAAAGGATGGGAAAGCTGCGATCCGTTCGTATCCAACTCGGGTTTTGCATCTGGCTCGCGCTGCAGGCTCTGGTGGGTTGTGCCGCGCCCCCCATTCCGCCCTCGCTGATGTGCCCGGCATTCGAACGGCCACCCTTGCAGCTCGACGCCATGCCGGGTGTCGGATCGTGCGTCGGATCGCCCGCAGTCGAACCTTGGATCCGCGACCTTCGCAGATCGATCCGAAGCGAGTGGCATCCGCCCGAGAACGCCTGGGCAATGGAAGAGGTTCGAGCCGTTTTCGTCCTGGCGCGAGATGGTTCGGTGCGCGATTCATGCATTCGATCTGGCCGGGATGTGGCCGCCGTCGGAGCGGTGCTCCATGCCCTGCACGCACATCGGCTCGAACGGCCGCCGCCGCCAGAAGTCGCTTGCCTGATCGGCATCCGGCTACAGGCGACGTTCAAGGTTCTTGGGCCGTAGCGTTTTCCATGACAGGCGCGGATTCCAACGGCCGAGGAGCCGGCGCGTGGGCCGCAGCACTGGATCCGGAATGGGTGCCGGTGATCGAGCTCGCTTCGGCGCGCAGGGAAGGGCGGGAGACGGGGGAGCTGGCCCTGGAGGATCGGCGCCAGGCGCGGGCCTTCGTCCATCAGGTGGTGCCCTATCGGAAGGCAGCGGCCCGGTGGTATACGGGCTCGGCTTCTAAGCGGTGGCTGAGTACGCCCAGTGGGCCAAGCTGGACGGCGGGCCACTTCACATCTCTGCGGACGGCGGAAAGACGGGCATCGCGCTCTTCCAGGCAAGCCCAGGGCATCCGGCCCGGAAGCTGGAGATGGGTGTCGCGTTTCGGGTCGATGCGGAGACGTTCATCGGTTTTGCTTCCAGCCTCGCCGAGGCCGGGCTTCTTCAACCGACCGGCGAGCCACTCGAGATCGGATCCATCGTCGATTTCGATCTTTGTTATGCCTACAACTTCCAAGATCCGTACGGGAACCAACTCGAGCTCGACTGCTATGACTACGCAACGGTCAAGCGGGAGTTCGTCGAGAACCAGGGCCTGACGCCAGTCCGATACTGCTAGGTCAAACGGGCTCGAGGGGATGATGCTCGCCGCTCGGGAGTTCGATTTCGATCGGATGCCCTGCCGCGATCTCTCCCGCGCGTCGCACGATGCCCATGATTCCGGCTTTTCGGATGAGGCCGCCTTCGGAATTGCGCTCCAGAGTTGCTGCCATCAGACCCTTTGCGATTCCGTTCAGCTGACCGCAGGGATTGCGAAGCCCGGTGATCTCGATGATCGCCTCACCACCGATCGTCAGCTGAGTACCCCGTGGCAGGGCAAGCAGATCGATTCCCCGGGTGGTGATGTTCTCGCCGATCTCGCCGGGTGCCAGGTCGAACCCGGCTTCGCGCAGCTCATCGAGTAGTTCCGCGGAAACCAGGTGCACCTGCCGGAGGTTGGGCTGGCTGGGATCGCGCTCGACACGGGAGCGGTGCTGCACCTTCTCTCCGCAGTGGGCATCGCCCGCGATGCCAAGGCCGACCACGAGCCGGATGCTCGTCCGATTCGGCTTGCTCATCGAATGCGTCGGATTGCAGCTGACGGCCAGGACGAGAGCGCTCACGCTGCGTAGTGTAGAGGACGGCCACGCTATCCTGTGCACGGCCAGGCCGCACGTAGCCGCCACCAGGAGGAAAGAAACCCGATGGTCGTTTCGATCTTTCGATCCAGGATTCGTCCCCAACACGAAGCCGAGTACCAGGTACTCGCTGCTGAAATGTTGACCTTGGCCAGGGCCATGCCCGGATTCCTCGCCTACCGGTTCTTCTCGTCCGAGGATGGAGAGCGTTGCAGCATCGTAGAGTTCGAATCGTTGGAGGAGCTGCAGGCCTGGCGCGACGAACCGCGCCACCGGGAAGCCCAGAAGCTCGGCAGAGAACGGTTCTACACGGAGTATTCACTCTGTGTCGCCGACCCGATTCGCGAGAGTTCATTCCAGCTCTGAGCGGGGTACGCTCCTGCCGAAGGAGGACTCGATGACCGAACTTGCAGAGGTTGCCCCCGCATTCGTGGAGATGGCCCATCAGATCGTCTGGTGCAGCGCCGCCACGGTGGATACCCAGGGGAGGCCCCGTTCGCGGGTGCTGCATCCCATCTGGGAATGGAATGGGCAGGATCTCGTCGGCTGGATCGGAACCGGACCGACGCCTACAAAGCGCGCGCATCTGGAGGCCAGTCCGCATATTTCCGCGAACTACTGGGCGCCAAACCAGGATACCTGCGTAGCAGAATGTCGGGCGAGCTGGCATTTCGACGAGGAGACCCGGACCCGCACCTGGAACCTGCTGAAGAACGCGCCGGCGCCGGTAGGTTACGACCCGGCAATCATTCCGGTCTGGAACCTTCCTACCGATGACAGCTTTGCAGCATTGCGTCTCGATCCCTGGCGGCTTCGGGTGTTCCCGGGAACGGCGCTCGTCGGACAGGGTGGCGACATCCTCACCTGGAGTGAGGGCTGAGGCCCGGGAGGAATCCGGTCATGACTGAAATCCGCCGCGAACGCATCACGGCTGCGATCGATGAGGAGGTCCTGGTCTTCTTGATCGGCATGCGCATCAACCACTACTGGAAGGTGCACAAATGGCTTCCGGTGGCGCGGGCGATGGGGCGCATGGTCCGAGAAATCGAGGCCGATCCAGACTCCGGTTTCCTGGCGGTCGAAAGCTGGTCGGGCAATCCGTCGCTGATGGTGCAGTACTGGCGCTCTTTCGAGCATCTGGAGCGTTATGCGGTCGACAAGCTGAAGGAGCACCAGCCCGCCTGGGCGGCGTTCAACCAGGCCATCGATTCGAATGGAGATGTCGGGATCTGGCACGAGACCTACCGAGTGCGTGTCGGGGACTATGAGTGCGTGTACAACAACATGCCTAGTTTCGGCCTGGCAAGGGCAACCCAGGCCGTGCCGGCGACCGGCCGGTTGAAATCTGCGGTTGGGCGCCTGGCGGGTGCTTGAGCCGCGGCTGCAGGCCTGAAAGAACGCTGCCAGCGGATCAAGCTATCGTTGGAGCCCATGAGACGAACCCGTCTGCTCTTCTTCCTGCTGCTCGTCGTCGGATCGGTCGGTTGCGACCACGCGACGAAGCATCTCGCCCACGAGGCCCTCGCGGGGGTTGCCCCGATCTCCCTGATCGGGAATCTCGTGCGCCTCGAACTCGCCGCAAATCCGGGCGCCTTCCTCAGCCTTGGCGCCGAGCTTCCGCCTGTGGTGAGGAGTGTGTTGTTGGTGGGCGGCGTTCCCATCCTTCTTGCGCTGGTCTGCGCGGCGGCCTTTCGCACGGGCCTGGCGTCTCCCGCAGCGTTCGCGGGGCTGGCCCTGATCACCGGAGGAGGCCTGGCGAATTGGCTCGATCGGATCCTCCACGGCGGGGCGGTCACGGATTTCGTGAGCCTGGGTTTACCCGGGCTGCGCACGGGCATCTTCAACCTTGCGGATGTCGTCATCGTCGCGGGCTTCCTGCTCTTCGCGTTTCAACGTCGGGTCGGTGGCGGCGATGCGAGGCACACCGCCACATGATGCGCGTCCAGGTCACCGACGAGCGTCGGGCAGGGCTCATCGAGGCGATTCAAGCCTTCTATGCGGATCGCTTCGGTGATCAGCTGGGCGATCTCAAGGCCGGACTCATCTTGGATTTCTTCGTGGAGCGTCTCGGACCTCCAATCTACAACCAGGCGATTCACGACGCGCATGATTTCATCTCGGAGAAGCTGATCGATCTCGACGGAGAGTTCTACGAACCGGATGAGGAGCGATGAATCGTCGAGATGAGTGAGAGCGAATTCGTGACCCACGAAGGGGGATGTCATTGCGGCCGTGTTCGCTTCGAGGTGGAGGCGCCGGCCGATCTGGAGCTTCATGAATGCAACTGCTCGATCTGTAGTCGAGTTGGGTACCTCCATCTGACGGTCGCTAGGTCGAACTTCCGCCTGCTTTCCGGCGAAGAGGATCTCACGACGTACCGCTTCAACACGGGCACGGCCCAGCACTTCTTCTGCTCGGCCTGCGGTGTGAAATCCTTCTACATCCCGCGCTCCCACCCGAATGGCTACAGTGTGAATGCCCGGTGTCTCGATCCGGAGAAGATCAGGAGCCGGAAGATCACGCCCTTCGATGGAAGCGAATGGGAAGCTCATATTGGGGAGCTTCCGACGCTCGAGGACTAGAAGGCCATTGCTGGAACGTATCCCCGAAAACCTGCTCGATCGTGTGGTCACGGGGACGAACCTCGTGCCAGGCTCTTTGCGAGACCAGCTGGTCGGACGGACCCTGTTGGTCTTCTTGCGCCACTTCGGCTGCGTGTTCTGCCGGGAGACGCTCGGCGATCTTCGAGAAGCCTCGGAGGCCGATGAGAGCTTTCCCGATGTGATCTTCTTCTCCCAGGCGAGTCCCATGGAATCCCGCGTATTCCTGCGTCGGTATTGGCCCGGCGCGCGGGCCGTCTCGGATCCGGACGAGTTCTTCTACGACGGGTTCGGGATCGAGCGGGCGAGCAAGCTCACGATCTTCAGCCCACAGGTGTTTGCTGCCAAGCGTCGGGCAGCGGCGAAGGGCCACCAGGGGGGAGAGCGCAGCGGAGACATCTGGCGAATGCCGGCTGCGTTCGTCGTAGAGGGCGATCAGATCTTGTGGGCCTACGAGCCGAAGCATCCCGGCGACCACCCGGATTTCCAGGCGATTCCCGCGCTGATGCTGGCGGCCTCGAGCTGACGATGACCTGGGCGATCGCCGTCGGTAGCGCCGCGGTCGCAGCGCTTCTTCTGTTTCAGTATCGAGAATTCCGCCCCGGAATCATCGTGGCGAAACTGACGGCTGCGTCTTCGTTCGTCTGGGCCTGCCTTCTATGGGGCGGAATGGCCAGCGCCTACGGACAGATCATCCTGGTAGGCCTGATGCTCTGCTGGCTGGGAGATGCGTTGCTCCTTCCACCGGGGCAATCGCTGTGGTTCCAACTCGGCATCGGCGCGTTCCTGGCAGGTCATCTGGCCTACGCCATCGCGTTCCTGCAAGGCCCCCTCTCGCCTGTGGGCGTGGGCGTCTCGGCGATCGCGCTCAGTGTGTTCGCGTTTCTCGTTCTGCGCTGGCTCGCTCCCCACGTTCCGCCCGATTTCAAACGTCCGGTCGTGGCCTACCTGTTCGTCATCTCGGTGATGGTCGTGTTGGCGATCGGATCCTCCGTGGCCACGGGTCGGCCTGCAGCTGCTGTGGGTGCCGTTGCTTTCGCGCTCTCGGATGTCTCGGTGTCTCGGGATCGATTCGTGGCGCCTGGTTTCGTGAACGGCGTGTGGGGTCTTCCGCTCTACTTCGCCTCCCAGTTCGTCCTCGCCTCGACGGTGCTCACGCCGCTCGAGTGATCGCACCGAATGCGCCCGTGGCTGGATGTGGGATACAAGCCGAACCGCTACGGCTCCCGGACGTAGGTGACATCCGGCTCGCTCTCCGGCGGTGGGCTCGTGCCAAACGCCACCGCGTGGAAGTCGCGCCGCTCGTAGAAAGCGCGGGCTCCGCTGTTGCCGAGATGGGTGAAGAGTGTGAGGCGAGTGGGCGAGAGTTGGCGCGCACGATCCAACAAAGCGGTGCCCACACCCGTTCCCTGGGCGAGCGGGTCGACATAGAGTTGTTCGATCTTCTCGCCGGCCAGGGCCAGGAATCCGAGCAGGGTGGGCCCCTCTCGTGCGACCCACATGTCGCACTCCTGGGCGACGACGTTGCGAAGAAACGACAGGTCTTCGGCGGGTGTGTACCCCATCCGAAGTTCCAGCCACGGCTGGGCGCCTTCGCGAGAACGGCGCCATAACAAGGCCAAGGCTTCGAGGTCGGGATGTTTCAGGGGTTCGATCGTGCAGGGCATTCGGCCTCCAGGGTTGCGCGCCGCCAGAGGCCTTCCCGTCAGGCCTGGCCTCCCATCTGACGAACAGGCTGGGAACCTTCCGCTGCGTGCGGCTTTTCGCGTTCGAGCAGTCGACGCTTTCTCGTCGGCCCGCCAAGGTAGCCCCCGAGCGAGCCATCGGTGCCGACCACCCGGTGGCAGGGCACGAGCACCGGCACGGGATTGCTGGCGCACGCCCGACCCACAGCCCGCGCGCCGCCTGGCATGCCGAGCGTGCGAGCAACCTCCTGGTAGCTGCGGGTCTCGCCGGCCGGGATGTTGGCGAGCGCCCGCCATACGCGGCGCTGGAAGCAGCTACCGCGGACATCGAGCGGAACCTTGGTTGCGGGCGTGCGGCCGCCAAGGGCCTCGTGCAGAGCTCGCAGCCAGGGCCCGAGTTCGTCGGCGGCTTCACGATAGGTGGCACAAGGAAACTCTTTCCGCAGCTGCTGCAGGAGATCGGTTTCCGATTGCCCGAAGCGAACCAGGCAAACCCCACGAGCGGTGGCGACGAGCAGAAGCTTGCCGAGTTCGGTTTCCAAGGTGGCATAGCGAAGAGAGACATCCATGCCGGGAGACTGCCCGAAGCATCGGAGGATCACTGGCGGCTTTCGGACCCCTCGTTCGGGGCCCTTCAGCCACGGCGAAGTACACTCGTGAGGTGGATGGCCCGCCTACTTCTGAAACGCCCCAGCTCCAGCTTCGCGCCTATCGGCCGAGCGACGCAGAGCCGCTGTTCCAGATTCAGCGCGATCCCGAGGCCATGCGGTACACCTGGTGCGCGCCCAGCCTTGCCGAGGCCCGGCAGCGGCTCGAGGCTTACGCGACGGGTTTTGCCAAGGATGGCTTTGCCCCGTGGACAGCTCTCTCCAGGCAGGGCAATGAGGTCGTGGGCTGGGGCGGGCTCAACCGGGACCCCGTAGATCCAGGCTGGGGCGTCGAGGTGAGCTACTTCGTCGCGCCCCACGCCTGGGGAAAGGGCTACGCCAGCGAGATCGTCGGGGCCTCTCTAGCCCTCGCCTTCGGTGAGCTCAGGCTGCCGAGGGTCGATGCCTTCGCCATGCCCGAGAATCGCGCCTCGCTGCGGGTGCTCGAGAAGGCGGGCTTCCGGCCGGTGGGCTTCGTCCCCGGGCTCGACCGCAACCGGTACCGGATCCGGGCTGCTTGACGTCCGCCGCTCGGGCGCCATGTTTGGGGCCAGGCGCGTATAGAAAGAGGTAGGCATGGGATTCTTGCTTCGAATGGCGATCACGGCCTTCGGCCTGTGGCTGGCTGCGCGGCTCGTTCCGGGCATCCAGATCACACCCGACGCCACACTCGCCCTGGCGGCGCTGCTGCTGGGTTTCGTCAACGCCTTCGTCCGGCCGATCGCCATCTTCCTGACCTTCCCGATCACCCTGGTGACGCTCGGTCTGTTCCTGTGGGTGGTCAATGCCGGAATGCTCGGACTGGTGGCATGGATGCTCCAGGATTTCCAGATCGCGAGCCTCGGAGCTGCATTGATCGGTTCGCTGGTCGTCAGCCTGACGAGTTGGCTCGGCTCGTCCTTCATCGGTTCGAGTGGGCGCTACGAAGTGATGGTCGTTCGTCGGGGCTGAGCCCGGAAGGACACGCATGACGATCCGCGGGCCGCTCGATCACATCGATCTTTCGATTCGCGATCCCGAGCGCTCGATTCCGTTCTACGAAACGTTCTTCACGAGCCTTGGCTACGAGCGGCTCCGAATCGAGCATCCGGGCTTCGACGGAGAGCGGCCAGAGCGCGCCTCGTGGGCAACGCAGTTGCCCGGCGGCGCCTGGTTCGGCATCGAGGTTCGGCCCGCCAGCGGCGAGCATCGCGGCCAGCTCCATGATCGCCATGCACCGGGGTTGCATCACATGGCATTCCACGCGGATTCGCGGGTGTGCGTGGATCAGGTCTTCCAGGCGATGCACGAGATGGGTGCAACCGTCCTCGACGCGCCGGCCGACTACTCGGGCCGGGCGGGCTACAGCGAGGGCTACTACGCCGTGTTCTTCGCCGACCCGGACGGCATGAAGCTGGAAGTCGTCTACGCTCCCCGGACGAACCCGGCATGAAGCGCGATGGCAGCCCGAGGGGGCCAATCGCCCAGGAGACGAAACGCGCATGCTCGTAGCCACGACTCTCCTCCACGCAGCGCTGCTCGGGTTGCTTCCGAACTTGGCAATCAGGCCGCTGCCATGGCGGGTGCCCGGTGTCTGAGGTGCGCATCGAATCGCTGAACCTCGGCGGTGTCGAGCCGGTGCGCTTTGCCGACGGCGGCGAAATCCAGAGCGCCATCCGCAAGCAGCCGCAGCTGGCGCCCGTGGCGCTGACGCTGGCCGGCCTGGCTGGAGACCAGGTGCACCATCACGCCCACGGCGGCCCGAACCGTGCGCTCCACGTCTACCCCATCGAGCACTATCTTGTCTTCGAAGAGATCGCGGGCCATCCCCTGCCGGTGCCATGTTTTGGCGAGAACATCACGCTTCGGGGAATGACAGAGGTGCAGGTTCGGGTCGGAGACGTCTGGCAGGTCGGTTCGGCGCGGCTCCAGGTGACGATGCCTACGGAGCGTTGTGCACACCCGGGGCGGTTGGCCGGCGCGCCTCTCATCCTGAAGCGCATCGTGCGCGATGCGCTCTGTGGTTGGTACCTGCGCGTACTCGACGCTGGGGAGATCCAAGTCGGGGATGAGGTATCGCGTGTGGAGGTTGGCCGGGATGAAGTGAGCCTCGTTGATCTCCACACCTGGATGCGCGACCAGGCCGGGGATCCGGACACCTTGGCACGAGTTCAAGCAATGCATGCGCTAGCTCCGGAGTGGAAAGAGCGCATGGGCGTGCTGCACGCGCGCCGCCGGCGAGCGTAGGCGCCGGCAGGGCAACGATGGAATTCGAAGCCGCGACCTGGGCGCTCTTTGCTCTCTCCGCCGTGCTGGTAGGCGTAGGCCTGGCCGGAATCATGTTGCCCGTCATTCCGGGAGCGCCGCTGTTGTTGGCCGGGTTGGCGCTTGCGGCATGGGCCGAGGATTTCGCCTACGTGGGTTACGGAACGCTGACAGTGCTCGGCTTGCTCGTCCTGCTCACCTACGCAGTCGATTTCGCGGCGGGAGCTTTCGGTGCCCGGCGCTTCGGTGCGACCCGTCGGGGAATGGTGGGTGCCGCACTCGGTGCGTTGATCGGGCTCTTCTTCGGAATCCCGGGTGTTCTGCTCGGGCCGTTCGTAGGAGCCGTGCTCGGAGAGCTTTCGGGTCGGCGCGGCCTGGACGAGGCGGGACGGGCTGGGATGGGTGCTTCTCTCGGGCTTGTCCTCGGAGCCGCCGCCAAGCTCACCCTGGCTTTCTCGATGCTCGGCATCTTTGCCGCCGTTCGCATCCTGGGTGCCGTGTAGCCTGGAACGTGCCGCAGGAGTGGTAAACTCACGCGATGACCTCCCCCCGCACCCTCGGTGCCATCCTTCACGAAGATTTCGAGCTCCTGGATCTCTACGGGCCCCTGGAGATGTTCGGATCGCTCGGTGCGGACGTGCGTATCGTGACCGTTGCGGAGCAGGCCGGTCCGGTGAAATCGACGCCGGGCCCCCGTACTCTGGCTGAATTCGATTTCAGCGGCTGCCCGCCATTGGATCTCCTGCTCCTGCCGGGCGGGATTGGCACGGTGGCCCAACTGGGTAACTCGGCCATTCAGGGCTTCCTGCGCGAGCGATGTCCGAAAGCCGAGGTCGTGATGTCTGTCTGTTCCGGCTCGGCATTGCTCGCGAAAGCCGGCGTGCTCGATGGCCGACGCGCGACCTCGAACAAGTTGTTCTTCGATCTTGCCCGAAGCCAAAGCGACGCGGTCGAATGGGTGACCGAGGCGCGCTGGGTCGAGGATGGCCCCTATGTCACGTCCTCGGGAGTTTCCGCAGGGACCGATATGTCACTTGCCGTGATCGAGAAATTGTTCGGGAAGGACCGCGCTGCTCAGGTGGCGATCCTCACCGAGTACGAATGGCAGAACGACCCGAGCCGCGATCCCTTCACGAAGTACCTCAACCGGGCGGCAGAGTTTGGACCTGCGCCGAGCGGGAGTGCAGACGCTTGAGCCCCACCCTTCGGCGTTTTCTCCGTTCCTGGCATTGGGTCTGGGTGATCGGGGGAAGCCTGGTCCTCGGATTGTCTCTGTGGCTGAGGGACGCGCGCCCGTTGCTGGTCATCGTCTGGTGGATGGGTTTCGTCCTGTTGGGCGTGATCATGCTCGTCGGTGTGTTCGGGGCCTTCGCGATGATGGTGGCCGGCATCCGGCAGAACCTCGTGAGGCGGAAAAAGGGAAAGAAGGTGCAAACCTCTTGAGCACAGACGAATGGAAGATTCGCGAGGAGGCTCCCGGCGATGCCGGGCAGGTGTTCGAGGTCGAGGCCGCGGCATTCGAAACGCCCGCGGAGGCGCAGCTCGTCGATGCCCTTCGCCAGCAAGTGAAGCCAACTCTTTCGCTCGTCGCAGAGGCGGGTGATGAGATCATCGGCCACGTCTTCTTCTCGCCGTTGGCAATCGAGGGCGACGTCGCGCCATCGGTCGGTGGTCTGGCACCCATCGCGGTACGCCCGGATCTTCAGGGGCGAGGTGTTGGCGGTGCTCTCGTTCGCGCAGGATTGGAGCGCGCACCGCGGCTCGGCTGGAAGGCTGTCTTCTTGCTTGGAGACCCCGCCTACTACAGCAGGTTCGGTTTCGAACTCGCCGCTCCGCGCGGCTTTCACTACGTATCGGAGCAGTTCGACGCCGGCTTTCAAGTAATCCTGCTGGAGGAGGCTGCGCTCGATGGATGCAGTGGCTTCGTGCGCTACCCAGCGGCCTTCGACGCGCTCTGATCAAAGGGTCTTGATGAGGGACACTCGGATCGTCCGTTCAGGCTTCCTCGGCCAGGATCACCGTCCAGCCGGATCCGAAGCGTGCAAGGACGCGACGGGACGCGTCATCCGGATCGATCGCCTGCACGTACAGCTTGCGAGTGCGCGGGCCGCCTTCCTGACGGACACGCATCAGGAACGTCTTCTCGGACGTTCCTGCGGCTGCAGCTTTCGCATCGGGCCGTGAGGGCGCGGTCGCGATCGGTAGGGCACCCGTCAAGAACTCGAAATAGGAAGACGGGGCGTTGTGGATCGAGAGCCCCATGCCACCCTTCACGATCGTGCGCAGATGAGAAGCGACGGTTCGGCGCCAGATGACCTTCGCGTCGATCGCGATCGGTTCCGAGGTGTGGGCCGGGCTCAGGCGGATCGTGATCTGGTCGCCTGGCTTGGCGGTGGCGCCCGTCTGCACGAACAAGCCGGCCTGGGAGACGTTCAGCACGATGGCTGCCGTCGATGCCCCCGACACGGTAACCCGGCACGGCACCCGCTTCTTGAACCTTGGAAAGCGCTGGGCTTCGACTCCCATTCGTCGTACCTCCAGTGGGGGTCTTCGGAGCACTCGCCTGAGGCCTTGAGCCGCGTCGAATGGACTCGCGCCGGGAATTCCCCGGCCGCTGGCCCGGCGAGGCGGTGAATGGCATCCTGCCTACAGCATGCGCCCGCTCCCTACCTTCTTGTTCGCGATCGTTCTTGCCCTGCCGGCCTGCGGGCTCATCGCCCCCGAGGCAGACCGGGTCGCCGAGAACTTCTGGAAGGCACTCGCGGATGGCGAGGTCGAGGACGCCAAGGCGTTGTCGACCGAGGTAGATGTCCGACGCCTTGCGCGCCTCACCAAGCGCCATGAGATCGAGGATGTGGAGGTTGGCGCGGTCCTCACCCGCGACGAAGTCGCCGAAGTGGAAACCACCCTCGTACGTGAATCCGGCGCGAAGGTGATCTTCAGCACCCACCTTCGCCGCTACGACGGAGGTTGGCGAGTGGACGCCGCCTCCACGAGCCGTTCACTCCGCGAGGCCATCGTCGAGGATTCTCTCGCAGATCTACGGGACGCGTTCAACGATAGCGCTGGTGCGATCGGGGAAGCCGTGGAGCAGGGGCTCGAGGAAGCGGCGGCTGCCATTCGTGAGGCCCTGGGAGAGAGCGAAGGGGCGGCGCGCCCTTCCACTCCCTAGGCGAAGTCGGTGGCGACGGTCTTCACTCATGCTCTGGTCGGAGGCCTGCTGGCAGGTCCGATGCGCGTGGAATTGCCGCGCGCGCGTTTGTCCGCATTCCTCGCAGTGATCGCCGTGCTGCCCGATATCGACGTCGTGGCTTTCGCCGCGGGCATCCCCTACGTCCATCCGCTTGGCCACCGGGGCATTACGCACTCGCTGACATTTGGCCTGATGCTTGCGCCGCTCGCCACGAGCCTGGCGTTTCCTCGCCTGCGCCGCTTCGGTTCGGCATGGTGGCGCGTCACAGCGGCGGCAGCTCTGGCGTGCATCTCCCATGGATTTCTCGACGCCTTCACCGATGGCGGGAAGGGAGTGGGGTTCTTCATCCCGTTCGATGCGGAGCGCATCTTCTTTCCGTGGCGCCCCCTGATTGTGTCGCCGCTTGGCGTGGAATCGTTCGCGAGCCGCGCCGGGCCGGTCCTGTGGAGCGAGCTGCGCTGGGTTTGGCTTCCCGTCCTGGCGTTGGCCGGAGCCTGGCAGTTCAGCCAGAGACCGCGTTCTCGGAGCTGACGGGGTTGCCGGTCCTGTTGCGTCCGTTCTCCTTGGCATCGTGAGTCCGCGTTGAGATCTCGCTCGCCGCGCGCGAATCCCTCGCGCGAGCCGAAGTCGCGAAGCGTACCCTCGATCGCATCGAGGCAGAACTCTCCCTCAGGGAAGAGAGCCTCGAGGCGGCGGGACGTGAGTCCTTCCTGGAGTCGATCACGACGCCCAGGGATTCGTCGGCGTCAGCGACGGCTGAACGCATCTTCACGGGCATCATCAGCTACGTCTATGACGCGTTCCAGCTCGAAGAACCGCATCCGAGTCGCGCGCAGCTCGAGGAATTCGCGAACGCCGCCGCCCGGGGTCTGGACCGCGGGTTGCGCGATGCGGCAAGCCTGCTGCTGGCGTTCGGTGCGCGGCGCGAGGTCGTAGCCGCGGAGAGAGCTGAAACCTTCGAGACCGTTCGCAACGCGGTCGCATATTTTGCCGAGGAGCAGATGCGGCCGGATCGGCCAGAGCCCTCGGAGCCGACCGCCCGAGATACGCCGGATCTGTTCGGTAGCGGAGCCGGATCGGACTAGCTCGGGTTCACGAAGAGTGGCGCACCTCCCATTGGATGGCGGATGCTCCCGGCGTGAATACGCCGGCCCATGTCGTCTTGAACCTGCTCGTGATCGGGCGAGGTCGTGGGCAACCGTGGGTACCCATCCTGGCGGGTGCACTCATCCCAGACCTTCCGATCCTGGTGATGTATGCCGTAGAGCGCGGCCTGTTGGGAACCGCTGAGACGCTGATCTGGCAGGATCGCTATTTCGCATCGGGCTGGCAGCTGTTCATCGATGCGTTCAACTCCTTGCCGTTGATCGCACTTGGCTGGCTGCTGGCGTATTGGCATGGTTCACGCTTCCTGCAGCCGCTGTTCCTCAGTATGGGACTGCATGCCGGGGCCGACTTCCTCGTGCACAATGAGGATGCCCACCGTCACTTCCTTCCCATCACGGGGTGGCGCTTTTCGAGCCCGGTTTCCTATTGGGATCCTCGCCACTTCGGACAGGTTTTCCTGGGCGCAGAGATGCTGCTGATCGTGCTCAGCAGCGGGCACTTCATACGCCGTGGCCAGGACCGCGCGGTGCGCTTTCTCGGCTCGGGAATCCTGGCGGCAACGGCTCTCTTCATTGCCTTCGCCCTGGTCTTCTGGAGACGGCTTGGCGAGGGTTGACGGCGGCCGGTCGTGAGTGGCCTACCCTTTGCACGTGCCTGCACGCATTCCTTTCGCCGAGCTCGACACGGTGTTCCTCGACGCGGGGAATACACTCGTTTCCATCGACTTCGAACGGGTGGCTGGGGAGCTTTCATCCCGTGGGCTCGCCTGCGAACCAGGCGAGCTGCGCCGAGCCGAGGCTGCTGCGCGACCGCGGGTTTCGGCTTGGGCTCATCATCAGGGGCGCACGGAAGGGGTCGATGCCTTCACGACCTACCTGAGGTTTGCGCTCGAAGCATTGCCACGTCCACCCTCCGCTTCGGCGGAGCTCGCAGAAGAGGTCGCGGCGGTGGTTCGCGAGCCAGGCGCCTCCGATCGTCTGTGGTGCTGGGTGCTGCCTGGAACGGGCGAGGCTCTCGAGCGGCTGCGGAGGTTGGAGCTCAGGCTCGTCGTGGTCAGCAATTCGGATGGAACCGTGAAGCGCGCGCTGGCGAATTGCGGGCTCCTGTCATTCTTCGACGACGTCGTCGATTCCCATCTCGTCGGTTTCGAGAAGCCGGATCGGCGCATCTTCGATTCAGCCCTCGAGCGCACCGGCGCCAGGCCGGAGGCCACCGTGCATGTCGGGGATCTCTACCATGCCGACGTGCTGGGTGCGCGGGCGTGCGGAATCCATACTGCGTTGTTGGATCCGTTCGACGATTGGGGCGAGACGGATTGTCTTCGGCTCGTTGATCTGGGGGAGCTGGCGGATTCTTTCGAGGGGGCCCGTTCGTGATCGCCAATCTGATCGTCGTTGCGGCGACCAGCTTGCTCGTGCTCGTCTCGATCGGCATGCATTTCGAAGTGTTGCGGGCTCTCTCAGCCAAGCTTCCGAGAAGTCGCCTTCCCCGTCGCTTTCGCGTGGGGTTGGTAATCGTCGTTGCGGTGGCCACCCATATCGCAGAGTCCCTCGTATTCGCGCTGGGGATCGGTTTGTTGATCCAGGCCGGCTACGGCGAGATCGCTGGGGCCGATTTGAACGCGCGAGACGTCGTGTATTTCTCGATCACCACCTATACATCGTTGGGCTACGGAGATCTGGTTCCCGTCGGGGCGCTGCGCATCCTCTGCGGCGTCGAGGCCCTGACGGGCCTCGTGTTGATCGCCTGGACGGCCTCGTTCACCTACGTCGAGATGCAGAGGTACTGGCGAACCGAGGACTGAGTTCTCTTCGTCTGGACGCCGACTCCGGCCTTGCATACCGTTGCCATTCTTCCAAGGGAGGAACCTCGTGCGTTTTACCTTCGCCGAATCCATGTGCGATCCCCGGCAATACGCTCCCCTGGCGGTCGAGGCGGAAGCGGCCGGGTTCCACTCGTTCACCGTTCCCGAGAGCATTTTCTATCCGAAGGAATCCGATTCGAAATACCCCTACACGCCGGACGGGGATCGCGGTTTTCTCGAAGACAAGCCGTTCATTGATCCCTTCGTGTTGATGGGCGCGCTCGGCGCGGTGACGGAACGCCTTCGGTTCACGACCTTCGTGGTGAAGCTTCCAATGCGGCATCCGGTCCTCGCGGCCAAACAAGCGATCTCGGTCGCCATTCTCACGGAGAATCGGCTCGGTTTCGGCGTCGGCCTCTCGCCCTGGCCCGACGATTTCCGCGTGCTCGACATTCCCTGGAAAGGCCGCGGAAAGCGGCTCGACGAGATGATCGACATCTTCCAGGGGCTCCAGACGGGCGACTTCTTCGAGTTCCACGGTGAGCACTTCGACATCGAGCCGATCAAGCTCTGCCCCGGGCCGACGAAGCCGATCCCGCTCCTGATCGGTGGCCATGCGGATGCCGCACTCCGACGAGCGGCACTCAGGGGAGATGGTTGGATGCATGCGGGTGGCGGCGAAGCTTCCGATCTCGACGCGGCCATCGCGCGGATCCAGGAACTGCGCAGGGAGTACGGTCGGGCAGCCGAACCCTTCGAGATTCACGTCATCTCGATGGATGCCTACACCTTGGACGGGATCAAGCGTCTCGAGGACAAAGGCGTGACCGATGCGATCGTGGGTTTTCGCAACGCGTACGAAGAAGATCGGACGCCCTTGCAACGCAAGATCGACGCTCTCAAGGGTTTCGGTGACAACGTGATCGCGAAGGCTGGCTGAATCAATCGAGCGGGTGTGGCCCTGGAGTTCGGCGCCGCTCGATCCGGAACCACCAGACCTCGATGCGGGCTGCCCAGGAGTCCGGCTCGATCTCGTATTTCTCGGCCGTTGCCGCGCGCAGGCGATCGATGAGTTCGCCGTCCTCGATGCGCAGAAGGCGGCAGGGGTAGACCTCCTCGACCACGCGGATGCGTGCCCGGGGATCGTCCATCGCCAACTGCGGCCACCGTTTTCCGGGGTTGAAGAAATCAGCGGGAATGAAGAGTGTGTCTTCCAGCACGATGGCCCACGTATGCACCGAATGCGGCGAGTTCCCGCCAACCTCGACTGCAACGCGTTCTTCTGCCGCGGCAAAGCCGAAACCATCTCTCGGGTAGGGATGCTCCCTACCCGAGAGTTGTCCGCCAGGGAACGGGCCGACCGGGCCGCCGCAAGCCAGGGCCAGGACGAGCCAGAGGATGCTGCAGATCCACCTCATACCGATCGATGGTAGACTTCCCAGGCTTCGCGCGCGGACCCACCAAGGAGAATGCGACCTCGATGAAATTCTACAACTCGATCGGACCCAATCCGAAGCTGGTTCGTGTATTCGCCGCAGAGAAAGGCTTCGAGCTGCCGAATGTCCAGGAGGTGGACATCATGGTCGGCGAGAACCGCCAGGCCGAGTACATGGCGAAGAACCCGGCAGCCGGAATGCCTTCTCTTGAACTCGATGACGGCCAGGTCATTGCCGAAACGATCGCCATCTGCGAGCTGATCGAAGAGCTTCAGCCAGAGCCGGCGTTGATCGGGACCACTGCCGCTGAGCGCGCCGAGACCCGCATGTGGGTGCGCCGGGTCGAGTGGAAGATCATGGCTCCCCTCACGGATGGCTTTCGCAACGCCGAGGGCAGCGCGCTCTTCAAGGACCGCATGCGTCTCATGCCGGAGGCCTCGGATTGGCTGAAGAGCTGCGCTCAGGATGGTCTCTCATGGCTCGACGAGCAGATCGCTGGCCGAGACACGATCGTTCCCGGCCGCTTCAGCCTGGCGGATGTGGCGCTCTTCGCGTTCGCCGATTTTGGTGCCCAGGTTGGCCAACCGATCGATGCGGAGCTGAAGAACGTCACCGCCTGGTTCGAGAAGGCCAAGGGAAGGCCCAGCGCTGGCGCCTAGCAAGCCTGTTCCCCGACGAGTCGATGAGATCGAGTGGTCGAGCTGGGTTGCTGTGGACACCGCAACCCTGGTCTTCATCGTGGTCGAGGGCCGCGCATTGTTGATTCGCAAGAAGCGCGGGCTCGGCGCCGGCAAGATCAACGGCCCGGGTGGACGCCTCGAGTCCGGCGAGACGCCTGTGCAATGCGCCATCCGAGAGGTCGAGGAGGAGCTCCTGATCACGCCCCAGGGATTGAGGAAGGGCGGAGAGAGCCGCTTCCAATTCGTGGACGGCTACTCGATCCACGTGCATGTCTTCCAGGCAGCCCGGTATTCAGGCGAGCCCACCGAAACCGACGAGGCGATTCCGCTCTGGTTCGATTTGGAGAATCTTCCCTACGAAGAGATGTGGGAAGACGACGAACTCTGGCTTCCCCTGCTCTTCGCGGGCTCGGCTTTCGATGGGAGATTCATTTTTGAGGGCGACCGGATGTTGGACCACCGGCTGGAGGTAACCGCGTAGGTTCGCGGCCGGCCCGCTGTTCAGAATCGGATCGGAACCTTCGCGTAGCCGCGCACCGTGCTCGTGTGGACCCATTCGGTTTCGTCCCATACGACGTCCCATTCCGGGAAGCGGCGCAGCGTCTCCTCGATGGCCACTCGACCTTCAAGACGGGCCAGGGAAGCGCCAAGACAGAAATGAACGCCGAGGCCCAGGGAGACGTGGCGATCGATCTTTCGCTCGACATCGAAACGATCCGGATCGTCGTACTCGCGATCGTCGCGGCCCGCCGAGCCGGTCAGCAGCAGGATCCGACTGCCCTCCGGCAGCTTCTCGCCGTGCAGTTCGAGCTCACGGGTGAGCCGGCGTGCCTGCACCGGGGACGGCGCTTCATAGCGCAGGAGTTCTTCGACACCGCCGGGGATCTTGGCCGGGTCTTCGACCAGCTTGCGACGCTGAGTCGGGAATCGCGCGAGAGTCGTCGCCATCCATCCGAGCAACCGGGCGACGGTTTCGTTTCCCGCACCCGAGAGCAGCCCGATGAAGGACAGCAGTTCGACATCCGTGAGTCGCCGTTTTGTGCCGTCATCGAGATCAATTTCCGCTTCGAGCAAATCGGTCATCATGTCGTCGCGCGGAGATTTCCGGCGGCTCTCGACATACCTTGCGAAGTAGCCCCACAGCTGCTGGCCGACCTTCTCGTGATGTCGCCGCATGTCCTGCTCGCCTTCATCCCGGTGCAGGAGCGCGTCCGTCCAGCGCTGGATGTCGTCGCGATCTTCTTCCGGAACTCCAAGTAGGGAGCTGATGACCATGACCGGAAGCTTGGCACCGAAGTCGGCGAGATAGTCGAAGCCGCCGCTGCCCACTTGCTCGTCGAGGTAGCGACAGGCCAACTCCCGAATCTGCGGTTCGAGGGCGGCGATGCGCCTTGGGGAGAACGCACGGCTTACGAGTTTGCGAAGCTGGGTGTGTTCCGGTCGATCCCGAAAGATCATCATTGGCGAGGTGTTGGGCTCATCGCCCATCAGCTCGAGAACGGTTCCGTAGGCGGAGCTGAACGTGCGGTCGTCGAGAGAGGCTCCAACGACATCCTGAAATCGGGAGAGCGCCCAGAAATCGTACTTCTCGTTTCGGTAGAGTGGCGCTTCGTCCCGCATCCTCTGCCAGATCGGATGCGGGTCCGCATCAATCTCGTAGTCGTAGGGGTCGTAGTAGATGTCGTCGGTCACGCCTGGCCTTGGAGACTGCGGGAGAGTGCGTCCTTCAACAGATCGAGCTCGGCGTCGGGTCTTCGTTGGCCGCCTCCACCGATCACGCGCATCGATGCGATGCCTGTGAGCACCGAGACCGTGTAACGCTGGAGTGCCAGGCTCTCCCTTCGGGAGAGCCTGGCGTCAGCGAACGCAGCCCGCCAGATCCGGCTCCATTCCTTGCTCATGCCGGATTGCCAGGTCGGAAGATCTCCCGGTGCGCGGGCGCGCTCCACTTGCAAGAGGATCTCGAAGGTCGATTGGTAGTCCGCACTTCCGAAATGCGACCACGCGCAGTTGATGAACGCATCGACGCGTTCATTCACTGAGGCGCCCGTTCCGGGCATGCCTTCGAGACGTTCCGCGAAGCGCTCGAAGGAATCTTCGAGCACAGCACGCAGGATGCCGTCCTTGTCGCCAAAGTGGTGCTGTACGGCGCCCCAGGTCACGCCGGCTCGGCGGGTGATCTCCGAGGCGGTGGCGCGACCAAAGCCGACGTCCGCAATGCACTCGACCACTGCATCCATGATTCGCGCACGCGTTTCTGCGGTGCGTTCGGCCTGGGTCCGGCGCGCCGATTGGGTGGCCATGGGTCGCTGCTCACAGGCGGAAGAGTACCATGGTTTCCATTGCAATCGTTATGGAAGCGGCGTACCGTCGCGATCGGATCGTCGAGGAGACCCCCCATGAGCTTCCCGGGCATCGAAGGCAAGGTTGCGGTCGTTACCGGTGCAGGCGGCGGGATCGGCGAGGGCTACGCAAAGGCATTGGCCGCCGAAGGGGCCAAGGTCGCGATCGCCGAGATCGCGAAGGAGAACGGCGAGCGCGTTGCTGAGGAAATTCGCGATGCAGGCGGAGTGGCTCTCTTCGTCGAGGTCGATGTCGCGAGTGAAGCCTCGACCCGGGCGATGGCCGAAAGTGTCGCCAGGGAATTCGGCGGGATCGATTTCCTGGTGAACAACGCTGCCATCTTTGGCGATATGAAACTGGCTTCACTCCTCACGGTCGATCTCGACTACTACAAGAAGTTCATGAGTGTGAACATGGATGGTGCGCTGCTCTGCACGCGGGCCTGCCATCGGAGCATGAAGGAGCGAGGGGGCGGGGCCATCGTGAACCAATCGTCGACCGCGGCCTGGATGGGTGTCGGCTTCTACGGTCTCGCGAAGCTCGGGATGAACGGATTGACCCATTGTCTCGCGAAAGAGCTCGGGCATGCGGGCATCCGCGTGAACGCCATCGCGCCGGGGCCGACGGATACGGCCGCGCTCGGCAATCAGGTGCCGGAGGCGTACAAAGACCAGCTGGTGTCTTCGTTGGCTTTGCCGCGGCTCGGCCAACCAGCGGACATGGCATCCGCTTGTCTCTTCCTCTTGTCCGATGCCGCCTCCTGGATCACAGGGCAGATCCTTGCGGTCGACGGCGGCCAGATCGTGAGGGCCTAGCCATGGCACTCGAGCCTCTTTCGCCGGAAACCCGCAACCTGATCGACGGCGCGTTGGTCGAATCTTCGAACGGCAACCGTTTCGACAACGTGAACCCGGCCACGGAAGAGGTCATGGGCAGCGCCAGCGACGGTACCAAGGATGACATGGAAGCCGCCCTTGCCGCAGCTCGCCGCACGTTCGACGAAACCGATTGGGCTACGAGCCCCGCGTTCCGCGCAAAATGTCTCAGGCAGCTTCACGCAGGCATGCTCGAGGAGAAGGAACAGCTTCGTGCGATCGTGGTGAGCGAAGCCGGTGCGTGCGTTTCGCTCACGGGTTTCATGCACGTCGATGATCCGATCGAGATGATGGCGTACTGGGCAGAGCTCGCGGATAGCTACGAGTACGAAACGGAAATGTCGACCATTCCGTTTGGCGGGAGAGAGAATCGCCGTTTCCTGCGTCGCGAGCCGATGGGTGTGGTCGGTGCGATCACTCCCTGGAACGTTCCGCTCTACCTGAACATCGCGAAGATCGGGCCGTCCCTCGCAGCGGGCTGCAGCATCGTGCTGAAACCGGCGCCTGATACGCCCTGGAGCGCAACCCATCTCGGCAAGATCATTGCCGAGAAGACCGATCTCCCGCCGGGGGTCGTGAACATCGTCGCTTCTTCCGATCACCTGACGGGCGAGGTGCTTTCCGGGGACTCGCGCGTCGATCTCGTGACCTTCACCGGCTCGACGGCCACCGGTCGCCGGGTGATGGAGAACGCGTCGGCGACGGTAAAGAAGGCTTTTCTCGAGCTTGGCGGGAAGAGCGCTTCGATCATTCTCGAGGACGCCAAGCTCGAGGCGGTGCTGCCCGGTGCAGCCATGACGTGTGTTCACGCCGGGCAAGGTTGTGCGATCACGACCCGTTGGCTGGTGCCGCGCTCCCGGTACGCGGATGCGGTCGAGATCGTGAAGACGGCGTTCGAGGGATGGAACTGGGGCGATCCGACGGACCCATCCAACCTGCAGGGCCCGCAGATCTCGAAACGCCAGCAGCAGCGTGTGCTCGACTACATCGAAAAGGGCAAGCAGGAAGGCGCCAGGTGTCTAGTTGGCGGAGGGAAACCGGATCGCAAGGGTTTCTTCGTCGAACCGACGCTCTTCGTGGATGTCGAACCCGGAATGACGATCGCCCAGGAAGAGATCTTCGGACCGGTCTGCTGCGTCCT
>JAFDCZ010000346.1 GCA_019312665.1 Deltaproteobacteria bacterium | reverse complement strand
TCCCCCAGCCTCTTCAGCGTCCCCGGCCGCCGATCCTGATCGGTGGCATGGGCGAGCGGAAGACGCTGCGCCTGGTCGCGCTCTACGCCGACGCCTGCAATCTCTTCGCCCACGTAGGAATGGACGAGCTGGCCCGCAAACTCGACGTGCTGCGCGGCCATTGCGACGACGTCGAACGGGATTTCGACGAGATCGAGCGCACCAGCCTATCGACGATTCAGCTGGGCCCCGAGCACATGAGCATCCCGGATGTCATCGCTCACTTTCGGGAGCTCGCCGAGCTCGGCATCCAGCAGGCCATCGTGAACCTTCCGAACGTCCACGACATCGCCCCGCTCGAGACCCTCGCCAAGGAAATCATCCCCGAAGTGGGCGGCTTCTGAACGCGGAGGAGCGTTCCCTAGGTTGCGTCCAGGATGGCACGGGCGCAGTGTTGGCCGGAGGTGATGACGCCCGTGATGCCGCCGCCGGGCTGGGTCCAGTGGCCGGCGAGGTAGAGGCCGCGCAGGGGAGTGGTCGGGGCAGGGCGGCTTGGGCCGACCTGGGCCGGGGTGAGGGCGAATCCGTAGATCGCACCGGATTCGTTGCGCGTGTAGCGCTCCATGGTGCGCGGGCTGGCACCCTCGCAGAAGCGGAGACTGTCTCTCAGGCCTGGGATGCGCGCGGCTGCGGCATCGACCAGCGCGTCCGTCAGCTCCTGCTTCCGCTCGGGCCAGGGGCCGGCATCTGCGCCTAACAAAGTTGTCAGCACGAGCAGGTGCTCGTCCTCTGGGGCAAGGGACGGATCCACGTGGGTCGGGACGGTGGCGGTGAACCAGCGGGGCGTGCCGGCCAATGCCGATTCGTAGGCGGCTTCGTGATCCGTGGTCTCGAAGAAGAAGGTCTCGTGGCTCGCCGGAGAGAGCGTGCTTCGTTCGACGGCCAAGTAGGCAATGAAGGCGGAGATGGAGGGCTGCAAGCGTCGCAGCTGCCGGAGGTAGCCGGCCGGAAGGTGATCCCGTCCGACCAGCTCCAGGGCGGTCTGCCGGACGTCGGCATTTGAGATGACGACCGGGGCTGCGATGCATTGGCCATTTTCGAGGACGATGCCTCGGACCCTTTCGTCTTCGACGCTGATCCGACGCACCGGGCTGCGCAGCAGGAAAGCTCCCCTGGGCGTAGATGGCGCCGGCTTCCAGGTAGGAGACCAGCATCGTCGACCAATACAAGAAAGAGAGCTTGGACGGCGGCAAGCCCAGGTAGGGCCAGAGGCTGGTGAGGGCCGCGCGGGCCGTCGGATCCTTGACCTGGGCGTCGAGCACCGCGGCCACGGTCGATCGCCGGTGGCGGAGAAGGGCCGGGAAGCGGCCGGGGTTCCGGAGGATCTCGGTAGGCGACGAAAGGCGGGAGGCGCGATCCGTCTCCCGGGCGATGTCCGCACATTCGGTGAGAAAGGATCGGATGCCTTTTTCTTCCTCGGGAAAGGCCGCGACGTGGGCTTCCGCGAAGCCGTCCGGATCACCAGGAACGGCCAGTCGAAGGCCCGGAAGCTCTACGGTGTAGAAGGGATCGACCGGAAGCCAGCGGCATTGATCGGCCACGCCCAGGTCTTCGAGCAGGGATTCCACGCCTGCGCGGCCTACCACGTGCACCGCTGAGTCGAAGAGATGCCGGCCTCGGCGAAAGGCGTGGGCGTACCCTCCTACCCGATCGTGGCGCTCCACGACCAGCACGCGTTGGCCTGCCCGGGCGAGTAGCGCGGCTGCGGTCAATCCGCCGATTCCGCTGCCCACGATGGCAACGTCGTAGCTCTCTCTCTGCGCTTCCGAGTGAAATCGCAACGTATGGACCGCGGGTCAGCGGATCTCCAGCTCGGCCGGATCGTTCCCTGCCAGGCCATGGCGACACATGAAATCGACCAGTCCCATGCTGTAGCGCTTCGTCGTTCCCTCACCCGTGAAGATGCGCGGCATGTGTCGGCGGAAGTGGAAATCCATCATGCGGCCGATCCGCGTATGCCGCACGTATTCGCCGACGCGAAACATCGTCAGGAGACGGCCGTTGTAGTAGTAGTCGGCGACGCGTTGCCAGACAGTGAGGTTGCGAAGCACATATTCCTGATACTTCTCCATCGCACGGTCGCTGCCGTTCAGCAGGGCCGCTGCCAGGGCTTCCGATCCCTGCATTCCGATCAGCATGCCGCTGGAGAAGACCGGATCGACGAAGCCGAAGGCGTCGCCCACGAGCGACCAGTTCGGCCCGAACCCACGTTCGGTTCGCAGCTGATAGTTCGTGTATCGCATGACGGGAGTAATGCGCTTCGCGTCCTTGGACCACTCGCGGGTGTTGGCATCGGCCTGGAGGTAGGCATCGAACTGCTCCTCGGCGGTCTGACCGAACTTGCGGATGAACTCGCTGCCGATCACCAGGCCGACGGAGACACAATCGCGCAACGGGATCCGCCAGCTCCAGCCGTGCTCGAGGCGATCGGTATGGACGTTGCCCGGGATCTCCATGGGGACGTTTTCGAGATGGGCGTGCAGGGCGACGTCCTTGCGCGCGCCCACGGTCGTCGGCAGATCCAGGAATCGGGCAATCAAACGGGTACGACCGGTGGCGTCGATGATCCAATCCGGCTTGCCGCCAAGGGCCGGTCGTGCTGCTTCGAGGCTGGCGTCGTCCAGGCGCAGATGCTCGCCATCGTCGCTCTCCAGGCCGACGGAATGCTCGATCTGGTGGGCGCCTGCCTTCTTCGCGGCCTGCAGCAGGGTATCGTCGAAGCGGTCTCGCGGGACGTTGTAGGAGTAGGTCGTCTTGGCCGACGGAACTTCGTGGAACTTGAAGCTCATGCCGTCTTCGAGGCTGAAGATGAACGTCGCGCCGCCTTTGAACTGGCTGTAGGTCGCGACTTCCTTCTCGACGCCGAGCTTGCGCAGGTACGGCACGATCGCCGGCACGAGGGATTCGCCCACGATGATCGGCGGCCGCTTTCCGCGGGTGAAGAGGGCCACGTTCACGCCCGCTCGGGCCAGGTAGGTGGCGGCGGCCGAGCCGGAAGGGCCACCGCCGAGAATCGCAACCTTCGTGATCGCACGTCTTGCCATGGGAATCGATCGCCCTCCGTGGATCCGGAGTCTAGCCTCGGGCCGAGAGGACGCGAGCGATGGGGCGTGCCGCCCCGTGCCATTCCCAAGCGGGTGCGCGAAACTCCGCGCCGATGTCGGATTGGACGCACGAAAAGTTGACGGCCCGCGTGTTCGAGATTCTTCGCGACGAGCTGCTCGAGGTGGACGAAGGCTTCACCTCCCGCTCCGACCTGGTCGGGGCGGGGCTCGACTCCCTCGCTGTCACCCAGCTCATGCTTGCGATCGAAGAGAGCACGGGCGTCTGGGTAGACGAAAGCCTGCTCACTCCAGAGAATCTGGAAACCGCGGAGACCCTGGCCTCCTGCGTTCTCGCGCAGCTGCAGCAGGCCTGAGGCGTTGTCTTCCACCGCCGCCTCGTCGATCCCGCTGGCCGGTGCCTCATCGATCCCGCTTACCGGCGCCGATTGTTTCCTGCGCGCGTTCGATGACGAGGTGCGCCGCCGGGCGGGCGCGAGCCATGCCTCGCAGCTGGTCCTGCGGCTCGGGCCAGGCTTCGATCTGCCGGCCTTCGAGAAGACACTCGCGGAGGCTGCGGCCGCCCATCCGATCCTGCACGCACCCATCCGCCGGCGCATGGGCCTGGGCGCGCCGGCCTATCGACTGGACCGGGTGCGAGCCGAGCACGTGCCGCGGGTGCAGACCCATCCGC
>JAFDCZ010000345.1 GCA_019312665.1 Deltaproteobacteria bacterium | reverse complement strand
CCAGTTCCACCGGGCCCTGTGCCGCGAGGCCGGGTACGAGGGTCCGCTCTACCGCTGCTCGATCTACGGCAGCGAGGAGGCGGGCGATCGGCTGCGGCGCATGATGGCCATGGGTTCTGGAATCCGTGTCGGTCGGGGCGCCGGCTCGAGCTCCCTCACCGCCAGCCTAGACGACAATCAAGCGCACTTTCGTTGGCGGCATCGGCTGCCGTAGCGCCCGTTGCGCTGGGCGCAGCTTACCGCTGAACCGCCTGGGCGGCTCCCGGAGTCCCGTCGTGACGTGACGGGCGAGTTGTCGTTGTTTCGTGGGTTGTTCCTGTTCGAGTGTTAGGGGGGTTCAAGTGGCGGGATTGCCTTAGGCCTGCCCGAGCCCGAGTTCCATTGCGTCGGGCAGGCCTAGATTCTGACCGCGTCGAGGAGTCGAAACAGGATTGACAGCCGGGGGCGCCAAGCGAGTAGTCGGAACACGATGCGGTGCCCGCTGTGGAGGATCTGAGCAGGCACCATCACGAGCTGCTGAAGAAAGGTGCGGAACTCCATCCGAAGGACCCAGTTCCGTTGTGCCTCGTGCTTCTCACGCCACCGAGGCGTGACGGGAAGCATGAGCGCGAACCAGGTCTTGAGGGTCCATGCGAGCGAGGCCATCACCATGTACGCCCAGTTCGCATCGAGCGTGTTCAGCGGCGCGTGCAGGGCGCGAGCGCCGTTTTTGAGTTGGTCGATGAGATTCTCCTGGTCGCAACGATGGTTTGCTTCGGCAACGACCTCCTCGGGCGACATCGTTCGGTCGTTCGTGATGTAGAACAAGTAGCGGTAGAACTCGTCGAGGCAGCGTTGGCCGCGCTCTTCGAGGATGAGCTTTCGCACGACGACGATGCGGTAGCTCCGTTTCGCCCGAGCCGGCTCGTGCTCGAACTCGGAGACCTCTTCCGAAATCAGCCGCAGGTTCCTGTATTCGCGTTCGATCACGATCTGCTCTTTGACCCGCGGCTGCTTGGCTCGAGGTTTGGTCGAGAAGACCTGGTTCGCACGGCGCTCGAGCTCGGCATACTCCCCATCAGGCAGGCCTTGTGCGCGATTCACGAACGAGGGGTTGGCGTCATATCCGAACACGAAGCGCACACCGTCAACGTCCCATCGGTCCAGGTGCGCGGTCAGTGAAAAGTCGGTGTCGCCACGTAGGAGGATGTCGCGGAATCCTCCGCGGCGGCACAGCGCGATGGCCTTGTCGAACAGCTCGGCCGCCCCTTCGTGGGAAGGCCGGCTGCCTTTGCGGTTGAGCAGAAACAGCGGTTCTTGCGTGTTCGCCAGCGAGATGAGTAGCGGGTGGTAGCCCCACACGCCCTTGTACGACATATCCATCCCTTCCTTGCACTCGCCGCTCGTGGGCAGGATGGATCCATCGGCGTCGATCCGCGCCGTGGCGCTGGTGAACGACTCGGGTTGCTGTTGCCAGATGCCGACTCGCACGTCATTGATGACGTCCGTCAACCTCCAGATCGCTTCCTCGTCGAATCGCCGACAGTAGTCGCCGGCCGTCGTCGGATCTGGAATCGCCCGCGCACCCAGAGCGTCGAGGAAGACGGCATCGTTGCGGCGCACTTCGATGTCGTCGAGCACCCTTCCACCGCACAGCAGGTTGTAAGCGATGTTCAGGACGTGATCGGAGTCGTGGTACGGCTTCGGCTGCTTGAGAACGCAGAGCCGTTCGTCAATCTGCTCGGCCAGCCCCACCGAGCGCACGAGTTGATGAATCGCCCCGATTCCGCCGTACGCAATGGCCTGCGTGCGTTCGGCGATTTCGTAGAGCGGCCGTTGCTGTGTGAACTCCGCTCGTCCCTCTACTCGCGGTTCGGTGCCTCCGACCAGTAGCTCGAGCCTCTTCTCGATCTTTGTCTTTCGTCGTTCGAGTTGGCGACGTATGGCTTGCTTCAAGGCCACCTCCCATATCGGGTAGCATTATACTGCTATCGGTACGGAAGGGCTAGACTATTCCTCATGAAATCGAGATCTCAGGCGCTGGAGGAACACATCGGGCGCATCAAGACGAAGCTCACTCGCCTGGGGGAGTTACGTCCCGGAGTCCTTTCCGAGCAGTACAACGTGTGCGGCAGCCCGACCTGCCGCTGCAAGGCAGACCCACCCCACAAGCACGGGCCCTACCAGCAGCTGAGCTGGAGCCGAAAAAGCAAGAGCCGAACCCGCTTCATTAAGGAATCAGAGCTCCGGACAGTTCGAGCACAGATTTCGAATTACAAACGACTCCAAGGGCTCGTCGGCGAGTGGGTGGACGCATCCATAGAGCTCTGCGACATCAAACGAAAGCTGGAACGAGAGAAGTAACATGGCCACCTCGAAGCCGAGGGAAGACGGGTACCCTCCAGCATGGTTCGCTTCATCTGAAACGCCCCCTGGGTGGTTGTGGCTTCTTCTCACAAACGCTCAAACACCGGACTTTTCAGACCAACTCCCAATCACCGACTGAAAGTGCGCTTGATCAAGGACTAGCTATTTGCTAGCGGGGCGCCATCGCTCCCCAGCCAGCCTCTCGTCGGGGTGTCGTCTTCAGCTCAGATGCATTTTGAAGAACTGGAGGGTTCGCTCCCAGGCCAGCTTGGCAGCGTCCTCGTCGTATCGCG
>JAFDCZ010000191.1 GCA_019312665.1 Deltaproteobacteria bacterium | reverse complement strand
CCGGAAGCCGTGCCGCCCAGCTTTTCCTTGATGTAGACGTTCGCTCGCGAGATCGACTCGGCGAACGCGAAATAGCTACGCCGCGCGCGGATGCCGGCAATCAACGCATCCTCGGCCTGATGGGCAGGGTTGTGGGCATGCGCCACGACCTCCGTGCCCTCCTCGACGAAGAGGTCCGAGCCACCCACATGATCCACGTGACCTTGGGTGAAGATCACATAACGAACGGGCCCTGAATCAACGGAGTCGAAGTACGCCTTGTGCATGGGTGCTTCGAAGCCCATGCCCGTATTGATCACGATACGCCCTTCCGACGTCACGATCAGAAATGCGTTCGAGTTCCCCTCCGAGAGGTAGATGAACTCGTTGATCGGCCCGTTGCGCACCGTGGTGGCCGGGAGCATCT
This sequence comes from Deltaproteobacteria bacterium, assembly GCA_019312665.1. Taxonomy (GTDB): domain Bacteria; phylum Myxococcota_A; class UBA9160; order UBA9160; family UBA6930. The sequence goes on along the minus strand of JAFDCZ010000191.1, from coordinate 13,768 downwards.
CGAAGGCAGTCGGTCGGGATCGGTAGAGCGGAGGGGGCATCGGGCACCGTTGGCAAGGGGCTGAGGCTAGCTGGAGACCAACCCCTCCACATCTGCCCACACGGCCTTGCCTTGCGCCTGGAAGGCATCGACGACGGGCTGCGGCACGAAAGCCGCAACCGCCTCCTGGTAGGAAGCTCGTTCCTTGATGCGTGTGAACCACGCGGCCGCGCGCGGGCGCGCGTCGATCAACGGGGTCATGGCAAGATGGTCGAGGCGGAGGGCGTAAGGCAGGACGCAGGCATCCGCCAGGCTGAAGGCGTCGCCCACCAGAAAGGCCTGATCGGCGAGAGCGGCCTCCATGGCATCGAGCATGGCAACGAAGGCACCCAGGGCGCTCTTCATCTCCGGCGCCTTCACGCCGTGATCGATCACGGAACGCCGCGCGGCCCGACGCGCCGGGTCGGGAATGGCCTGCACCTGTGCCTCGATCTCTTCTGGCGTCTTCTGCAGGATCATCGGACGCGTCCCGATGGCAAAGGTGATCACCCCGGCGCTTGGATGCACCTGCCCATCGATTCGCTTCGTCCAGAGCCGCATCGCATGACGTCCCGCCGCATCGGCCGGCGCACACGACGGGTCAGGAAACGCATCCTCCAGGTACTCGTTGATCAGGGTCGATTCGATCAGCACCCGGCCATCGTGCACGAGCGTCGGCACGACGTGGCCCGGGTTGAGCTTCACGTACTCCTCCGCATGCTGCTCCCCCGCCATCAGATCCAGCATATGGGATTCGTACGTGAGACCCTTCTCAGCGAGGACGAGCCGCACCTTCTGAGAGCAGGTCGAGAGGAAATGGTGATAGAGCTCGAGCATGAGGCCTCCGGGTTTGGCGCGGCGAAAGAGTACTCCGGACCTGTACGTATCGCTTCGCTCTTCTTGCGTGAGCTGGCGTCGCCGGGGCTGGGCACAGGCCGGCGAAACGGTTCCAGTTGCCAGCACGACCGATCGCGGGGCGGGAGGCGGTCAGCGCGGTTCGGACGTGCAGTGCACTCTCCTGTCCGATGCCGCGCCCTGAACCTCGAAGCCGCGACCTTCTGCGTCGCAGTCGATTGCTGCGGCCAGAGCCGTCCCTGCGCGATGACGCAAACTTGCCCAGGGTTCCTTCGCTGGCCCCTCCTCGAAGAACGGTGCTTGTGCGTAGCCCCACGTCCGATCGAGCAAGGCGATCCGGCGCCAATGTTGGAGTGCGCCCAGCAGATCGCCCTTCGCCAGCGCCTCCCATTGCGCCTCCTCGTGGTTGCCCGCGCCGGGAAGCACCAACGCGGCCGCATGACGGCGATTCTCGGCGTCCCAGGCCTCGCGGGCGCGTTCGAGGGCGCGGAACTTCTCGGGTTGCTCGGCGTAGAGATCCTCGAGCTCTTCGGGGTCGGCCACCAGGTCGAAGCCCTCGCGGCGCGCCGGCCGATCCACCTCCTCGGGCCACCAGACGAGCTTTCGATCCGCGCTGCGTACCGCGACGATACGTGTCTGCATCTCGCCTCTGGGCGTGGTCCAGCCCTTGCGGGTGGTTTGCAGGAAGACGTGCTCGCGTACCTGCTTCGCGCGACCGTCGATCAGCGGCGCCAGGCTCTTCCCCTGCATGGGCGGCAGCATGGCTCCCTGCGGAATGCGGAGCCACTCGAAGAGCGTCGGCATCAGGTCCACTCCCTGCACCAGGGCCGTGCTTCGTCCGGCGCCAGGGGAATCGCCGCGAAGCATGGCAGGAACCCGAATCACGAGCGGGATGCGAACCAGTTCCTCCGTGAGCTTGCCGTCGTAGCCGGTCGATGCATGCCCGACCCAGCCGTGCTCGAGCAACTCTTCTCCATGGTCGGCCGAGACGATCACCACAGTCTGCTCCAGCAAGCCGGTCTCGCGGAGCGCGTTGAATGCGCGCCCCAGGTGGTCGTCCGCGTCGCGCACCGTCTCGTCGTAGAGCGCGCGAATCGCCTCGGCATCGCCGGGCACGAACTCGATCTCACCCGGGTGCGTGAAACGCAGCTTGGGAATGGGAGGACGCAGCACGAGATGGTGTTCACGGACCGCGTCAAATCCGGGCGTCGACGGTGGAGCCTTCAAGAAGCGCCCCGCGTTGCGCGCCGACGGGCGATAGGGAAGATGCGGCTCCTTGCTATGCAGCCAGGCAAAGAAGGGCTTCCCTTCCTCCAGTTCCGCCCGCTCACGAACGAACGTTTCAAAATCGAGATTTCCGACCTCTTCCGCCCCCAGCCCGCCGTAGGTCGGCCCACGCCCACTGCGCCCGAACACCTCGTACCCTTGTTCCGCGAGCACGCGCAGCGGCGACGCCAACTCGTCGTCGTAGACGCTATGTCGCCCGTTCTGCCCATGCACGGGCGGGTAGTAGCCGGTCAACATCGAGACGATCCCGGGGCTGGTCCAGGCCGACGTCGCAAAAGCGTTCTCGAACACCCAGGCCTCGCGCGCGAACGCCTCGAGCTGGGGCGTCGTGGAGCGGATATGGCCGTACAACGACATGTGGTCCGGGCGAAGGCAATCGATGGTGAGCAACAGGACGTTCGGCTTCTCCGCCGGAGCCTCCGCGTGCGCGGGCATCGAAAGCGCGAACAGGGCCAGGAGCGGCAGATGACTTCGCATGGGGCGAGAAGGTAGTCAGCCACCGCTTCCAGGGACAGGACCCGCCTTCGCTTCGTGGCACGCTTCCAGGCTGGGTGGCATGATCTGCGGCTCCCATCCCCGGAGGCCGCCTTGGATTTCGAATACAACGAGAAGACACGTTTCGCCCTCGACAAGCTCCACAAATTCATGGACGCCCACGTCTTGCCAGTCGAGGCTGACTACTACCGGCAGCATGAGGGACTGGAGGATCGCTGGGACACTCCGCCGCTGATGAACGAGTTGAAGGCCAAGGCCAAGGAGGCCGGCCTCTGGAACCTCTTCCTGCCCCACAGCGATCGCGGACCGGGTTTCACGAACCTGGAGTACGCCCCTCTTTGTGAGGTCATGGGTCGTGTCGGCTTCGCGCCCGAGGTCTTCAACTGTGCGGCGCCGGACACGGGCAACATGGAAACCATCGACCGCTATGGCAGCGAGGAGCAGAAGCAGCAATGGCTCGATCCGCTGCTGAGCGGCGAGATCCGCTCCGCCTTCGCGATGACCGAACCGGCGGTGGCTTCGTCGGATGCCACGAACATCGAAACGGCCATCCTCCGTGATGGCGACGACTATGTGATCAACGGCCGCAAGTGGTGGACGTCCGGCGTGATGGACAACCGCTGCGAGATCCTGATCGTGATGGGGAAGACGGATTTCGAGGGCCCGCGTCACGCCCAGCAGAGCATGATCCTCGTGCCCCGCAGTACGCCCGGCATCACTCTCGTGCGCGAACTGCCGGTCTTCGGTTGGGACGACGCCCCCCATGGTCATGGTGAGGTCCTGTTCGAGGACGTGCGGGTTCCGGTTGGGAACATCTTGCTAGGCGAAGGCCGCGGCTTCGAGATTGCGCAGGGCCGGCTCGGACCGGGCCGCATTCACCATTGCATGCGGGTGATCGGCGTTGCAGAGCGGGCACTCGAGAAGATGTGCGAGCGGCTGATGACCCGAACGGCCTTCGGCAAGAAGATCTACGAACACAGCGTCTGGGAAGAGCGCATCGCCAATGCCCGCATCGAGATCGAATGCTCGCGGTTGCTCACCCTGAAGGCGGCCCACATGATGGACACCGTCGGCAACAAGGTGGCGCGGGCGGAGATCGCCATGATCAAGGTGAAAGCGCCGATCATGGCGCTCCAGATCATCGACGACGCCATCCAGGCCCACGGCGGCGGCGGCGTGGCCGACGATTTCGGGCTCGCCAGGACCTACGCCCAGATGCGCACCCTGCGCCTGGCGGACGGCCCGGATGAGGTCCATCGGCGGACGATCGCGAAGATCGAGCTCAAGAAGCAGAGGGAGCGAGCAGGGATCGAGCGGTAATCCCCCATATGGGTGAGTCGTGGGAAACCCGCCTCATCGGCTTCCGGGGCGGCCCGCGAAGCTCGGAAGCCCGGTAGTGGACATGTGGCGCCAACTCCCGGCTAGAAGCGGATCTCCCGCTCGTAGAAGCACGAGAACTCTCCCTGGCCCCGATAGGCACGGCTCCCGCTGCCTGCCGGGTAGCCGAACATGGGGCAGAGCGTCTCCAGTGAGATGAAATCGGCCCACCTCACCGCCCCGCGCTTCCACTCCTCATGGGCCCGGGGACAGGTCAGGTCCGGTCAGAATCGAACGCCATGGGGGCAGGTCGTCACCTCCGAATCCACCTTGCATGTCCCGGGGGAAATGGCGTTTTCCCTACCCTCCATTCAAGCCGGTTGCTTTCCGTGAGCGAGCGTCTAGCGTATCGGTCGTCAGAGGCCCCCTTTCGTAGCGATCAGGCTCCCGGAATTCCCAGGTTCGTGCATCTCTCGATCGAAGCCTCCTTTATGAACCTGAATCGGAGACCGAATGAGCAAGAAGCTCTATGTGGGCAACCTGCCCTTCCGCACCAACGACGACGAACTACGTGACATGTTCACAACCCATGGCAACGTGCTGTCTGCACGCGTCATCACCGACCGTGAGACCGGTCGCTCCCGAGGCTTCGGCTTCGTCGAGTACGAAAACGGTGAAGACGCCGACAAGGCCATGCGTGCCCTGGACGGCAGCGACATGGGTGGCCGACCCCTGCGCGTCAACGAGGCGGAAGACCGTCGCGGTGGCGGCGGCGGTGGCGGTGGCGGCGGCGGCGGCGGTGGTGGTGGAGGCGGCCGCCGCTTCTAGCGGGCCCTTCCAACACTCATCAGGATCTCGAGGCGGACCCGCTCGTGGGGCACCTCCTCTTCCTGCTTGCGAGCCCGGCGTGCCTCTTCGGCACGTCGGGCTCGTTCGCGTTCGGTACGGCGCCGTTTCACCGCATGAAACCCGTGGCCGCCGATCTGTTCCGTCACCGGGCGTGTGCCGTGATAGGCGAAGAGGTCGGTGAGGCCATCGCCATCCGCATCGACGAGGTCATAGGCCAGCGTCGATTCGAAGGGAACGACCTGGTCCGGTGAACTCGAATAGCGCGCCTCGGCGTTGCCCCAGTAGATGCGCAGCTTGTCGCCACCATCATCGGCCGCCAGATCCGCGTAGCCATCGCCATCGAAATCCGCACCGAAATCGAGCAGCGGTGCGATGCGGCCGGTCGGGCGGGCCTGCTTGCCAAACAACAGCTTGAGGATGTCGAGCTTGTAGTCGAGCACCACCCGGTGATCGATCCGCGCGAACTTTTTGCCCTCGTCCTGGCTGTAACGCCCGTCCGCCCCCAACAGGAAAATGCGCAGTTGCCACCGCAGGGCATTCTGGGTGATCACCTTCACGGCCTGGGACGGCGCGAAGTGGAAGAACGGAACCACCAGGTCGCGGGTGCCGTTGCCATCCAGATCCACCAGATCGAAATCCGGCGTGACGCTCTCGGAACGCACCAGCTGATCGGGCACATCCGGGTAGCTGCCGTCGGGGCGCGAGAAGAAGATGGCCCGGTCCATCCGGGTGCGCTCTTCCGAGCTCCCCCATTTCGTGAGGATGAGATCCGCCTGCCCGTCGAGATCGAGTTGGGCAAAGCTCGTCACCTCGCCGGTGAACGAGGAATCGAGCTCGTTCTCTGCCAGGGTGCTGCGTTCGAGGGTCCGCGAAGGCTGGCCAGGCAAGCCGCCGGTTTCGTCCTGGAGAAAGATGCGCAGGATGTTGTCGAGCTGCGTCACCACATCGAGCCGCCCGTCCCCGTTCCAATCGAAGACGTGCACGTCGGGCGTGTTCATCTCGCTCGTCACCCGGCTCTGGAAACCGCTGCGCAGCGCTGCGTTCACATCCGCACTCCGATTGGCCAGGCGATAAAGAACGACCGCCGGGCTCTCGAAGAGCTGCCGCTTGCCATCCGGCTTCACCCAGACAGGCCCAGCCTGGCTGGGCAGGAGAAGTTCGTCGCGCCCGTCGCCGTCGAGATCGAAGAGCACATCGAGAGGCCGCGGAATGTCCGGATCGGTGCCAGCGAACACGGACGGCACCTCAGCCAAGCGGTGGCGCGAGCCGAGCCGCTCCTTCTCGAAGGCCGACCAGAATACGCCGGATGCCGTCACCGCGACGAACTCGGCGCCAGGCGCAGGATCGACGTTGCCGACATCGAAGGCGCGAACATCGTCGGGGAGATCGAGGATCTCGCAGCCGTCGAATTTCTTCTCGACCTGTTGGCGACAAACGGCGAGCCGATAGTCGTAGCGATCCCCGGCGGCCGCATGAACCACCAGCACATCGAGGCGCCCGTCCCCATCGACGTCTGCGAGCAGATGATCCTCGATCTTGCCCGGAAACTCGACCTTGGAGCGCACGAACAACTCGCCCTCAGCGTCGGCGGTGGAGCCTGCAACGAGCAGGAATGCGACGACCAGCGCCCTTCCGCCGCTCATAGCGTGAAATCCCGCTTGCGGATGCCGAACGCCGAGACACCAAGGAAAAGAACGAGATAGGCACCACAGACCGCCAGCATCCGCTGAATGGGCGGGATCCACCAACTCTCTATGGCGATCCCCGTCGTCAGGTCGCCGAGCACGCCCAGAGGAATCAGTGGCTGGTTGGGCAGAGAGAACGAGCTGAACGGCAACACGAAAGCTTCACCGCCCAATGAGAGCGTCAGCCCGAGGTTCGTAGGAATGACAGCCAACAGCTCGAGCATGAAGAAGAAGATCAGCCCGATGATGATGGCGCCGCCCATCGTGCTCGAGAACGTCGAAACGGCGACACCCATCGCTGCGACGCTGCCGAGAGCGATGAGCAGGAAGAAGGTGCCAAGCGCGAACTGCCCGAAGACGTAGCCTCCGCTGAAGATCACGTAGCCATTCTCCGTGAGGTCGCCCAGCCCGTAGAAGGCGGCGCCGCCGCTGAGCGCCACCGTCCAGAGCAAGGCTACGTTCAGCGTCACCATCCCGAAGGCCGTCACGTATTTCGAGACAAGCAGTTCCATGCGTGTCACTGGCCGGGTCAAGATGTATTTGACGGTGGAGTTCGAAACGTCGATGGCAAACAGGATGCAGACCAGCACGTAGACGATCGGCAGCGAAACATCGACGAGCCGATCCATCACAGCGAGGGCAAAATCGTAACCCGAGTTCGAAGTGACGTTCGCCGCCTGCTCGATCCGGTGGAAGACCATCGTGCCCGAAACAGCCAGTACCACGACGGCGACGAACCCGGCGAGAACGACCCAATAGCGCGAAAGCTTCGTCACATCGGCGCGCACCAACCGCGCCACGGTTCGCAGGAAATCGAGAGGGCTCCTCATTGAATGTCCGAAGCCTCGCCGGTCAACTCGACGAAGACCTGCTCGAGGCTACGCCGACGGCTGCGAAGGCCGCGCACGGCGAGCCCCTCTTCGACCAGCACGCGATTCACATCGGAAGCACCGATCATCCGCCCCCAGCAACTCATCGAGCGAGCCCTCCCGAAGCATCCGGCCCTGGGAGATCACGGCCACCCGGTCACAGATGCGCTCCATCTCGCCGAGCAGATGACTGGAGAGGAACACCGTGGTATTTCCCTCGTCGCGAATGCGACGCAGAAGCTCGCGGATTTCCCGGGTCCCTTGTGGATCCAAGCCATTCGTGGGTTCGTCGAGCACCAACAGCCGAGGCTTCTCGAGCATCGCCAGAGCGATGCCCAGGCGTTGGCGCATCCCTTGAGAGAAGCCAGCCACTTTCTGGCCCGCCCGCCGCGAGAGACCGACCCGATCGAGCATCTCTTCGACGCGCCCGGCAGGTACGCCACCCGACAGCCGACCGAAGAGCTGGAGATTCTTCTGTGCCGTCAGAAAGGGGTAGAAAGCCGGCCCTTCGACCATCGCTCCCACGCAACGGATCGCGCTCTTGAAATCACGACGAATATCGTGGCCAAAGATCTTCACGGAACCGCTGCTCGGCGCGACCAATCCGAGCAGCATCCGGATCGTCGTCGTCTTTCCGGCGCCGTTGGGTCCGAGAAATCCGTAGACCTTGCCCTCCTCCACCCTGAGACTCAGATCTTCGACGACCGCCATGGATCCAAAGCGTTTGTGCAGATGCTCAGCGACGACCGGCAGGGCGGAACTCATTGCGGCGAGCTTAGCGGCCCGTATTCGCGGAGCGGCAAGTCCACATCCGCGTTTTGGCGATGGCTACGCGGCCTACTTCCTTGGACTCGACCGCATCGAACTCGAGGCGGGCCAGATGCCCGAACTGGAGCAAGCATGGCGAGAACCGGCGCTGCTGGATGCGTGCCCATCATCCAAGACAGCTAGAGCGCGCGGCATCGCGCGATGCGAACCGGACGTCCCTTTCCTGTCGGCGATCCTGTGATTCGCCCAATCTTCGAACAACGACACGCCGGTCACGGGCCAGCAAACGCGAGGATCGCTTGCAATGGCCGCGTGCCCGATCCGAGAACCCAGCCCTGATCGAGCGCGGACCCGCGAATCGTGCACGCGCTCCTGGCCGGCCGCTACTCCGAGGTCTCCCCTACGACATCGGCCTGGATCGTGTCGAGGTACCTGAGGATCTCCATGGCGGTGCCCCGCCGCATCAGCTGGGCAACGAGGCCCGGCGCAAGATCACCCATGAATCCTTGTCCACAGACCTGTGTGTCACGAGTCCAGTCGGCGCGAAGTGGCCGGCGGCCTCCGAGATGGTCGAGCAACTCTGGGCCGGCGAGGGGCCGACCGTATTTCGCTGCCAGCCGAGTGAGGTCGAGCCCTGGTATCGCGGCCATTCTGCGACCATCGTGGCCATGGCAGCCGGAGCAATGGCGCTGGTAGGAAGCGGCTCCTGGCGAGGCAGCGGGGCCGGACTCCTCTGCAGTTGCAGCGACCGAAACTACGAAGACAAGGGCTGCAAAGACGATCCCGATTTCATGCATGGCTTCTCTCCTCACGGGCCGGTGTCGTCGGCCTTGCTCTCGGACGCGCGTGGTCTCTTCTTCCGCTCTAGCTGTGTTCGCGCGGGACGAATTCCCAGAAGGCGACGTGTGACCCGGAGAGTCTCAGCTCGATGCGCCGCGAGTTCCTCGTCGTCGAGCCGAGAAAATCCGGAACCTGGAACCAGCACGGGGATCGCAGCCACGAGAAAAATGGTGGAACCGGCAATCGTGCTGGCGAAATGAACAGCATTGATAGGTGAGTCGTCCGCTAGGGGATCGCCTTCGCTCTCCGCCTCGAGGCGCCGAACGAGATCGAAGAAGGGTTCGATGTGCCTGGCGATCCCCGGGATGCGGCCCCCCTGTCCGGCGGCTACCTCGCGCAGGAGGATGCGTGCGAAAGTTGGCCGGGCGCCCACATAGTCGACCCAGGTAGTGACGGCGGCCTCGATCCGCTCGAGGAGCGACACGGGCCGCTCGAGCACGACCCGGATCCGTTCGTAGAGGCCTCCGACGAGTGCTTCCAGCACGGCATCGTAGAGCGCCTCTTTGCCAACGAAGTAGTAGGAAATGGCGGGCCGTCGGATGCCAACCCGCTCGGCGATCTCCTCGAGGCGCGTACCGTCGAAGCCCCGCTCGGCAAAGACTGCTTCTGCCTCCTCGAGAATAGCGGCACGCGTAGCCTCCCCGCGGGGATGCTTGATTGCGGCTTTGGGCATTGCTCTATTTTACCTACATGTAAGTAAAATTCAACTTCGCGACTCTTCCGGTGGATTCCATGCTTCCAGATTCCCTGTCCGCACCGCACGGACGACGAACAACCGATACCTCCACTGGTCGAACCCTTCGAAGCAGAGGAGCCAACGAGTATCGGAAGGCTGACATCTGCGATGCGGAAGGCCTCTTCCACATCGCAGGCGAGGCTCATGAAGGGGTTTCGGCCCTGCCGAGCGCCCGCTCACGAAGAATGAACTTCTGGACCTTGCCAGTGGCGTTCATCGGTAGCTCGTCGATGAGTTCGATCCGGCGCGGCACTTTGTAGTTGGCCATGTGTTCGCGGCACCAGATGCGAAGCGCTTCCGGGGAAGGCTCGGTGCCCGGCTCGGGGACGACAAAGGCCTGCCCGACCTCGCCCATCCGCTCGTCGGGGATACCGACCACCGCCACCTGCGCGATCTGCGGGTGTTCGAACATGAGCGCTTCGATCTCCGCCGGGTAGCAGTTGAAGCCGCCCATGATGAACATGTCCTTCTTGCGATCCGTGATGTCGAGGTAGCCCTGCTCGTCCATCACTCCGATGTCGCCGGTATGCAGCCAACCCTCGGCGTCGATCGCCTTGCGCGTCTCTTCTTCGTCCTCGAAATAGCCTTGCATGACGTTGTAGCCGCGTACGACGACTTCACCCGGCTCGCCCCGGGGCACTTCCTTGCCGTCGTCGGCCACACATTGGACCTCCACATCGGGAATCGCCCGGCCCGAGCTCTTGGCGATGATCTCCGGATCGTCGCCATCGCGGCACATCGTTGCGATGCCGGTCGATTCGGTGAGGCCATAGCCGGTGATGACCGTCTCGAAGCCCAACTCGTCGCGCATACGCCGGATCAGCTCGACCGGCGTGGGGGCGGCACCTGTTACTGCGAGCCGCAGGTGCGAGAGATCGTACTTCCCACGGTCCGGATGCATCAAGATCGACTGGTAGAGCGACGGTACGCCGGGAAGCGCGCTGATCCGCTCCTCCCCCACCCGGCGGAGCACCTCCGAAACGTGTGGAAGAACGGATTCACGACCAGATAGCGATCCCCGGGCCGCGGGCCGACCACCGAACTCCAGGACTCGAAGGCGCGCAGGTTCTGCACGTGGGTCGTCATCACGCCCTTAGGGTTCCCTGTGGTGCCCGAGGTGAACATGATGTCCGCGAGATCGGTCATCGCGCCAGCATGGATGCGTTCACGAGCTGCGCCCTCTGTGATGGCATCGCCGCGGGAAAGAAAACTCTCCCAGCTTTCGGCCTTCGAGTGTGCACCGGAGAAGAGCACGATGCCCTCGAGTGCCGGCAGTTCCTGGCTCGCCAGCATCTCTGCGTAGCGCTCGCCCAGGAACTCTTCGACCGTGAACACCAGACGCGCACCGCTCTTGCGCAGTTGGTAGCCGGCCTCCGAAGCCTTGAAGCGCGTGTTCATCGGAACCAGAACACCACCGGCCGATTGAAGCCCCACGGCCGCAAGCACCCATTCGAGTTGATTCGGCGCCCAGACAGCCACCCGATCTCCCGGCTGGATGCCGGCCGCGATGAACGCGCGCGCGCTGCGCAACGCGAGCGCGCCCAATTCGTCGAAGCGCAGCTTGCGGCCGTCGTCCTCGAAGGCGAGCCGGTCGGCGAACCGCGACGCCGAATCCTGGACCAGACGCGGGATCGTCCCAAGGGAAGAAGGACGAAAATCGCTGGGTGCACTCACGCTGGGCTCCGATCGAGATACGACAAGCCAGGATAGACGCTCGCCAGTGGGCGTTCTACCCAGCGCAGCCGGCGGTTTCCAGCTCCCGCTGCCATGTCGATGCGTCCCGAGGCCCTACCTCGACACGACGACCCTCGGCAGTCCAGATGACGTTCATGGGGAGTCCAAAACCGGAAAGCTCGCGCCAGACCCGGCCCCGAGGATCCCGCAGCACGTCCAGCTCCAGGCCATTCTCGCGTAGGAAGGTGACGATGGTCTCGCGGTCCTCCCCGACGTCGACCACCAGCAGCCGTACCCCCAAACCGGCGCAGCGGGAAACTCCCTTCACGAGCTCGGGAAGCTCCTCCAGGCACTCCGGACACCAGGTCGCCCAGAAGTGGACGATCATCACGCGGTCCTGCTCCCTCCGCTGAAGGAGAACGGGCTCGCCGTCGAGCGTCTCGACTTGCAAAGGGTCTGCCGCGGCTGAACCCGATAGAAACGTCAGGATCGAAACCGCGAGTGCAAAACGGAGGCTCAAAACGGCACCGTGAAGCCCACCATCCACACCTCCTTCTCGTCCTGGTCTCCGTTGAGCCAGGAAGACGTAACGGGCAACTGCACCGCGATCCGCAGCGAAACCGGCCGCGTTCGCACCGAGAAGGGAAGCCGGAAGCGCACCGAGGGTGTGGCGTAGAGAACCGAACCACCGCTGTCCCGGAACTTCTCTCCGTCGGCGCGATCGAAGTCGGACCAACGGTAGTTGAGCTCCCCGCCGAGGGTCACGGCTTCGAGTTCTTTGCGGCCGAGGGCGTGACCAAGCGGGACTTCGAGGGCCAGATTGAAGAGCGCCACGTCGCCGTACTCGTAGTCCACGTCCTTGAAGTCACCCTCTTCGTTCATTCGGTAGAACGCGCTGGTGTAGAACGAGCCCCAGTCGAAGCGATGCACCGCCGCCAGGCCCAGACCATAGTCCCAGGACCCGGTACCCGTCTGCAGGTGCGGATCGATCACCCCACCCTTGCGGCGAGTGGTGCGGCCAGTTGGCGTCTTCAGAAAGACGCGCCCTTCGATCCAGGTACTGGGCAACACTTCGCGGTCTCGCCAGAGTACGTAACTCCCGGACAACGCGACGTCGCCGAGCCCGCTGAGCCGATTCGTCGTGCTCCCGCCAGCTTCGATCTCCTCGATCTCGTTGAACGCGAACGGCAGATCGAGGGTGAGGGTGAGCCGGTCCACCGGCGTCCAGGCGAGGAACAGATCGAGACGTTGGCTGCGGTTGCGTTCGCTGCCCGCCTCCTCGCCGTGTTCGTCATCGTGATGCTCCTCTTCCTCCTCTTCTTCGTGAGGCAGGAGCCCGCTGTCCTTGCGCCAGCCCTGGGCTTGAATGAAGAGCGAGAAATCTCCCTCGGCCTGAGCGCTTGTGCCGTGGGTCGAAAAGACGGGATCGCCGGCCAGACACACGGAACAAGCCGTGGAGACATCGGCAAAACCCCAGAGGAGAAGAACGAGAACGGCTGAAACGGCCGCTGTTTGCAGCACTCGACCCATTTGGATCTCCCGCCGTCGATCGACGGCATCGGAATGGACATCTGGACGCCACGCAGTGCTGCGCACGCCTCGCACGGTTGCAGGCCCTCAAACGATGGGCACGCGGTCCAGTGCGCGGCGGGGTGCTTCGGAGAAGATCCGAGAGGGTTCTCCCAGGAGAAACTGACTGGTGGCAGCCGGTCGGGCCACTGAGGAAGAAGGGACGGCCGGAGACGAGGCCATCCCAGAAGTCGTATGCGCCGTGTCACCACAACCACACGGGCACGGAACCGCCAAGCTCAGTTGGCGAGGCGCGTGGCAAGCTGGCGGAGCTTTCTCATGCTTCACCGCGGGGGCTTGCTGCGCCGCGTGGCCTTCCGCGGTCGCCGACAGGGTCCGGTCGCGAGGCGCTTCGGTGTGGTGTGCAACGTGCACGCCTTCCATCACGGGATGAACTTCCCCTGAGGCATTCCACAGCGAGCCCAGAAGGCTCGTCAGGCTCACTGCCAGGAGCAGGGCCACGATCATGGGGGGACGTCGCATGGGCGAAACGCTAGCAGAGCGCTCTCTCTACGCGGCTACTCACATCACGAGCATCAGCAAGGCGGGGCTGTCATGAGCTTCCTTGCCGAGCGTCGCCGGCCTACATGAGCCTCTGCGCGATCCTCCGTTTGCGGTCGCTATAGGGCGGGTACAGCAGCTTGAGATCGAAGCGGAAGCCGCGTTTCATCACCGTCTTGCGGTGACTGAACGTCTCGAAGCTATGCCGTCCGTGGTAGGCGCCCTGCCCGCTCGGGCCCACACCGCCGAAGGGCGCTCGCGGATCCATGATGTGCATGAGCGTGCCGTTCACACAGGCGCCACCG
>JAFDCZ010000190.1 GCA_019312665.1 Deltaproteobacteria bacterium | reverse complement strand
TTCACCTCGCCTTCGACCGATTCGTGGATCCATTCGTCGAGAAGGTGACCGGCGGACACGGCCACGAGGACGACGGTGTCGCCCACAGCGAGGAGGTGCTCCGCATGGCCTCGCGGATTCGCGAGGGCCAGCCCGAGGGGTCGGCGCTCGCCATCATCCGGTCTGCCGCGGATGCGGCGGACACCACCGCTGGCGACATCATGATGCCTGCGGCAGAGATCGTGACCTTCGAGGAGAACATACGTCCCGAGGACCTTCTCGAGGAGATGCTCGCCAGCCGGTTCACACGCGTGCCCATCCATCGCGGGACGGTGGACGAGATCCTGGGCAAGGTACACCTGAAGGACGTGATTCGACTGGTGCGCGCCGGCGGGGTGGACCTTCACTCCATTCTGCGTCCCGTGCTGCGCGTTCCTCCACGTAAACCCATCTTGCCCCTCCTCTCGGATATGCAACGCGCCTTCATTCACCTGGCCATAGTGAAGGATGAGTTCGGGCGCACCCTCGGCCTACTGACTCAGGAGGATGTCCTTGAGGAACTGGTCGGCGAGATTCGCGACGAGTTCGATCGCGAAGAACTGCTCACCGTGCGGCAGGTCGAGGATGGGTCATACCGGGCACTCGGCCGCGTCAAGGTGGCGGACTTCAATAGAGAGACGGGGTGGGAGGTGCCAGCCGAACCAGGCGACTCCCTTTCGGGGCTCTTGTTCAACGCCCTCGGCCATCCTGGCCGGGAAGGCGAGTTGGTGGAACTTCTGGGCTACGAGCTCAAGGTTCTCGCGGCGTCCGGCACGCGCATCACCGAAGTCGGCGTGCGCCGAGGCGAGGCAGGCAAGTAGCCTCGATGGTGAGGCCAGCCATGTCTTCCCTAGGAGGAGACATTGAACCCAACTGCAAGGCGGGTCGCCTCAACTTGCTTTCGGCGTAGACGCCCTCCGCAGGAGGCCGGAGACGCCGGGGCCGCACTTAGCTTCGGGGATGCGTCGGCTCGTGGGCGACCAGCGACGGCCGCTCTGGCAGGGGGGTCCGCCGGGCCTCCGCTTGCCATGTGCTTGCCAACTCGGCAAGCGCCGCGGCGGAGCCGGCATAACCCCGTGAAAAAATGGAGCCGACGAGCGGATCTGAACCGCTGACCTGCTGACTACGAAAGACCAAAATGTCGGCCTCGCGCTTCAACGAGTTCGAGGGTTGGCCTTGCAGCGCCTTCTTGCTCGAAGAGGCGGCGTGAGGTCGCGGCCCGGTTCACGTGTCGCGTAGATCCTTGATCTCCTTCTTCAGCTTCTCGCCCTTCTTGCGCTGGGCCTCGACCACCTCGAGCTTTCGGAGAATCTCTCGACGGCGTCCCTTGCCAGCCGCCTCCTCCAACTTGGCGCGCAACTCCACTTCTTTCGTCTGAAGCTTCTGAAGAACCTCTTCGAGCGACTCGTACTTTGCGATCTGCGCGCGGCGTTCCGCGTTCAACAGCTCTCTTATCTTCCGAAGTAGCTTCTTCGTCTTCATCGGGTCACTCCATGGCCTGCCATCGAGTCGATCTCGTCCTCGTCGAGGGACAGGCTTCGTTGAGCGTCACGCAATGCCTCGTCGTGGACGGCGAACACGACCTGCCCCAACTCGATCAGTCTCTTGCAGATACGATAGGCGTATCGGTAGTCATTGATGAGGGAGGTCGCTGTCTCGGCAGGAATCAGATCTCTTCGTACCAGCTCATCCAGATTCTCGTTGGCCAGGATATCTTCTTGCTTGATGGCGACCTTCGTTTCGTTCAGTGAGAGGATAGCCAGCCGGTCCTCCCCGGCGTGTCGAACGGAATCGACCTCCCTCAAGACGTGAGCGATTCGTCGCTGAATATCCTCATAGGCGCTCCGAATCTCGGGGTTCTTCGAATGGATGAGCACTTTCAGGTTGCCCTGCAGGTGCTTGACCCCCTTGATGGCCTCCACGAGGCCGCGGCCGGCCATGCGGATCGCCAACAACTCTTCGGCGTTCTCAGGCTCCATTCCGGTCTGGGCGCGGCTGATGAACTGGAGGATCGATCCGTAGATGGACTTGATGCTCTGATGGTATTGCTCCTCGATTCCCTCTTCGAACAGGCCCCCGGCGCCATCGATCTGCTCGAGGGGGGCGTCGCTGAAGACGTCCCTTTTCCGCAGGCCTATGCCGTGGATGATGAGTTCGAGGGCCTTCTCGTAGATCCGGACGGTTTCCTTGCGCGCCGCTTCGATGGCCGCATCCGCGTAGTCGATGGACGCTTCGTTCAGATACCTGGGTTGTTCGAATACGGGAGCCGGGGTCGGAAGCCAGCGTTCGAGTGTCTGCACCAGCGGTGCGACGAATGGCGCCATGACCACGATGCCGATCGTATTGAACACGGTATGGAAGACCGCGAGCTTCAGGGTGTAGTCCGTGGCCGCGATCCCCAGGGAGCTGCTCATTCCGTCGACCAGGCTCATGAGCGGAGCGATTCCTGCGATGGCAATGAACCCGGTCGCCACATTGAAGATCAGATGAGCGCCGGCGAGCCGCTTCCCTTCGATGTTCGAGCCCAGGGATCCCAGGATGGCGGTGATGGTCGTGCCCACGTTGGAACCGATCGCGAGCGCCAGGGCGTTCTCATAGGTCACCTGATGTGCCGCCAGTGCAGTGATCACCAGTACGAGCGTCGCGTGACTCGACTGCATGACCACGGTCGCGAGGATGCCGATGGCCACGAACAAGAAGAGACCGGGGTACCCCGCCACCGCATAGCGGGCCAGGTCGATGCCCTCCTTGAATGCCTCGAACCCCTCCTTCATGTGATGGATTCCGAGGAAGAGGAACCCGATCCCGGCCAGCACGTAGCCGATCCCGTGTACCAGCTTGGAGCGCTGAAAGATGAGAACCACGCCGAAGACCAGGAGTGGCATGGCGTAGGCCGAGAGCTTCACCTTGAGGCCGAACCCGGCTACGAGCCACGCTCCTGTGGTCGTGCCTAGATTGGCGCCGAAGATGACCCCGATTCCGGCCCCGAGGCTGATCAGCCCTGCGCTCAGAAAGGAGATGGTGATCACGGACACCAGGGAACTCGACTGCATGATCGTCGTCGTGAACGCGCCGACGGCCACGCTCTTCCAGAGGCGATCGGTGGTGCGCCTCAGGAGCCTCTCTAGTGCCCCTCCGGTGAAAGCCCGGAAGCCCCGCTCCATGGTGAGCATGCCGAACAGGAAGATCGCCACCCCGGAGGCGATCTGCTTGAAGTCGGGGCTGATCCAGAAGCCGTAGGCCAGGATCAGCAGGATCGTGGGCAGAAGGATTCTGCGTGTCATCGAATTATGGCGCGTCGATCACGGCAGGATCTGGCGCGGGAGCAGCATGCCGCGGATCGTGAAGAAGAGAAGGGCCGACATGATGCCTGCAGCCGGAACGGTGATGACCCATGCCGCCGCAATCTTCAGTAGCGCGGAGCGCTTCACCAACTCCGTCCGATAGACCTTCTTCAGGCCTTTCCGCTCGCGCTTGGACAGGTCGGCTGATGCCTTGCGTGCCTTGAGCCGTTCGAGCATGACGCGCTTCTCTTCGATGGAGGCCTTCCCGAACTCCTCCATGAAGGTTTCGACCTCTGACTTGTCCGTGCCCGTATGGTGATGTTCGATCTCCTGAATGGTCTTCGCGTAACTCGTCTTCAGATATTCCCGAAGAAAACCAACACCAAACACGCCGCCCACGGCGATATGGGTCGAGCTGACGGGCAGGCCAAGCTGTGAAGCGATGATGACGGTGATCGCGGCGGCCATGGCGATGCAGAAGGCGCGCATCTGATCGAGCTCGGTGATCTCGCTGCCGACGGTCCGGATGAGCTTTGGGCCGAACAAGGCCAGCCCAAGGACGATCCCGACGGCGCCGACAGCCATCACCCACAGGGGGATGGGCGCTTTGGTAGCGACTCCGTGGTGGGTTACGGAATCCGCGATCGCAGCCAGGGGGCCGACGGCATTGGCCACGTCGTTGGCTCCGTGGGCGAAGCTCAGCAACGCTGCCGCAAAAATGAGTGGCACGGTGAAGAGGGAGTTGACGCTCTTCTTCTCGTTGGTCATCGATTGGGCGTATCGGGCGATCAGCGGCCCTGCGACGAGATAGGTGACCAAGCCCGCCACCAGCCCGAGACCTGCCGCCGTGAGGAGCTCCACATTGATGAGCTTCTTCAGCCCCTTGATGATCAGGTAGGTGCTGAATGCCCAGACCATCAATGAAACCATGGTGGGCACCATGCGGCGCGCTGCCTCGATCATGTTCTTCTTGTACGTGATGCTGTGCTTCATCCAGTAGAGGAAGCCCGCAGCGACGATTCCGCCGATCAGAGGCGAGATCACCCAGCTCGCGGCGATCACCGCGAAGCGGTCCCAGTTGGCGATCCCCGGGCCGCCGGCTGCGATGCCCGCCCCCAATACACCCCCCACGATGGAGTGGGTGGTCGACACGGGGGCACCGATCGCCGTCGCGATGTTCAGCCAGATCGCCGCCGCCAGCAGGGCGGCCATCATCAACCAGATGAACACTTCACCACTCGGAACCAGTGAGGGGTCGATGATCCCTTTCTTGATCGTGCTGACGACGTCGCCACCAGCAACCGTGGCGCCCAGGGCTTCGAAGATTGCAGCGATGAGGATCGCCCCGGTCAGAGTGAGCGCCTTCGAGCCCACCGCCGGGCCGACGTTGTTGGCGACATCGTTTGCACCGATGTTCATCGCCATGTAGCCGCCGATCATCGCGGCGATGACCAACTCGACGCTGACGGGGGCGTGGAGGCTCGACGAGAAGAGCATGACTCCGACGATGAACAACATCACGGTTCCGAACCGGAACATCTCACTGCGGCCGAATCGTGTGGCGTTCTCGATGCTCTGAAGACTGGTGATTTCCATGAGCTTGCTCCGAGTCGAATGGGTCTGAAAATTCTACCCGATCGCTTCGAGCTACCCGCGTTCCCGACTGCGGCCTACCAGCGTTCCGGTATGAAGTTCTGGTCCTCGAGGGGCGGGCGGACGTAGGAGCCCGGATCGGTACGCGGTTCCAGCTTCGGAGGCGTCGGCGTGAGATCGCGATAGTTGATCTGGCTGAGAAGGTGCGTGATGCAGTTCAGCCGCGCGCGCTTCTTCACGTCGGCCCTCACCACGAACCAGGGCGCCTGCTCGATGTCGCAGTGCTCGAACATCTCGTCCTTTGCCCGCGAGTATTCGACCCAGCGCGCGCGCGACTCGACGTCCATGGGGCTGAGCTTCCAGCTGCGCGTCGGGTCCTGCATGCGGGCCTGGAAGCGCTCCTCCTGCACGTCGTCGCTGACCGAGAACCAGTACTTGATGATCACGATGCCTGAACGCACGAGCATGCGCTCGAACTCGGGGCAGGAGCGCAGGAACTCCTGGTACTCGGGCTCCGTGCAGAACCCCATCACGTGCTCGACTCCGGCGCGGTTGTACCAGCTGCGGTCGAAGAGGACCATTTCGCCCGCCGCCGGGAGGTGTTGCACGTAGCGTTGGAAGTACCACTGGGTCTTCTCGCGTTCGGTCGGTGTGGCGAGTGCCACGACCCGGCAGATCCGCGGGTTCAAGCTCTCGGTGACGCGCTTGATGACGCCGCCCTTTCCGGCTGCGTCGCGGCCTTCGAAGATCACGACCACCCGCAGGCCTTCGGCCTTGATCCAATTCTGGAGCTTCACGAGCTCCACCTGGAGGCGCCCGAGCTGCTCCTCGTAGACTTCGTTCTTGATCTTCCTGCGCTCGGCGCGGATGTCGCCGGACTGGGTTCGCTCGGTCGTGGCGGACTTGCTGGCCGCGCCCTTCGACTTCGCGCTCTTGTCCGAGTTTTTCTTTCGGTTCTTCTCGTCCTTGGCCATGCGATTCTTCTCCGTCTCGGCGTCCGGCTCGGCGCCAAGCGCCAAGCTACCAGCGACCGTCGAAGACATCGAGGCGGCGAGCAATTCCGGCCACTCGCTTCCCCAAGTCAGCTACTTGGCCACACGCAGCCAACGGCGACCGCCATCTATACCCATTGAGAGCGGGTTCAGGGTCGCATTGGATGGGCTTCAAGCTCGGCTACCAGATCGCCGATAATCTAGAGACGGAGAACGGTACGCCCGGGACGATCCGGATCCGTCGAAGGACGACAACGTTGATCGGTCGCCGTCACTCTGTTGCGCGGCGCGCGACTGTCGATCGACCACGTTTGGTAGGTGGTTGAAAAGATGGAGCCGACGAGCGGATTTGAACCGCTGACCTGCTGATCACGAAGCGCTTTGGAGACCCGCTGGCGTTCCAGAGGGAAGGCGGGACTCGAACGGGCCACTCCGGCCGGTCGGCCTGTGGGCCGAGTGCCTCCCGCATCGTGGACTGACTCGCGGCCCCGGCCGGCCGGCACGGTTGCCGCTTCTTCTCTTCTTCTTCCTCGTCGACGGACTCGGTCGCTGCCGGCGGCGAGCCGCCCTCGTCCTCCCCTGTGAACAGAAGGAGGAAGTAGCCGCCGTTCCCGAGGACGACCGCAGTCAATGCGGGGGGCAGGTCGCCACCGGCGCATACAACCGCGAGATCGACGAGAAGATCGTCCAGATCAAGTCGATCTGCGGAATGGACTGAGCACCGCGGTCCGGCCCGGGCCGAGCTCCGCTAATCGCCTTCGCCGTCGGCGGGCTTCGCGGGCGCCAGGACCTTGCGGGCGGCCTCGTGGCCCCAGTCGGCGCGGAAGATCTGGGCGGTGCCTGAGCGAGTCCGGTTGCTCGTCCAGACGAGCGTCTTGCCGTCGGCCGAGAACGACGGGAAGGCGTCGAAGCCCGCGCGCTCGGTGACGAGGGCCGGCTCGCGCTCGCCCTTCGGATCGACCAGGTAGAGCGAGAACCCCGAGCCCGAGCCCGCATTGCTGGCGAAGACGAGGTAGGAGCCGCTCGGGTGGTAGGCGGGGCCCCACGAGGTGGCTCCCAGGCGCGTGACCTGCCGCGCGCCCGTGCCGTCGGGCCGCACCGTCCAGATCTCCGACCTTCCCGTGTGGAGGCCGAAGCGGTGGAAGGCGATCCGCTTGCCGTCGGGGCTGAAGGCGGCGCCTCCCTCGTAGCCGGGCTCCTCGGTCAGGCGCTTCGCTCCCGAGCCGTCCCAGCCCATCACGTAGAGGTCCAGTTCCTGGCCGACGTTGCGGGCGGGAGCGCCTTCCTCTGCTGGGTCTCGGGCCGAGGAGAAGGCGATCCGGGCGCCGTCGGTGGAGTAGGCGGGCTCGCCGTCGTAGACGTCGTTCTTCGTGAGACGCACGAGGCCGCCGCCGTCGGCCTTGGCGGAGTAGACCTCGAATTCGGGGTCGAAGCTCCGGGTCCAAGGGGCGAGAGGGACGATCGCCGAGCGCGGCGCCTCGGCGTCGTGGGTGGACGCGAAGAGCAGCCGGTCCTCGGTCGGATGGAAGACGGGAGCGCTGGCCCGGCCCTGCTCGGGCGACGCCTGCTGTTCCGCCGCCGTCTCGATCTCGCGCGTGAGCACGACGCTCGTCGGGACGCCCGCGCCGCGCACGCTCTCGAACGCCACGAGCTCACCGCCGGGAGAAAGAGTGCCGTGGGTGCCGTAGGGCCCCCCGTCGCTCAGCTGGCGGACGTTCGTGAACACGGCTTCGGCCGAAACAGGCCCGCTCGCTGGGCCGAGCGAGACTGCCATCGTCAAGATGAGTGCGCGCGCGGTCGACACGCCGCAATCTTACCTTGTTAGAATCCGCCCGTGTCGATTCGCGCTTGCCAGCTTGCCGCGACCCTGCTCACTGTCGCGTTCGTGTCGTTCCACCCCGCGCCCGCCCGGGCGGTCGAGTCGGACCTCGAGGACCAGACCGTCGCCGAGTCGGTAAAGGAAGTGGACACGAAGCTGTCGACCGGCCTGGGCGAGGAGAAGCCTCCGCCGGGGGCGAGGCTCCCGCGGCTCTGGTCCGTGCTCCCGGATCTGC
This sequence comes from Deltaproteobacteria bacterium, assembly GCA_019312665.1. Lineage (GTDB taxonomy): Bacteria > Myxococcota_A > UBA9160 > UBA9160 > UBA6930. Next base: position 182 of record JAFDCZ010000190.1, on the reverse strand, counting down.
CCCCGTTCCTGCGAGACACGCGCCTCGTCCTGAAGCCGCGCATGTACTACTTCCGCCGGAGCGAGGAGGACCACAACAAGCGCGAAGCCTCCACCTTCGGCGGCTCCCTGCTCTATCGGTCGGGCTGGTTCCGGGAGATGCTGTCGGTCGGCGCGGAGGTCTTCACCACCCAGAAGATCGAG
>JAFDCZ010000189.1 GCA_019312665.1 Deltaproteobacteria bacterium | reverse complement strand
CCTCGGGTCTCCCCGACCATTTCGAGCTGGATCGGCTGATCGCGCTGGAGCACCTGCGCAACGGAGACCTCGAGCAGCGGCGGCTCCGGGGGCGCGGCATCGGCGCACGCCAACGAGAGAGGAGCCAACACCAACGCGAGTGCGAGCGTCCGGATCAGCATGGGGGGCTCCTCTGGAAGGGCGCACCATCTTAACGGAGACCGAGAGGACTTCGCTTCCCATTCAGCAAAATGTGGTCGCCCCGAGCCCCAGGCCATCGATCAACTTCTGGCTCTCCTCCGCGATCTCGGCGCAGCTTGCTGCGAGCCGTCGTGGTTCGATCGGAGGGTTCAGCCAGCACGGATGGAGACAGCGCTCCGTGATCAACCTGCTGAGCTCCTGCTCGGTCCGTTTCCCGGTTTCCTGGAGGATGCCGCTCGTGCTCAGCAGATCGGCTATCTGGATGATCCCAATGACTCGAGTCTTCGTGTCCGCGTCGCGGCTTGCGCAGTCCTCTTCGTACTCATGGTGGTCGCGCACGATCTCGGAGACATGGTCAGGGATGCACCAATGCTGACAGACGAGCCATGCCAACGCGGCGTGGTCGAACCCGAGCAGGTCGCGCTCGGCTTCGACGAGGTCTTCCGGAGTCGCCCAGCCCGAGTCATCGACCTTGTTGAGCTCTTCCGGGTCTGCGTCGAACAGGACGAAGCGTCCGATGTCGTGCATGAGCCTCCGAGGTAGGCGAACTCCGAGTAGATCTCTGGAAGATCCCGTGTAGCTGCGATCGCACGGGCGGCTCCGGCAACTTCCACGGAATGGATCCACAGCCTCTGTTGCCCTTTCGTCGAGGGCATGAAATCTGGGTGACGGCCGGCCATCGATGTGGCGAGCCGGGCGATGTTCTTGGCACCCATGCGTGCCACCGCAGTCGGGACGGTCTTGATCAGATCCGCACCGGCTCCAACCTTGACGAGATCGCTGAGCAGAAAGGCACGCCGAGGCTTGACGGGTTCCTGTTCGCGATCAGGATTGCTCGAGGCGCTTCGCGAATTTTTCCTGCCATTCCGGCATGGGTTGGAACTCGGGCTCGGATTCGATCAGCTCGCGGGTCGTCTTCAGGATGTCCTCGTCGCTCATGTCCAGGTCGAATCCCTGCCCGAAGGGCTGGGCCACGTGGAAGGGTGTGTCCACGAAGCATTCGACCCCATTGCCTTCACAATCGCTGAAGTAGAGGGACCAGGCGTTGCCGTGACAGATGGGGATGATCCCCTCTATGCCTGCGTCAGTGATGTTCGCGCGTAGCGCACGGAGATCGTCGAGTGTGCCCGTTCGAAAAGCCAGATGGTCAACCATGACAAAGGCCGAGTCCGGGGCCTCGACGCCGCTCACCATGGCGATCTGGTGATGAGCCGTAGGATCCTGGCTGAGGAAAGCGAGCTCGGATCCATCCTCGCCAACCGGGCCGCGATTGGTGATGTGAAAGCCCAGCACGTCGCAGTAGAACGCGGACAGGCGATCCAGATCGCGGGCCAGCAACGTCGAGTGCCCCAGGGTGAGTCGCGGGGTTGTCTTTTTCGCTGTCATGTTCGCACTCCAATCGGTGTGAGATTCAGGAAGACTGGCCTTCGACGATTCGTGTGATGGCTTCGCGGAGGGCCGCTGACGGGTCTTCGGGCAACGAGCCCACTCGCCACGCCACATGTTGGTCCGGCCTGACGAGGAGTGCTCCGTCGAGCCCGATTCCAGATTCCTCCAGCCAACGCGCCTCGTCCTCGAGCGATGAGAGGTCGATCGCGACGTGTCGGAGCGGAACGGACGAGAGCTTTGAAACCGCTGCCTGCCACGCTTCGTCTGGTGAATTCGTGACGAGCGAGAACGCATCGAGTGCGAGCAGGTCGAGCGTCGAGCAGCGCGTTCCGTCTCGCTCGAGCCATGCGTGCGGCATGCGTGCGCCCGGGCGCCCGGAGGGGACGAATTCGCGCACGGAATTCCGCACATCCGGCGGCGCCGTTCCGTCGGGCACGATCGCGCCGGTGTCGTAGCGGAAGCCCAGCTGAAGCCCGAGCGTATCGAAGTGCTCAGCCTGGCCAGCGATGGAGGCTTCCACGCGAACCCGACCGTCCGGATCGGCCAGGGTCGCGCGCATGCGCTCCGGGGTCCGCTCTTCGCCGAAGCCGAGCGCCTGCTCGACCTCGCCCAGCTGCATCGCGTTGCGCAGGCTGTTTTCGGAGTTCTTCTGGGCGACCGGTCGGCGCTCGGTCTCGTAGGAATCGAGGAGCGCAGGCTGTGCCCAACCGGCTTCCACCGCCGCCATTCGCCAGATGAGCCCGTGGATGTCCTGGACGCCTCCGTTGAGCCCGAGCCCACCGGTGGGCGGGAAGCGATGGGCGGAGTCGCCAGCGAGAAAGATTCGCCCCTCCCGGTATCGCTCGGCGATCTGCGCGCTCATTGCCCAGGTGCTGACGGTCTCGATCTCGACGGCGTACTCTTCGCTGCCGATCGCGGCCTTCACGAGTGCTTGGCAACGCTCTGTGGGATAGTCGTCTCGAGTCTCCTGCTCGGCGTCGAATGGAACCATGTAGACCCATTCCCGCTCGATATCGTGGGCGACGAGGGTCGCGCCCAGTTCCGGGTCCGCCAGCCAGTAGAGGACCGCCGGTCGATCCTTCACCAGAGCCCGAAGATTCGCCGCGAAGTGGATCATCACGAAGTTCAGGAGGTTCTGGGGGCCGATCATCTCGATATCGAGCGACTTCCGAACGCGACTCCCTGAGCCGTCGCAAGCGATGACATAGTGACTCCGGACCTCGTAGATCTCGTCGGTCGCCAGGTCGCGCACCCGAGAAGTCACACCCTCTTCGTCCTGCTCGGCACTCTCCCATTGGTGGCCATATTGGACATCCGCAGCGCCGACCTTCGGCAACGTTGCACGCTGGACGGCCTCGAAACGGTGCTGGGGAATGTTGCGCAGCGGTGTTGGCGTGAATCGCAGCACCTCGTCGGTCTGGCGTTCGAACGGAAGCCGGCCGATTTCCTCTCCGGCGAGATTCGTCACCCAGATGACCTGGCCCGCGTCTTTCGGATCCGAGGAATATTTCTTGAACGCGTCCATGTCGACGCCGACAGCACGGCAGATCTCGAAGGTGCGCGCATTCACGACATGGGCAGCCGGTGCGCGAATGGGGGTCTCGCGGCGGTCGATGATGCGAGCCTCCATTCCGTTGCGTGCCAGGAGCAATGCCCCCATCAAGCCGACCGGACCCGCGCCTACGATGAGGACGGGAACTTCGATGCGAATCATTTTCTTCTCCCGGCTGGATGGGATGTTCGAGCCAGGCGAATGGCGCCATGGCTCCGGCACAGCTGCTAGATGAGGCCTTCGTAGCTCCCACCATCGAGCTGCAGGTTCTGGCCCGAAATGAAGCCTGCGTGTGCGCTGCACAGGAAGACGCATGCTGCGCCGAACTCTTCCGGCCGGCCGAGCCGACCCGCCGCGATCGATTTCTTCATCTCGTCGTAGGCCTCGTCGACACTGATGCCACCGATCTTCGCCCGCAGCTCCGCCATGAATTTCTGGCGTCCCGTATCGAAGCGTTCCGGCAGCAGGTTGTTCAGCGTGACGTTGGAAGCGGCCACCTGACGTGAGAGGCCTTTGCTGAAAGCCGTGAGCCCCGCCCGCGCGCCGGTCGACAGGCCCATCGGCGGGAGCGGCGTCTTCACCATCGCCGAAGTGATATTGACGATCCGTCCGAAGCGCCGTTCAACCATGCCATCGAGGGCCGCGCGAATCATCAGGGCGGGCGCGATCATGTTCGCATCGAGAGCGCTGATCCACGCATCCCGATCCCAATCCTGATAACGCCCCGGCGGCGGTCCCCCGTTGTTGTTCACCACAATGTCGGGTTCGGGACAGGCCTCGAAGAGCGCTGCGCGCGTCTGCTCGGACGCGATGTCGCCGACAACCGTTTCGACCTCCACAGCCGTGGCGTTGCGGATCTCTTCGGCGGTCGCGGCGAGCGTCTCGGCGCTTCGCCCGTTGATCGTGACCGCGACGCCTTCCCGCGCCAACGCCTCTGCGCAGGCACGGCCGAGCCCCCTGCTCGAGGCGCAGACGATCGCCCGCTTGCCCGCAATGCCCATGTCCACGTCGTCTGGCCCTCCCGGTTTCATTGATTGCCCCTTGATACATCAAAATTGGGATTAATGTCAATATTGACATATATCCCAATTCGTGATTCACTCTCTTTCGTGAGCGCACGCCCCCTGCAGGAGAAGCCCTCCCGAGGCCACAAGAAGCGGGCGCGGACCTACGACCAGCTGATCGCTGCGGGGGTGCAGGTGTTCGCGGAGAGAGGGGAAGCACTCACGATCAGCGATGTGGTGGCGAAGGCGAACGTCTCGAACGGGACCTTCTACAACTACTTCGACGATCGCGATGAGCTGATCGACGCGCTATCCGAGCACTCGCTCGCGTCGCTCGCCGGCGAGGCCGCCCTCCAGACCGCGGAGGCAGACCCGGCGCTGCGCTTCGCCTTCGCCACGCTTCGCGTCCTGACGCGGGCCACGGAGGATCCGACCTGGGGGCACGCCATCCTCCGCCTCACGGACCACCGGCGATCCTTCACTCGCGAGGTGAATCGCTACCTGCGTGAGGATCTCGCTTCGGGCTTCGAACGAGGCCGGTTCGAGTTTGGCCCCGACGCGATCACCTTGGACGCCATCACGGGCCTGATCACGATGACGATTCGTCGGATGCTTCGAGGCGATGCGGGACCCGGCGACGTAGAGCCCGTGGTCGAGCGCACACTGACGATGCTAGGAATCTCGAAGCACGAAGCGACGACTTTGGTAGCGGATGCGGTTGTTGAACGGGATCGGTGCCCAGGCCCTCTCGGCCTCGCGGCCGACGGTCGATCATGACGGGCCCGCGGAACAGCCCGGTTCTGGACGAATTCGTCCTCGTGGCGGAGAGCCGAGGTCGAATCCGTTGAGGTGGTAGAATGGCGAACATGTACCGCCTCTTCTCCTGGGAACACAGCTACTTCTCCGGCAAGGCCCGAGCCTACCTGCGGTGGAAGCAGCACCACGGGGCGCTCGGCCCGGGGTTCGAGGATGTCCTGGCCACGCCCGAGTTGGCGGCCGGGCTGCTCATCCCGAAGTCCGGCACCCCCGCCGTGCCCCAGCTCGAGGCACCGGACGGCACCTGGGTGCAGGACACCAGCGAGATCATCGATTTCGTGGAGGCGGCGCATCCCGAATCGCCGGTGGTTCCGGATCCGGTCATGTCGCCGCGTCAGTGTCTGGCCTCCTACCTGATCGAGTTGCTGGCCGACGAATGGATCTTGGTGCCGTCCTTCTGGCAGCGTTGGTACTACTCGGAGGATGGGCGCGAGCTCTCCCACCGGGCGTTCAACGAGCAACAATGGGGAGCCGTGTTGGCCGCGGACATGCCGGGCTCCGCGCGGCGTGCCGCAGGGGCCGGCTTTTTCGAGGCCATGTTCGGGATCTCGGCCTCGCGCAGCGATCCGAAGGGCACCTATGCGGGGCTCGTGCATCTAGGCGTCGACGAGAAGACGGAGCACGCCTGGCAGGCCAGTCAACATCGTCTGCTCCAGCGACTGGAAGTCCATTTCGATGCGCATGACTACGTGTTCGGAGGCCAGCCAAGCTTGGCAGACTTCGGCCTGATGGGCCCGCTCTACGCCCACCTCTACCGCGATGCGGTGTCTGGCTTCGCGTTGCGCATCTGGTTCCCGTTGGTGGCCGAGTGGGTGGAGCGCACCAATGCCGAGGGAGCGCTGAACGCGCGTTGGTACGGCCAGAAGCTCTACTCCCTCGACGCAGAGAGCGGCGCGCTGGTCGGCCGGCCGGCTACCAGTGACGGTGGAGAGTGGCTTGCGGACGATGTCATCCCCGACACCCTGCTGCCCGTGCTGGCGATCTTCTTCGAAGAAATGTGGCCGGTGCTGCGCGATGCTGTAGGCGTGCTGAAATCTTTCATCGCCAGCGATGCCCACGAGTCGGGTGGCGAACTGCCCGGCAAATCCTTCACCGCCACGCCCGAGTTCCTGGACCTCCAGACTGGAGATGGGGCACTTACCCACGAGTATCGAATCGGCGCGGCGTCCGGTCGTCGCATGGTGATTCCCTATCAGATCTGGATGCTCGGACGGGTGGAGCGGGTGCTGGCCGCTTGTACCACCGACGCTGCAGGTCGCACGGCCATCGAAGAACTCCTGGCGGGCTTCGAGGGCGGCTCAGAGCTGCTCGAACTCGACAGCCTTCTCGCGGGCTGTCGCATCCGAAAGGACGGCGGGCGACTCTTCTCGATCCCGGACTGATTTCCTGAGGCGCGGAGAGGAAACCACACCCATGTTCGATGGATCGGCGATCCTGCCGCCCAGGCGCAACGACTATTGGGGCCACGCGTCTGCCCTCTATTTCTTGATCCTGCTCGCGTGCATGTTCACCTTTCGAGGTTGCGTCCACTACTTCGCGCCGGACGGGGGCTCGGGAATCATCGCCGGGATCCCACTCGAGACGTATTCGGAAGGCGCGGTCCAGGCCATCATCAACAGCTTTGGCGTCTACGGAATCGGACATCTTCTCGAAGCCGCGCTGGTATGGCTGGTGATCTTCCGATACCGATCGCTCATTCCGCTGGTCTACGTGTTCCTGATCGTCAATCAGTTTCTCGGTATCGCGTTGTTCATGATGAAGCCTCTGCCCGTCGTGCCTCCCGGGCAGATCGGCGTGTACGCCCTGCTTCCTCTGACGGTCGGGTTCTTCTTGCTGTCGATCAGGAAGCCCAGGGTGGAGGAGGGATCGAGCACGGCAGAGCCAGAGCTGGCAGCTCGATAGCACTCGCTGCGGATTCTCTCGCACGAAGGTCTGTCCCCGGTTCGTGCGCCATGGATCGGATCGTGGCTTGAAGTGGCGGCAACCTGCCGACCACGAGTAGTTGGGAGTGGACGCGAGGATGCCGTCGATCAACGGGTAGATCTTGCGGGAGAGCGCCGAGCTCGTTCGCCAAGCTCGCCGAATGGTTGCTCCTTGTAGAGCATGTCCGGTCGGCGGGCCGAGCAGGCGTTCGACCCTGTCTCCAGCTCGCCGCCCTGCTGGCGCATGCCCAACAGCGCATTTCCCCCCTGCACGTAGTGGGCTACCCAGTGCGGTTTCCCGCCTCAGGCGTTCGAAGCCGTGGAGATCTGCCCATGACCCGTGCCCTCGGGATCGTCGCCCCGTTCCTCTTCCTTGCGGCCATGGCCAACAGCGAGACGTTCTCGCTGCGCAACGGCGATACGATCAGCGGCGAGGTGGTCCGGCGGGACGCCGACCGAATCGTTCTGGACCACCCGGCACTCGGACGCATCGAGCTGCCCCTCGACGCATTGGCTCCGGATGAGGAAGCGAGTCGCGGTCTGCTCGGCACGACGTTCATGGAGGGTTGGGAGCGGAGCGCCGAGCTCGGATTCTCGGGCAAGAACGGAAGCAGTGAGAGCCAGGACGTGCATGCGGGCTTCGAACTATCCTTCGAGGACGAGCAGCGGCGCTGGCTGCTGGATGCCGACTACTTCTTCTCGAGCGGCAACAGCGAGACGAGCAAGCAGAACGCGCGCATGATCGTCAACCGGGACTGGTTGCGGCCGGACTCGCCGTGGTTCTTCTTCGCGAATGGACGTTGGGATTGGGACGAGTTCCAAGCGTGGGATCACCGGCTGAGTGCTCTCGGGGGAATCGGGCGCAGTCTCACGAAGACGGAAAGCTTCGAGCTGCGCTCCAGGCTAGGAGCAGGGATCACCAGGGAGTTCGGCAGCCCGGACGATGGCTTTCGACCCGAAGGCCTCATTGGGCTCGAAGCGAGCTGGCAGGTCACGGAGGGGCAGACGTTGAACGTCGGGACGACCTTCTTCCCGGATCTCTCGGATCTCGGTGAGTTCCGCAACCTGACGACGGCCGATTGGAAGGTGAAGCTCACCGAGGGAGGATTGAGCCTCAAGATCGGCATCGAGAATGAATACGAGACCGATGTCGCGGGGGACGCCGAGCGCAACGATCTCCACTACTACGGGGCCGTTGTCGTCGATTTCTGAGTGGATTCCCTGCCGGCTGGGGCGTTTCCGGGGCATCCAGGTCGTGCTCGAGAAGCGGGCTCGTTTCCCGCGAGCCCAGGAAGGCGAGGCGTTCTATCGTTGCTTCGATCCACTGGGAGGGAGTGTGGAATGAGTCGTCGAATACCCGGAAGTTTTCTGTCTGTTCTCCTGCTCCTGGCCCCGCTCGGCTGTTCGGAGCCCGAGGCGGACGTGCTGCAGGAGGCGCTGAAATTCGCTCCGGGTCCGCTCTTCGAGAAGGACGATGAACGCCTCGTCCTTCGCCCACCGCGAGACCCCGACCGGAGAGCCTTCTT
>JAFDCZ010000188.1 GCA_019312665.1 Deltaproteobacteria bacterium | reverse complement strand
ACTCGAGTCTCGTGAGATTCACCGTCGGCGTCGAACGTACGCAGGACAACGATCTCCGTGTACAACTCGGCGAAAGCAAACAGGCTTGCGTAAAAAATTGCGACCAAGCCGAGGACCGAGCCGACGACCAAGACAACTCGCTTCATGCACCACTCCGGCGATCCGACGGATCGGGCTTCAGCTGCAACAGACAGCGCTGACCGTCAGCGCCATGCCGCAGAAATCCTGACGCCAGAAGGCTACCGAATCCAAGAATGCCCAACTGTCTGTTGTCAGCTGCAAGTCCATGTCAGACAGCGCGAGCGAATAGCCTCCAAAGGCACGCAAGATGGAGTCCGACGAAGCACGGCACGAGGAAGGTGGGCACCAACGCTAGAGGGAACTCGAAGAGCGCCTTGGTGGTGGGTCCAGAAGTGAAGATTTGAACAGGACCTGGCATTGAAACATGCATGAGGATTCCCGCAGCAAGGAAGATCGCGGCTCCTATGACATTCCAGGTCAGGAGGCTGGACCGTACCCCGTGAACGGCCACTGAGGCGGCTCACTCATAGCCTGAGAAATCCTGCCCGGGCTGGATGTTCGGATACTGCCGCATGCTCGCGTTCAGCTCGGTGAGGATTTTCGTCACTGGCGCCATGACCCAAGCGTGCGAGTAGCCCTCGTTTCCCCAAAGCTCGTAATTTTCTTTCGGGTCCTCCTTGATATCGAAGACCTGTGGAAACGTGTACTTCTGAATGTAAGCGTGTGTTCCATCTGCAGTGGCAAAATGCATCTTCATGTTGCGCCATTTGACGGCGAACACGGTGTCTCCGACGTACGCGACGACGTGTTCGCGTTCGGATTTATTTCGCTTTCCTGTGAGTAGGTTGGACTGATTGATCCCATCGATGGGTCGATCGTCGGGAATCCGTGCTTCCTCCCCGATGAGATGGGCGATCGTGGGTAACCAGTCGAGATCCGCCAAGATCTCGTCTGTCACGACGCCACCCGGGATTCCCCCAGGCCATCGAACCATGGCTGGTGTACGCATACCGCCTTCGTATGCAGTACTGAGACCACCCCGCCACGGCCCGTTCGCTCCGCCGACCTCTCCGGTGACCAGACCTGGGGAAGGATAGTTCGCCGCCCCGTTGTCACCCGTGACGATCACGATCGTGTTCTTGTTGAGACCAGCATCCTCGATGGTATCGAGGATCTGCCCCACGTTGTAATCGACTTCCATTTTCGTATCCGCGTAGACTCCCGCCTTCGACTTGTTCGCGAACTCGGCGTGCACGCCCCAAGGCGGGTGAAAATGCGTAAACCCGACATAAACGAAGAACGGCCTTCTTTCCTTTGATCGAGATTTGATGAACTCGATGGCCTTCTCGGTGGATCGATGGTCCATGCTCGCCTTCGCGGGGATATCGTAGATCTCGGTCTTGGTTGAGGGTTCTCCTTTCACTCCTGTCCAGAAATAGGGGACCTCCACCACGGCCGGATCAAACTGCGGAGTGCTGGTGTACGCAGCAGCATTCGACCCCTCGTTGATCCCCCACCATTCGTCGTAGCCTTGGTCGTTCGGCAAGCGACCGGGCTTCGAGCCGATGTGCCACTTGCCGTACAGTGCCGTGGCGTAGCCGGCGTCCGACAGCAGTTCCGCGATCGTGTATTCCCAGGGAGCCAGACCATCCGGCTCTCCTGGCGCAGCGACCTTCTGGGTGCCGGAGCGAATGGGAAGTCGGCCCGTGTGAATCGCGGATCTCGTCGGAGTGCATTGGTTTTGGACGTTGAAGTTGGTGAACCTCATCCCCTCGGCTGCTAGAGCATCGATCCGAGGAGTAGGTGTCGTGCTTCCTTGGATGCCAATGTCGCCCCAACCCCAATTGTCCACGAGGATGTAGACGATGTTCGGCTTCTCCTGCGCGAAGGCCGTAGCGGCCAGCAGCTGGATCATGACGACTGATAGGGCCAGGGCAATCTTCATTCTGCGAACCCTCTCGTAGAGCTGCCTAACGGATCGGCGATAAGCGGCGTTGAATACCGCCGCCGACTCCGCCGAGCCTTCTAAGGTTGATGCCAGAATGGTACCGCGGTCATTTGAACCGAGCCATTCAACGTCCGACTTCATCGCCTTGTTGGGCGGCGCGGCGCTCGCGGGATCCGCGCAGCGGGGAGGAGAGGCGGCACCATCTGAGCGAGGCCTCGGTGCAGCGTGCGGTGAAGCTGGCGGTTTCGCGGCCTGCCTTACCAAACGGGCCAGCTGCCACACCCTGCGTCATAGCTTTGCAACCCATCTCCTCGAAAGCGGCTCAGATATCCGCACGGTGCAAGAGCTGCTCGGCCACCGCAGTGTGAACACGACGATGATCTACACCCACGTCGTGAACCGCGGCGGCCTCGGTGTTCGCAGCCCCCTGGATCTCCATGCGCTTCCATTGGGGCGTCCTGGGTCGGGAGGAAGAACGGGCTCGCAGTGATTCTCCGTTGAAGTGGGCCCGAGCGAGGGCATGCCCGGGCACGCTGCCGTATCCTCGGGGGCTCTTCGCGCTTTCCTCGGATCTCAACCGGGCCCAACTTCCAAAACCCTTGACGTCTGATCTCCTCACTACCCTCTTCGGCCTGGCCCTGCTGCTGGCCGGCGGCGACGTCATGGTCCGCGGCGCGTCAGCGCTTGCCCATCGGCTCGGCGTTTCGCCCCTGGCGATCGGGCTTACGGTGGTGGCCTTCGGTACGAGTGCGCCGGAGCTGGCAGTCAACCTCACCGCCGCCGTTCGCGGCAACGGCGCCATGTCCTTCGGCAACATCATGGGCTCGAACATGGCCAACATTGGCCTGATCGTTGCCGCCACCGCACTCTACAAGCCTTTGCATGTGCAATCGCCGGTGATCGTTCGCGAGCTGCCGATGATGCTGCTGGCCACGGCGGCTGCGGCGGTGCTGGGGCTGGATGCCTGGCTGCGCGGCAGCGAGAGCCTCTACGACCGCTCGGACGGCTTGATCCTGCTGCTCCTCTTCACGGTCTTCGTCTACTACACGGTGAACGACGTGATCGCCCAGCGCCGGGCCAGAGCACCGGAAGCTGCGGAGCCGGAAATCTCTCACCGCATGAGCCGGAGCACCGCGCTCGGTCTTACGGTGGCAGGCCTGGCGGCTCTCATCTTCGGGGCTGAGCTCACGGTCGATGGTGCGGTGGGTCTGGCCCGTGGCTGGGGGGTTTCCGAGGCCATCATCGGCCTCACCCTGGTCGCCATCGGGACGAGCCTGCCCGAACTCACCACCTCCCTGATCGCCACGGCCAAGGGCTTCCCGGATCTCGCCATCGGCAACGTGGTGGGCTCGAACATCTTCAATCTGCTGCTCGTGCTCGGCGCCAGTGCGACCCTGCGCCCGGTGCCGGTTCCCGAGGGCGGTGCGTTGGATCTGGCGATCGTCGGCTTCCTCTCACTCGTCCTGCTGATCACGTCCTACACCCGAGGCCAGCGAATCATCCGCACGGAGGCTGTGTTGTTAGGCGTGTTCTATCTAGGCTACATGGCATACCGCATCCACAGCTAGACGCAGTTTTCTACTTGCGCCGCGCCTCTTCGGCCTGCCGGCGCTTGCTCGCCGCCCAACCGCAGATCGCGCAGGCCGTCAGCTCGTGGCCGCGGGCCGGGCAATGCTCGCGGCCGAAGAAGATCAGCTGAAGGTGGAGCCTGTTCCAGGCCTCGCGCGGGAAGACGCGTTTCAGGTCGCGTTCCGTCTGTTCGACGTTGCGACCGCTCGAGAGCCCCCAGCGCGTCGCAAGCCGGTGGATGTGCGTATCCACCGGGAAGGCCGGCACACCGAAGGCCTGGGCCATCACCACGCTCGCCGTCTTGTGGCCGACCCCGGGCAACGCTTCCAGCGCCTCGAAGCTCTTCGGCACCTCCCCGCCGTGCTCGCCGAGCAGAAGCTTCGAGAGCGACTTGATGTTCTTGGCCTTCTGGGGCGCCAGCCCGCAAGAGCGGATCTTCGCGCGAATTTGCGCGACCGAGAGCCTCGCCATCGTTTGCGGGTCCGGCCCGATCGCGAACAGGCCAGGGGTCACCTTGTTCACCCGTTCGTCCGTGCACTGGGCGGAGAGCAGCACCGCCACGAGTAGCGAAAAGGGATCCCCATGATCCAGCGGGATCGGCGGCTGCGGGTAGAGCCGGTCCAGGATCTTGTGGATGCGCTCGGCCTTCTCCGCGCGCTTCACCCCTCCTGCACCTTCTCGCGCATGGTCACGAACTCTTCGGCTGAGGTCGGGTGGATGCCGATCGTCTCATCGAATTGCGCCTTCGTCGCGCCCAGCTTCACCGCGATCCCGACGCCTTGGAGGATCTCTGCTGCATCCGCACCGATCATGTGCGCGCCGACGACCCGATCCGTCTTGGGATCGACCAGTAGCTTCATCATCGTCTGCTCGTCGCGGCCGGTCAGGGTGTGCTTCAGCGGCCGGAAGGTCGAGCGGTACACGTCGATGTTGCCGAACCGTTCCCGCGCTTCAGCTTCCGTCAGCCCGACCGTGCCGATCGGCGGCTGGCTGAACACGGCAGTCGCCACATCGGCGTGGTCGGGGCGGGTGGGATCGTCACCGAACACAGTTCGGACGAAGGCCATCGCCTCGGCGATCGCCATCGGCGTGAGGTTCAGACGATCGGTCACATCTCCCAGCGCCCAGATGCTAGGCACGTTGCTACGCGAATAGGGGTCGACGAGGATCTCACCGATCTTGCCCAGCTTTACTCCGGCCTTCTCGAGGCCGATGTCCTTCGTCTTCGGCACGCGGCCTGTCGCGTAGAGAATCTGGTCGACGACCAGGCTGCTTCCGTCCGAAAGCGTCAGGTGCAGGCCGTCGTCCTCTCGGCGAATCTCAGCAACGTCGGTCTCGAAGCGCAGATGGATGCCCTTCTTCGGCATTTCTTCGGCCAGGGTCTTGCGCAGATCGTCATCGAAGCCGCGCAGGAAGAGGGGCCCGCGGTAGATCTGGGTCGTTTCGACGCCCAGCCCGTTGAAGATGCCGGCGAACTCCACACCGATGTAGCCGCCCCCCACGATCGCTGCGCGCTTCGGAAGCTGCTCCAGGTAGAAGGCTTCGTTGGACGAGATGGCGTGCTCGATCCCCGGGATGCTCGGCATGTGCGGCCACGAGCCGACCGCGACCAGGATGTGCTCCGCCGTGTAGCGCTGCTCGCCAACTTCCACGGTATGCGCGTCCGCGATCGTCGCCCGGCCGGAAATATGCGTCACGCCGGCGCCATCGAGCATGCGCTGATAGATGCCGTTCAGCCGCGTGATCTCTTTGTCCTTGTTCGCGATCAGCGTCGGCCAATCGAAGCTGCGCGGTCCGACGCTCCAGCCGTAGCCCGCGGCATCCTCGAAATCCTCGGAGAAATGCGAGGCCAGTACGAAGAGCTTCTTGGGAATGCAGCCCACGTTGACGCAGGTGCCGCCGAGGCGATCGTCCTCGGCCACCGCGACACGCGCGCCCCGGCCCGCGGCCATGCGGCTCGCGCGCACCCCGCCGGAACCCGCGCCGAGCACGAAGAGATCGAAATCGTGTTCCATCCCAGGAGGATAGCGGGGAGGGGCTAGCCTCCGATGGCGGTGGCCAGCTCGCCGGTATCGCGGCGCAGTGCGTTGTAGCGGCTCATCACCGTGCGCACGTAGGGGCCGCGGGGGCGCCAGCCGCGCTTCACCCGGGCGCGTACCCGGGTCGGGCCGATGTGGTAGGCGGCCAGGGCCAGCTCGAGATCGCCGAACTCCTCGTTCAGCTCCGCCAGGAAGCGGATGCCGATGGCCACGTTGAGCTGCGGCTTGAAGAGGTCCGGTGTCCGGTGGAAGGGCAGATGGTGCCGGTAGGCCACGTCCGCGCCCACGAAGGGACGGATCTGCATCAACCCGAGGGCGCCGCGCCGGCTCTTGGCGGTTGGGTCGAAGCGGCTCTCGTGGTCGATCACCGCCAGGAGCAGCAGGGCCGGAAGGCCATGCTCGCGCTCGCCCGCCACGATCTCCGCGGCGGTCGCTGCCCGTTCGGCTTCGGAAAGGGCGGGTGCGCGCTCGAGGAGGACGGCTTCGACCGTCGCGAAGAGCGGATCCACCGGCTCGGGGACGACTGGCTCTGGATCCAGGGCGGCGGGCGGCGGAGCAGCCTCCGGGGCCTGGGACGGAGGCGGCAACGAAACGGTCGGCGGAACGAGGGCCATGGAGGGCTCGGCGGGCGGCGGGCTCGCGCACGCGGCCGCGAACAGCAGGCATGCCGCCATGGCGACCCGGAAAGGAAGGCCCAGCCCACGGCGTGAGCGCTGGCCGCGAAGAACGAAAAGGCAGCGGAGCACGACGGGCGCGCATGCTAGCCTCCCCCGCTCCCCGTGGCCCATTCCAACCCCCATTCTCCTACCGCTCTCGGCGGCGCCCAGCGCAAATGGCTGCGTGGCCAGGCTCACGCTTTGCGCCCGATCGTACAGGTGGGCGGAAGTGGGCTCAGCCAGGCCGTGCTCAGCGCAGTCGATCAAGCCCTTCTGGCCCACGAGCTCATCAAGGTGCGGCTGGTCCAGCCGGAAGACAAGAAGGCCGCGGCCCAGGAGTTGGCGGAGCGCTCCGGCGCCGAGCTCTGCGGGCTGGTCGGGCATACGGTCATCCTCTACCGGCCCCATCCCGAGGAACCGAAGCTCGAGCTTCCGAAGTAGCGATCGCATCGCGCATCCCCTCCGCTGCCTCAGCGGTATCATTGCCCGTTCCAGCGGTCGCCCTCGCGATATCATTGCCCGTTCCAGCCAAGGAGTTCTGTGATGTCTGGCCCTCTCAGCGGAATCAAGGTGATCGAGATCGCGGGCATCGGCCCGGGCCCCTTCTGCGCGATGATGCTCGCGGATATGGGCGCGGATGTGCTGCGCGTCGATCGTGCGGCCTCGGTCCGGGACGAGATGCCCGACCGGCCGTCCCCCGATCTCCTGAACCGCGGGCGCCGCAGTGTGGGCGTCGATCTCAAGCATCCGGAAGGCGTGGCCACCATCTTGCGTCTCGTCGACCAGGCGGACGTGCTGATGGAGGGCTTTCGACCGGGCGTCATGGAGCGCCTCGGCCTCGGCCCGGACGTCTGCATGGAGCGAAACCCGGGCCTCGTCTACGGGCGTATGACGGGCTTCGGCCAGGAAGGCCCGATGTCCCAGGCGGCGGGCCACGACATCAACTACATCGCCATGGCCGGCGCCCTCGGCCACATCGGCCGCAAGGGCGAGAAGCCGCTTCCCCCGCTCAACCTGGTGGGCGATTTCGGCGGCGGCGGAATGTTCCTGGCCTTCGGAATCGCCGCGGCCCTGGTAGAGCGTGCCAGCTCCGGCAAGGGCCAGGTGGTGGATACCGCCATGGTCGATGGTGCGGCCGTGCTGATGACCATGATGCATAGCTTTCGGCAGCTCGGTGGCTGGAGCGACGAGCGCGGTACGAACCTGCTGGATACCGGCGCCCATTTCTACGACACCTACGAGACGAAGGACGGCGAGTTCGTATCGATCGGCTCGATCGAGCCCCAGTTCTACGCCGAATTGCTTCGCCTCACCGGGCTCGAGGGCGAGGAGCTGCCTCACCAGATGGACAGCCTGCATTGGGAATCCATGAGGGATCGTCTCACCGCGATCTTCAAGGCGAAGACCCGCGATGAGTGGAACGCCATCATGGAGGGAACGGACGTCTGCTACGCGCCGGTCCTCAACATTGGCGAGGCCTACGAGCACCCGCATAACAAGCACCGAGGAACGTTCGTCGAATCCGGCGGGTTCATGCAGCCGGCGCCGGCGCCGCGCTTCAGCCGTACGCCCGGCAGCATCGACCGTCCCTCTCCGCACGCAGGCCAGGACACGGACGAAAGCCTGGTCTCGTGGGGCCTGACGAGTGAAGACGTGAAGAAACTGCGCGAACTCGGCGCCATCAAATAGAAGCGGGGACGTTCTTTCCGCTGTTTCCGTTACGGGCAGACGGCGCTCTGCGCCGTCTGCCCGTAACGGAAACAGCGGAAAGAACGTCCCCGCTCCTACGCTCCTATTTGATGGCGCCGAGTTCGCGCAGCTTCTTCACGTCTTCACTCGTCAGGCCCCACGAGACCAGGCTTTCGTCCGTGTCCTGGCCTGCGTGCGGAGAGGGACGGTCGATGCTGCCGGGCGTACGGCTGAA
>JAFDCZ010000187.1 GCA_019312665.1 Deltaproteobacteria bacterium | reverse complement strand
TCGACGCGAAGCCCTCAGCGGCCAACCACTGCTTGTGGCCGCGATAGGCGATCTCCGGCTTGTCGCCCAGGCAGAACAGCGCCTCGATACAGCCCATCTGGACGCCACCCCTCGTGAGGCTCGCGACTTCGTCGAGGCTGAAGGTCTTGGCTTCGGGGGAGTCGGGCGTCTTCGCGAAAGTGCAGTAGGCGCAGCGGTCCCGGCAGAGATTCGTCAGGGGGATGAAGACATTACGCGAAAAACTGACCCCATCACGCTGGGCGCGACACTTGCTCTCGTGGGCACCCTCCTGGAGGATGGCCAGAATTTCGGGCTCGGCCATGTGCGTGGCCAACCACTCCGCCTCTTCGCGCCCGAGCCGGGCCTCATCGACAGCGCGGTCGACGATCTGGCTCGTTTGATCGGCGTGTAGGGTCACGGGAATAGCCTAGCGCGGACGGGGTTCTACTCGGCCTCTACGCCAACCCAGCCCCGCAGGGTCTCCGGGTCGGTCTGGTGCAGGAACTCCCCAGCCGGGAGCCCCTCCGGGTTCCGCTCTTTGATCGCCCGGAAGAGGCCGACAAGGGCCGGCACCATCATTTCTCCTGGAATCCGCGAATAGAGCGGCTGGGCAATGCGATCGCCGCCGCGCGAGCCCCCGACCAGCACCACGTGATCGTTCTTGCCGTAGCCGTAGATTCCGATCTCGGCTGTAGGCGGCCGCGCGCAGTTGTTCGGACAGCCGGTCATGCGGATGACCACATCCACGTCGCCAAGGCCCTCGGCCTCCAACGCGTCGAAATAGTCAGGCAGGATGTTCTCGGCATCGGTCATCGCCAGCCCGCAGGTGGGCTTCGCGGGGCAAGCCATCGCGTTGGCCCGGGCCAGCTGCCCATCGCCCAGCGCCGCAACGCCGTGTTGCTCCAGGATGGCTTCCAGCGCAGCGCGATCCTCGACATCGCAGAGCAATAGATCCTGCTGCGCCGTCAAGACCACGGAAAGGCCCAACTCCTCGACAGCCTGACGTACCGCTTTGCGCTGGGAACCCTTCAGCCGTCCACTCTGCACCGAAAGCCCGTAGTAGCTCCCGCCTCCGCGCTGCTCGTGCCAGCCAAGATGAAGCTCCATCGGCGGTAGCGCCGCGGGCTCCGGTGAATCCTCGAGCTCGATCTCGAAGCGCTCACGCAGGGCCGCCTTGACGGCAGCGACGCCGAGCCTCCGGATCGTGTACTTCCAGCGCGCCTGTTTGCGGTCCTTCCGGTCGCCGTTCTCCTTCTGCAGGATCACGATCGCGCGACAGGTTTCCACGATCTGCTCGCGACGAATCCGTCCGAGATGAATGCCGAGCAGCGCCTCCGTCTTCGGGTTGTTATGCGAGAGCCCGAGCCCGCCTCCGGTATAGAGTTCCCAGACCGCCCCGCGATCGTCGACAGGAAGCAGGCCGACGTCCTGGGTTCGGAGATCGATGGAGTTGTCCCGCGGGTGGGCGAGGCCCACCTTGAACTTTCGCGGCAGATACTGCTCGCCGTAGAGCGGCTCCTCCGGAGTCACCCGACCCGCGGTAGCTCCCTCTTCATCCGTTAGAAAGATCTCGAAATACGAGGTCGTGCGCGGCGACAATTCGGCAGCGATCTCGTTGGACAGCTCCAGGGCACCGCAGCTCGTCTCCGGATCGAGGGTGTCAATCGGCGAGCCCATCAAGTTGCGGTTCACATCGCCGCATGCGCCAAGCGTGCCGTGATCCAGGTAGTCCCGGTTCAGGTGGCGGATCATCGCGCCGAGCTTGTCCCCGTAGACCCGGTGGTATTGGATCGCCTGGCGCGAGGTGATGCGCAGCGTGCCATCGGCAAACGCATCGCTTGCATCGTCCAGCGCGATCCACTGCTGGGGCGTGAGCCGCCCGCCGGCCGGATTCTTGATCCGGATCATGCAGAAATAATCGTTGGTCTTCTTGCCGCGCTCTCCCCGGGCCTGCTGCTTGTAGATCCCGAAGAACTTGGAGAGCTCCTTGGCACTACCGGAGAGGGTTTCCCGCGCGCCGCTCGCCATCTCGTCGAGCTCGTCCCGGAAGCTGTGGGGCTCCTTCGGGTCGAGGACATAGAACAGGCCCTTGCTCTCGACTTTGATGCGCTCGTTCTTGGACATATCCGCGAGCGAGCCGGTCTGCAGGGTGATGACCGGGCCGGAAGGCACTTCACGAGCCACGTGGGGGTTCTCTTTTGAGGGGCACAGGGGAACCGGGGGGAAGGAGCGTCGCCCCCGGGGACAGGAAGGGACAGAACCTAACCCAGAGCAGGAAATCGAGGAAGTCCTCCCCGGGGGGCATCATGCGACCTTCTCTGGGTCACCTACCTCCAGGAACACAGGTCAAGGCCCGACTTGGATGGGCCGATGGCCATTTGGGGGAGACGAATTCACCCATGATTCGAGCTTGGGCCGGGCTTTGGCGGAGGTTGTCGCTCAGCCTCCGAATGGGCCTCTTCATCTTCTGTGTCAGCCTTCTGGGCATCCAAGCGGGTGTCCTGAGCGCCGAGCTTTCGAGCTGGGCTCCATGGGGAGCCGCGGCGCTTGCCGGCGTGGTCGCCACATTGTGGACACGCCCCCTCGAAGCCGTCGTAGAAGCTGCCCACCGCCTGGTAGCCGGGGGAGACGTGAGCCTTCTCAAGGATCGGAACGAGAGCGAGCTGCGCTTCCTGGCCCGCGCTGTCGACGAACTGGGTGCCCAGCTCGATCAGAGCCGCCGGGAACTCGAAGCACGCAACCACGAGCTGGAGCGGGCCAACGAGGTGCTGGAGCAGCTCTCGATCACGGATGGTCTGACCAGGCTGCATAACCATCGCCATTTCCAGGATCGATACCTGAGCGAAACCCGCCGCTCGGATCGGACAGGACATCCGCTCTGCCTCGTGCTGATCGATATCGACGACTTCAAGCGCCTGAACGACGACTACGGGCATAGCGCCGGCGACAAGGTGCTCGCCGGTGTGGCCATGGCGATGAACGAGCAGGTGCGGGAGACCGACTACCTGGCCCGCTACGGCGGCGAGGAATTCGCGATGTTGCTGCCGGAAGCCACACTGGAGGGAGCCGTCCAGCTGGCAGAGAAGCTGCGCTTCGCCGTCGCCGCGGCTCGCTTCGAAGTGGCGGACGGAGCCGATCCCGTTGGCGTGACGGTCTCGCTGGGCGTCGCACTGTTTGCGCACTCACCCGATGCGACCTTCGATGCCGCCGATCGCGCGCTCTATGAAGCCAAGGCGAGCGGAAAGGATTGCGTCATCACCGCGAGTTAGCGGTGGCCCAATCTTCGAGCACCCCGCGCACCCAAGCCACGTCCGAGGCCAGCCGCTCCTCCAGCGGGCGCTCGTCGAAGGAGAGGAATTCGATGGTCATGGGGCCTGTGTAGCCCGCGTCCAGCGCGGCGTGCAGCAGCGCCCGATAGTCGAGCACACCCTTCTCCAGGGAGCCTCCGGGGAGCAGCAGGCCCTGCCCCTCGACCTTCAGCTGGTAGTTCTTCAGGTGGAAGTAGCGAGCATGGCGGACGAGCCGCGCGGCATCGTCGGGTTGGTGCGAAATCTCCGCCTGGGGAAGCAGATCGAGCACTTGATAGTTGAGGGCGAAATTGGCGCGGTCGACTCCGGCAAGCAGCACCTCGACACGTTCCGGCGTATCGGCCAGGGAGCCCTGATGACGCTCGACGACGACCGTGACACCGCGGTCCGCTGAGGCGTCGCAGACGAGTTGGAGGTGTCGGATCGTTTCCTTGGCATCTTCCTCCGGCCCGCATTCTGCCCAGACCCGAAGCAAGGGTGCGCCCAGGGCCTCCGCGATCTCCGCCGCGCGAAGTGCATCCGCAGCCGAAAGGGGGCGTTCCCGCCCGAAGTACGAGCCGTAGGTGAGGACCTCTACACCGGTGTCACGCACGGCACGGCCCTGGTCGGCGATGGCGGCAAGGCTTCCCGCCGGATCCAGATGCGGCGGGCGCGCGGTTACCTCGAGCCCATCGCAGCCCGCGTCAACCGCCATTCGGGCGGCGTCGACGAGCGAACGGTCGAGAGCAGAGACCGAACAGAAACCCAGGATCTGGCGCGAGCTCATGCGATGCGGCTCCAATCTTCGCGCCGCACTTCGTGCAGCAGCGGCTCGCCGACGACGAAGCGCTCGATCTCGTCGAGGGCCAGATCGACCATGCGGCCGGTCTCGGCGCCCTGGGCCCCGGCGATATGCGGCGTGAGAAACACGTTGGGGAGATCGTAGAGGGGCGAATCCGAAGCCAGCACCTCCGGATCGGTCGTATCGATCACTGCGCGGAGCCTGCCGCTCACGAGCTCGCGCTCGAGGGCCTTGGCATCCACGAGGCCGCCGCGAGCGGTGTTCACCAGCGTGGCACCATCCGGCATGAGCGCGAGGCGCCGCGCATCGATCAGGCCCTGGGTTTCGGGAAGAAGAGGAGCGTGCAGGCTCGTCACGTCGCAGCTCGTGAGGAGTTCGTCCAGGCTGGCAGGCCTGGCGCCCTGCTCGACGATCGCCGCGGCATCCAGCGTGGGATCCCAGGCGACGACCTCCAGATCGAAAGGCTGAAGCAGCCGCGCCAGCCTGCGACCGATCCGAGACAATCCGACCAGGCCGATCCGTTTTCCGAAATTGCCCAACCCCGGCGCCTCACGAGACCAGAAGCGAAAGCCGCGCACCTCCCGGTATTGCCGCTGCAGCTCGAACACCCGCTTGTTCGCGAACAGGATCGATGCCAGGGCGAACTCTGCGACCGGCAACGCGTTCGCTGCCGCGGCGGAGCACACCCGAATGCCGCGCTCGAAGACGGCCTCCGTCACATGGTTCTTGACGGTCCCCGCCGCATGCATGATCGCCTCGAGCCGCGGCGCCCGCGCCAGCACCTCTTCGTCCAACGTGGGGCAGCCCCAGGACGTGAGCAGGATCTCGGCATCGGCCAGCAGGCGCTCGGCCAGAGCGTCGTCGAGCGTTGCCAGGGGCTCCTGAGCTGCCAGGTTGCACATTTGCGCCAACCGCGAGCGGTGCGCCTCTGTCAGGAGACCCGACGTCAGAACGGGTGACATGACGAGCAGCGCAGTCGGCCGCCGGATGTTCTCAGACATTCGGTCTCCCCAGCCAAGCTTTGCACGAACGGGGGCGGCTCGGGCTAGGGAAGGTTCCAGATCGGACGTGGAGCCGTAGCCGTTCGCTCGCCTCGATCAAACTCGAGCAGGAGGCTGTACTCCCCCTCACGAATATCGTAGACCGTTTCGCCGAACTCGGTGTGCACGTAGGGATTGTCGAACCGCGGATAGCCATGAATCGCGACATCGTTTCCATCGACCTGCAACGGGCCGTCCCAACCGACCGTGAACGTACCCTGGCTCGGAGAGTCGTACGACACATCAAAAGCGGTGGCGGTGGGTGTCACACTGACTGCCGCCGCAAGGATCGCGGCCTGGAACGCAGCGAAGCCCCCGGGCCATTCGTCGATACTGCCACATTCGACGATCCAGACGTTGTTGGCGCCGCCGGGCGCGACCAGATCGAAATCCAGGCCGGCATTCTGGAACACTTCCGGCTGGCCGCCGCGCCACATCGTGGGCCGCCAGGAGTAGAGCGCCACATAGGCGTCGTCCTTGCGGCCGAATGTCCAGGAGCCCTGCTGCACCACTTCGTCCATATGTGCGTGTGGGAAGTAGGCGTGGGTCTCGTCGCGAAAATCAAAGCCAAAGGACGGGATCCGGCCGTATTGGGGAGAGTAGATCGAGATGCCCACATTGTGGTGCTGCACGGAGCGAGGCTGGGCCGACTCTCCCGTCCAGTAGCCGGGGCCCGGCTCATCCTTCTGTTGCCAGTTCCAATCCGGGGGCACGCTGCCGCCCGGAGCCACCGGCAGGTAGGAAGGATGTTGTGTGAACACCAGCGCATGCTCCGAGAGGGTCGCCTGCCAGGAGTGGGTCTGGCTTCCGCGAAGACCTTTCCGGTAGTCCTGGGCCGTATACAGCATGTAGTGCTTGGTGCGCCAGGTGGCGGTATTCACTTCCATCAGAAGCGATTCATTGATCACCTTCCAGAGGAAGCCTGCGAGGTTCTGGGCCTTGATGATGGTGGCTGGTAGGTCTCCGGGAGTCCAGACGAGATCCCGCAACGCCTTGAAAGGCGCGAATTGGGAATCCCAGAGGTTTTCGCGCTCTCCCACTTCGAGCGTGAGCGGAAGCATCATCCAAACAGCTTGGCTTCCCATCGACCACCAGAACGGGAGATTGGCCTCATCCCGGTAGTCGAGGCCGTGCGGTGCGACCGGCGGCGGGGTACTCGCTGGATCCGTGGGCGGAACCTCATCCAACGGGAGGTTCATGCGCGCGAGATTCCAGCTGGGCTCGTCGGAGCGTGCGATTCGACGGATCACCTCGGGCAGTCGGTATTTCCTCGTGCTCGCGAACGCGACGCCGCTCGAGGAGCCCCGGCTCCGATAGGGCAGCTCCGTATCGTCGAAGTACATCTTCGTCTGGTCGAAGATGTCCTGCAGCTCGGCGGCCACCTTGTCCTTCACATACGAACGGCCGTGCGTCGTGCCGAAGTTGCCGCGGTGAACGCCCAAGGCGATATCAAGGAAGACCAGATCCAACACCATGGTTGCACGGCGTTCGATTTCCGGATCGTCCGAATAGTCGATGAGAGCGAGTAGCGGACGCATATCCAGGTTGTAGTAGACGTCGGAATGCCACTCGGTGAAGCCGAACTTCGCTCGCTCATCCAGCCAGCGAAGGATGCGAGGGCGTGCCCTGTCTGCATGCTGCTGACCTGTCATCCCCGTGACGGAGAAGACACGATTCGGCATCCACTTCCCGGCAAGCAGTTCGACCGTATGAAAGATCAGGATGTGGTTCTCGGTCCAATACCACATCGAGTCCACGACCTGCTCGCCGTCGACCACGCGTGCTGGCGTCGGATCCGTGTACCAGTACTTGAACGTGCTCAACGCGTCGGCAACTTTGTGCCACAGCAGTTCATTGGCGACCTTGTGATCTGCGAAGCTGTAGAGTGCACTCACCAGGCGCAGGGCGTCGAAATCACTGGTGTCCCGGAGGCGCCACATCTTGTCGAACGCGCCATCCCAGGCGTCGACAGGCACTGAACCTTCGGGAACCGAGAAGGCCGCATCTCGCTTCTCTCGCTCCAGGTGGGCCATCACGTTCGGGATCGATGCCGGGTTCAGCGGCACCTCGGTGGCGAAACGCAGCCACTCCATCTGCCGCTCGTTCCACTCGCCAACCGGGAAATAGCCATCCGGACGAAGCGCGCAGGAGTTTGGGGCCATCAGGAGCAAGACGAGCGGGATCAACAGCAACAGGCGGATCAGCATGGGGGGGGGCCTCCCTTGGGGTGCGGGGATTCTACTCCGAAAGCAGGCCCGACGCCCAGAGCTGCCTATCTACGGCCTCGCAGTACGGAAAGCAGGATGACGAGGGGAAACCCTGTCATCGAATAGGCTCCGGCGAAGACTCCGAGGTCGAGCCGCCCGAGCGACCCAACGGCCACGATGATGGTGATCGCCAGGTTGCGGGCTGCGAATTCGATCACGAACGTGAACCGATCATGGGGATTGAGGGAGAGCAGCCAGCCCAACCCCCACCCGATGGCCATTGCGAAGAGAGTCCACGCGCCGGCCGCCAGCATCGCCCTGACGAACTCCTCCCCCGAGGGCAGCAGGCTCTGCTGGGAAATCGCGCCTAGCACGGTGAGGAGAAGGATCGCGACGACCGCCGCTCGGTTCGCCCGGGTGACGTAACGTTTGGATGCCTCTGGCCGGCGGCTGCGCACGAGCATTCCGAAGCCGATCGGAAGCGCCAGGAACAGGCCCAGCTGCATGGCGAGCGTCAACACCGGCACGTCCACCCCTCCGCTGTTACCGAAGAAGAACTCGATGCTGAAGGCCGTGAACGCCGGAAGGCTGATCACCGCAAGCAGCGAAGACACTGCGGTCAGCGTGACCGAAAGGGCAACGTTTGCACCTGCAACCGCGGCCATCACATTCGACATACCAGCGCCTGGCGTCGCAGCGAGGATCATCGCACCGGCCGCGAACGCCGGCGTGAGACCCGTCCACGTAACGAGCGCCCAGGTCATCAGCGGCAGCAGGATCAACTGCCCCAGGGTTCCCCCGATCACCGCGCGCGGAACCGACATCACCCGCCGGAAATCATC
>JAFDCZ010000344.1 GCA_019312665.1 Deltaproteobacteria bacterium | reverse complement strand
GCTGACCCTGCCTCATCCCCGCTTGCATCTCCGGGCTTTCGTCCTCGAGCCTCTGGCCGAGCTGGCGGGAGATCTCCTCCACCCCAAGAGCGGGGTGACCCTGGCCGAGCTGGCGCGAGGCGTGCGCGATCCGAACGGGGTGCGGCCCTGGCTCAGCACCACCCAATGGCCGCGAACGCAACAGGGAGTGCGCTCCTGAACGCATGACCCCGATGCGTTTGTTGCAATCGGGCTGGCCTCTCATGCGTACTCTTGTCTGAAACTCTGGAAATCCGGAAGGAGAAATTTGGGATGGGACGGCTGAGCGTGAGTTTGATCGGATTCGTGATCCTTGGGCTGGGCGTCGGGCCTGGCCCTGCCTGGGCAGGGGACGATCCCTCGATCCAGGGGCAGGAGCGCGCGGGCATTCAGGCCGCCATGGGGGCGTTCATCGAAGCGCAGAAAGGGAAGGACGGGTCGATTCTTCACTTCGACCCGGTGACGGGAAAGCTCACGAAGCTCCGGTTGGTCGAGCTCCACGAGGGGATCGTGAAGAAGGGGCACTTCTTCGTGAGCTGCGCGGACTTCGTGGACGAGAAGGAGCGGCCCTACGATCTGGATTTTCTCGTGGTCCCAGCGGATGGGGGATTTCGCGTCAACCAGGCGATCATCCATGCGGAGGACGGCGAGAAACGGAAGTACCAGGTCGAGCAACGCTGGCCCGGGCTCTTCTAGAGGGTTCGCCGTCTTTGCGCGATGAACTCGAGACGCTGCTGGTCCGTGGCTATCGCTATGGCCTCTCGTTGACCCACGATCCCGACCGGGCCGAGGATCTTCTCCAGGACGCCTGGGTTTCCGTACTCAAGGCGCGCGGGCCGCGCGAGATCGGATACCTGTTCGCCGGTATTCGAAGCCGCTTCGTCGACCAAACCAGGCGCAAGCGCATCGAACTCGTCGAGGCCCTTCCGCCGGAGGAACTCGAACGGATCGCGGATGACGAACGAAGCTGGCAACCGGAGATCAGCCTGGGAAGCAAAGACCTGGAGGCTGCGTTGGCCAAGCTGCGTCCCGAGGAGCGCGAGATCCTCTTCCTCCAGGCGGTCGAAGGCTTTACCGCGAAGGAGATCGGGGAGCTTACGGGCCGGCCGCGCGGGACGGTGCTCAGCCTTCTGCATCGGACGCGGAAGAAGCTCGTGCGCGCCCTCGGCGAGCCGAGAAGGGAGGCGAAGCCGTGAAATCCGATTCTTTGGACGAACATCTGCGCGCCCACTATCGGGCGGAGCAGCCTTCCGAGGGCCTGCTCGATCGCATGCGCTCGATCGCCGAGCTGGAAGACGCGGCAGCCAGCCCCAGACGCCGAGGTCTTTTCCTCTCCGCGGTGCTCGCGGCGACGCTGGCATTCGTCCTCTGGTCTCTCCCATGGATTTCCCAAGCGCCTGGCATCCCGCAGGAATCGATGCTCCGGGCCGTGGCTGAAGAGATCGCGTTGAACCACGAGGGCCACTACGAGCCCGACGTGCCGAGTGCGGAATTCAGCCTCATCGTGGCAGCGCTCGACCGCCTCGACTTCCAGCCTGTTCTTCCGGAACGAGCGGCCGATCTCGAACTCGTGGGTGCCCGGTATTGCTCGCTTCAGGGGAATATCGCTGCCCAGTTGCAGCTCCGGGACGATGCGGGGAAGCGCTTCACCCTGTACCAGGCTCGCCATGGCGAGCAGATCGGCAAGCTCCTACCGGCCGAGCTCGATGTAGGAACGACCCACGTCGAGGTCTGGACCCACAGAGGCCTCGTCTTCGGCCTGGCCTCTACGCTTGCGCCGAAGCCGTGATCGCTGCTCGGGAGGGAGCGGAGAGTTCTCGCCTAGATGGCTGCGGGGAGCCTGACGATCAGCGAGAGGCTTTGGGGGTCGATCCGTGCCACGTGCCAGGCGCCACCTCGTTCGATGACCTGTTCCTTCAACGCGCGGAGCAACAGCTGGTCCCGATGCAATGCGGCTCTGCTGGCATCTTCCAGAGAGGCGACGAACTCGTCCTGGAGATCGTCGCAGGAGATTTCGAGCCGTATGGCGGCCGAGTCACCTGCCGCATCCGGTTCGACGCATAACAGGAGGTTGCTGGCGCCTCGGGTTTGATCCGCCACGAACGCGATCAGCCCCATGACCAGAAGTTCGAGCTCATGTTCAGGGGCGGCTACGAGCACCAGATCATCCGGGGCAACGACCCGCAGCGAGTTTCGGCTGCCGATTGCCTCGCGGAGCCAACGCTCGAGATCACGAACGACGCGCACCAGATCCGTGCCCGTCTCGCCGGATGAACGGGCGGGATCGCTGTGCGAGAGCAGTGCCTGGGTCAGCCGAGCGCAGCGGTCGATCGAGGTGAGGATCGCCTGGCACGCCTCTGCGATCTCCGGGTCTTCCTTGTGGTCGTCGTAGAGAAACCCCGCTTCTCCCATCGCGACCGTGAGCGCATTGTTCATCGCGTGCGCCGTGCCCATGCCGAGGCGCCTCATCACCGCCAGACGTGCAATCTCTGCCGACGGGAGGCTCCGGGCGTCATCGCTCATGGCGAGCGCATCGGCGAAACAAGATTCTCGCCGTAGTGGGGCGAAGCCCTGACCCGAAAACAACACGGCCCCGGGCACTCTGCCCGGGGCCGCGCGGGGGTGATAGGTGGCGGGTCGATGTCTCACCCCCGA
>JAFDCZ010000186.1 GCA_019312665.1 Deltaproteobacteria bacterium | reverse complement strand
GCCAGATCATGGCAGACGTATTCCAGTGCGACGTCACCGTTGCGGAGGACAGCGAACTCCCCGCCCGAGGCGCGGCCGCGTGTGCCCTGAAAGGGCTCGGAAGAGTCCAGTCGTTCTCGGACGCACCCCTGCCCGGGGTACGTCGGTACTTCATCCCAAACCCCGAGATGGCCGACTACTACGCTGCCAAAGCGGAGTTGATCCGGCGGGTCTTACTAGGAACAGAAGACCTCTTGAAGCAGGTCAGCAAACTCAGCTGACCCCAGTTCGTGATCGAAGTACGTACCGCCGCGGAAAAGTACCAGCATTGTCTTCTCGCCTGGTAGAGGAATCGCTGTCGATGGTGGCCCCGAACGACACCTCTGTGCCACACATACCACCGGTCCATCCCCGCGATTCAGCGGCCGCTTTGGCCCTGTGTGTGACAACCGGTCTATGACAAGCGTCATAGGACGGCCGGGGGCGACGTGCTACTTCAAGCGCGTGTAGCGAGGCTTTGGCCTTGCCGGGATCGGCCGGTCTCGCGGAGGGAAGCGTGAAGTCCATCCAGAACGTTGGCCTGCAGGAGGTGTCGGATGTCTACG
Organism: Deltaproteobacteria bacterium; assembly: GCA_019312665.1. Lineage (GTDB taxonomy): Bacteria > Myxococcota_A > UBA9160 > UBA9160 > UBA6930. Next base: position 7,623 of record JAFDCZ010000186.1, on the reverse strand, counting down.
GCGGCGCCGAGGGAGAACTCTGGGAGCTGATCATGGGCCAACAGATCCACATCGGAGGCTTCAAGGCCACCATGGATCTGGCCGAGCGGGCGGGTGTTGGCGCGGGGCAGCGTGGCGTCGACCTCTGCTGCTGCAACGGCGCCGGCATGCGCCTCCTCGTGCGTTTCCGCAATGTCGCCTCCATGATCGGTGTCGACGCGGTCCGGACCGTCGTCGAGCTTGGCCGCACCCGCTGCGAGGAGGAGGCCCTCGCCGACCGCGTCCAGCTCCAGCTGGCGGATGCCTGCGACAGCGGCCTTCCGAGTGGCGAGGCGGACTTCGTCTGGGGCGAGGATGCCTGGTGCTATGTCGAGGACAAGCCAAAGCTGATCGCCGAGGCTTCCCGCATCGTGAAGCCGGGGGGAACCATCGCTTTCACGGACTGGGTCGAGGGCCCCGCGGGCCTCTCTGATGCGGAAGCAGAGCGTTGCCTTGGTTTCATGAAGTTCCCCAGCCTCGCCAGTATCGGCGACTACCGAGGCCTGCTAGAGGAAAACGGATGTACCGTCGCCGAAGCGGAGGACACGGGTCGGTTCGCGCCCCACATCGATCTCTACCTGCAAATGGTGGACATGCAACTGACCTACGATGCGCTCCGGATCCTGGACTTCGATCTCGGCGCCGTGGCCGCGTTGGCGGGTGAGTTCACCTTCCTCCAGGAGCTGGCCCACGCGGGGAAGCTCGCCCAGGGCCGCTTCATCGCCCATCGCTCGTAGCCGGGTCGGTCCGGCAGATCGACATGAGCGGCGCATGAGTCATGCGCCAGTTGCAACGCGAAATTCTGGACGGTGCGGCTGGGTATCCGGGTACCCATGTTCGAGTTCCTGCTTCTGTGTCCACGCTGGGCGAACAGCCTTGTTTGGTCCCTCGCCGGGCGTGGCGTAGGCTCCGGCGCGCCGATTGCAGCGTGAGGCGCTGCCACCTTTTTGGGGAGGGCCGGACATGGGCCGAAACGTTCTATTGGGATGCGGGCTCCTGGTCCTGCTCGTCGGGGCTTGGTTCGGGAAGCTGCTCGTCGACGCCGGACAGTTTCGCTCCCTCGAACCCCATTTCGAAGGGAGCTGCCGGCTCGTAGCCGGTGCTGTCGGGCCCGAAGACCTCACGATCCACCCGGAGAAGCGAGTGGCCTATGTCTCGGCGGCGGACAGGCGCGCTGCCATGGCTGGGCATCCGGTGCCGGGTGCGATCTTCGCCTACGCCCTCGATGATCCGGAGGCGGGCCTCGTGAACCTGACGCCGGACGCGGGCGTCGACTTCCAGCCTCATGGCATCAGCTTGTGGCTCGGGCCGGACGGGCGCGAGGTTCTTTTCGTCGTGAACCATCCGCCGGACGGTCACGGTGGGCGCCGGCATCAGATCCTCGTCTTCGACCTGGAAGAGGAACGGCTCGTTCGTCGCCCCCTGGCATTCGAGGATGACGAGCTGCTGGTCATGCCAAACGACATCGTGGGAGTGGGACCCGACAGGTTCTACCTGACGAACACCCATGCGAATCCGCCGGGCCCCGGGCAGACCACCGAGACCTACCTGCGCCTGGCCCGCGCCCGGGTCGTCTACTTCGACGGCGAGCGCTTCCATGCCGCGATCGAGGGGCTTCAGTTTCCGAACGGTATCAACGCGAGCGCAGACGGGCGGCGGATCTACGTCGCCGGAACGACAGGGCAGGGGTTGCGCGTCTACGAGCGCGAGCCGGCCTCCGGCGCGCTCCACTTCCTGCGTGAGATTGCGACGGGCAGTGGGCTCGACAATGTCGAGGTCGCAGCAGATGGGGCACTTTGGATCGGTGCCCATCCGAAAATGCTGGCGGTGAGTGCACATGGGAAGGATCCCAGCCTCCTCTCCCCGTCCCAGGTCCTGCGGGTGGACCCTGAGAGTGGGGAGGTGCGCGAGGTGTACCTCGATCTCGGCAAGGCGATCTCCGCTTCGAGTGTTGCCGCCGTGAATGGCGACCGCTTGCTGATCGGCCAGATCTTTGGCGACGGCATCCTCGATTGCAGCATGGCTCCCGCCAGATCGGGCGTGCCAGGAGCGTGAAACCTGGAGGGAAGACGCTGCAAAACGTTGGAGCATCTCGATAGGCGCGCCGGATCGATTTATACTTGCCTCCATGTCGATCTCAACACTGTGCCATCGCAAGCCAGACCGTTCGCCTCGAAGAAGAGCCCTCGACGCCGTTCTGCTCTTGTTCGTGGCAGCAATCGTCGTTTTCACGCCTGTCGATGCGTCCGCTCAGCTGCGCCCCCTGGTGGGCGACATGCTGGAGAACCTCAACGCGCTCGATCGCATCGCGGAGGGGTTGGCGCTCGAGAACTGGGACCGGATCGAAGATGCGTCGCGCGGGCTGCGTGCTCGTGCCATCCGGATGCGCCTGCTCGATCTGGAGTCCCTGCGTATGGATCGCAGCCAGGATGCGGTGTGGGACGCCTTCCTCATGGCTCAGGAGCAGGCCGCACGCGAAATCTCGCTGGCCGTCCGAAACCAGGACCCGTCGGCCGTGCTCGCCGCCCAGAAGAGCCTGGTCGGCAATGCCTGTCTGGGTTGCCACGCCAGCTTCCGCGACCCACAGAGCCGGCTGCGCGATTCGGTGTTGTATATGACGACCTTCCTGTCGTCGTGGCAAGACATGATGCGCGGCATGATGATCCGCGACTTCGAGCTGTTGCGTACGCGCGCCAGCGAGCTCGCCGCCCTGACCGAGGTCGTTGGCACCGACGAAGCCCTCGAAGAAGCATTCGGGCTTGGAGGTCCGAGCCAGCGGCGCAAGTTTCGTGTCTTCCTGAGTGCGGTTACTGACAACGCCAACATCATGAAGAGCGCCGCCGAGGAAGAGGACCTCGCAACGATCTTGGCCGCGTCCAACACGATGCTGGAAGAAGGCTGCGTGGCATGCCACAAGAAGTTCCGGCGCTGAGATGGGCCGGCTGCCCTGGACGATTCGCTGGCTTCTGACCGGCGTGCTTTGTGCTCTGCTCTGCGGAGCCTGTGCCTGGCGTGCGGGGAGCATCTCCCCGGCTGAAGGACTCGTCGCCTTCGACCCGGACGCGGGGGCCTGGCTCACCGAAGAAGAGATATGGGAAGAGATTCTCGCCGCACGCTATGTGCTGTTGGGCGAGCACCACGACAACCCGGCCCACCACAAGCTTCAGGCTGGCATCGTGAGGGGGCTCACCGCGCGCGGACGTCGGCCCGCCCTGGCATTCGAGATGCTCAACGCGGACGTGCAGGAGGCCGTTCGCGAGTTCCAAGAGGCAGGCCGGGCGGATCCGGAGGCGCTGCGAGCTGTCGTCGAGTGGGATCAGGGCGGCTGGCCGGCGTGGCCCCTCTACGAGCCAGTCTTTGCAGCGGGCCTCGATGCGCGGCTGCCGATCGTCGCAGCCCAGGTGCCGTCGGCCATGCGCAAGCGCCTCACGGCGGAGGGGTTGCAAGCGCTCCCGGCCGGCCCCGTGCGCGAGGCCGCGACGCGCCCGCTTCCCGAGGGCCCTCAGGCAGAGCTCGAAGAAGAGATCCGCGAGGGTCACTGCAACCGGCTGCCCCTCGATCTGATTCCGCGAATGGTCGAGATCCAACGGATCTGGGACGCGTGGATGGCCGACGTGATACGTGAGGCCGCCACCCCGGATGGGGTCGTGCTGATCGTCGGGCGCGGCCATGCCCGCCGCGAGCGAGCCATCCCCTGGGCCCTCGCCCAGCTCGAGCCGGGCGCCCTGACGCTCGCGATCGCCTTTGTCGAGGCCAGTCCTGACGACACCAGCCCAGGTGGCTGGCAACGCTGGGCCGACGAGGAGCGACATCAGCTCTCCAGCTACGACATCGTCTACGTCACCCGCCCGATCGATCGCGGCGACCCTTGCGATCGCATCCCCTTGATCGACGCAGCCGAGGAGAGCTAGGGGAGCCGACTTGCTCGGAAGAGCCACTTCCACCCATGGGGTTGGAACCTGGCGACTGCCGCTTCCTGTTGCGTCAATGCCCGCGCACGGGTCGTCCTCCGAGGAGATTCTTCTCGTCGCAGATCGGGTGCTCTACGAGGCGAAGAATTCGGGTCGCGACCGGGTCTGTGTGGCGGATGTCAGCCCGAGTCAGGTTTTGCCTGCGGTGAACGAAGCAGAAGAATGGGAGGGCCTCGAACTCCCCTCGGCCACTCCCGACCCCGGTGAGGGCGGTGAACCGCCGAAGGACGAAGAGAGCTGAGGGGATGTGGGCGCCCTGCCGTTGGGCTGCCCTTGGCAGGTCGATGCAACCCGACGAGGGGCCATCTCGAGTTCTCTGGCGCTTCCTTCGATGGCTGCCCGCTCAGCGCACCTGTTGCAGCTGCATCTTCGGATGTTTCTCCGTCGGCTGCAGGGTCCTGTCGTCGGACGTCTTCTCCGGAACTGGGGCCATGGGTGGCGTCTTGGTCGGCTTCGAGGCGGGCTGGCGCTGCTTTTCGAGATTCTTCGTCTTCAAAGTCCTGCCTGTCGGAGCCTGGCTCGGGCTACGGACCGCCTCAGCGTTGGGCTGGAGGCTCTTGACGCGCGACGGAGGCTGCATGCGACGTTGAATCGACAGGGGCTTCACGGGGAAGCCTGCGCCGGGCGCAACGGGGTTCTGCTGGAGCCCGCTCTTGCTGCCCGGGTCGAGGTTGGATCCTCCGGGGTTCAGCAGGGGAAGCTTTTCGAAGCCCGTGATGATCTGGTTCGAACCGTTCCCGCTCGGCGGCGGCGAGGGAGGCGGATCCTCGGTGACCTGGAGGGACCACACCAGGTTGCTGATCAGGTCGAGCCCTTCGAAGACGGCAACCCAGTAGACGCCCGTCGGAAGGAACCCGTTCTCGAAGCGGACCTTGTTGGGAAGCCACTCTTTGATCCACTGTTGTTCGATCCGGCCAAGGGGCTTGTTGCCGCTACCGAAATAGAGGCGTCGGTTGCCTTGGATGCCGAGGGCTCCGGAGATCATCACCTCGTCCCCGGCTCCAACGACGGTGGGATTGTAGGAAAGGATATAGGCCTGGAGCTGGCTGGGCTCCTCGACGGCTGGGTAGTCGATGGTGAGTTTGATCTCCTCCTCTTCTTCTTCTGGATCGGACGGATACTCCGGGGCGATGGTATGGACCATGTTCGGATCCGTCTCGGGGAAGAAGAGAGTGCGATTGCGGTTGCTCACTCGCTTGCCGTTCTGATACACGGCGATCCAATACGCCCCGGCGTGTCCACCCGAGAGCTTCTTGATCCGGATCTCGGTTGGGGTCCACGATTCGATGTCCGAGGCCGGAATCACGAAGTGAGCCTTCTTGCCGACGGATCCGACTTTCAGCACGGGCTCGGGCCCTTCCGGTCCGGGGCCTGAGGGCTGGGAAGATCCGGAAGGCTCGATCTCCACGATCTTGTTCCGACTGAGGATCTCCACGGGCTTTTGGAGGACCGACTTCGATACGGCGGGCTGGGTGTGGCCCAAGATCGAAGGATCTTGCCAGGGCAAGAGATGGCTGCCGTAGATCGTGATTGGCTGGTCCCAGGCAGCCGGGAAGGGCAGGTAGGAGTCGATCTGCGGAGGTGGTGAGCCCTGGTTGCCCGGGTCTGGCCCTCCCTCTGCTGCGGCGATGGGTCCGGCAGCGAGCAAGCTCACGAGTGCGGCCGCGGCCGTCCAGGGGAAGAAATGCTTCGTGCGGCTCATGGAGACTCCTGTTTCTCTTCACAGGGGGTCGGATCTGGCGAGCCCATGGTTCAATCACTCGCCACGGCCACGAGGTACGTCCGGCTTTCGCCCTCTATTGCTCCAATTCTGCGCCCGGGGCGTCCTTGCCCTTGCGGTCGATCTGGCCGGCGCCGCGGGCATCCTTTCCCTTTCGGTCGATCTGCCCGGTACCGCGGGCATCCTTTCCCTTGCGGTCGATCTGCCCGGTGCCGCGGGCATCCTTTCCCTTGCGGTCGATCTCGCCGGTGCCGCCGGCGTCCTTGCCCTTGCGGTCGATCTGGCCGGTGCCGCGGGCATCCTTTCCCTTGCGGTCGATCTGCCCGGTGCCGCCGGCATCCTTTCCCTTGCGGTCGATCTGGCCGGTACCGCGGGCATCCTTTCCCTTGCGGTCGATCTGCCCGGTGCCGCCGGCGTCCTTGCCTTTCCGGTCCATCTGTTCCTGCGCGGAGGTGTCCTCGTCTCCGCGAACCTCCCTGCCCTTTCGCTCGAGCTGTCCCTCCGGCCGGGCCGCCTCACCGTTCTCGATGACAGGGCTGGTTCGTTCCGGCCCAGTCGTATCGCTGGATGACGCGCTGAGTGCAAAGAGCATCGAGCCTGCAGCGCATAGCATGAGGAAGTTCCGTTTCATCGCTACCTCCTTCTCTCGTAGGGCATCACCCATTCGGAAAACTGGCACCGCCTCGAGATGCTCGCGCGAATCCAATCTCCGCAGGGCAGCTCAAGGCTAGCGAGGGCTCGGGCGAGGTTCCATGACGCTCGGCTCAGCAGTCTTCCCGAAGAAGGCAGCCCTTTGGCCGCCTGCTGTCTAGAAGATCGTGTAGATGAAGGGCGACACCGTCGAGCCCTGGGTCATCATCACCAACGCGCCGAACAGCATCGTCATCACGATGATGGGAAACAGCCAGAATCTCTTGCGGACCCGCAGGAAGGCCCAGAGTTCGCGCACGGCAGTCAATACGGCGTTCTCCAGAATTCGGCGAGCTCAGTCGCCACGGGCAGACACTCTCGTGCCCGGCTTCGAGGGAGTGCCAGAGCGGATCACATCGCTCAGACAAGTGTGCAGGAAGGCCGCGGCCTTTCGCGAACCTTCCAGATTGAGATGGACATCATCGTAGAGGTTTTCCAGGGAGGGCTCGATCTGCGAATCGAGATCACAGACCGGGATGTTCCATTGCTCACCGAGATCGACCCAATATCGCTGGTACAAACGGGCGATGTGGGTCATCGACTCGAGAGTCAGCGAATAGGACGCGAACATCGGGGTCATCCACAACCGCTCCTTGTAGTCCTGGCTGATGCCCGGCTTGTAGCCGTTGGGCTGTGTCAGGATCACGCACACGGCAGGAGACTCCCGACAGAACTCCGCGATCTGCTGAAGGGCGTCGGCGAAGGATGGGCTCACGTTTTCAGGCATGAACGTTCGCTGATCGCTTCGGAATAGCGATCCGCGCTGCTCCGCGAAGAATTCTCCGTAGCTGATCTCATGGAACGGCTCTTGCTCTGCATCGCTCTTCGTCGTTCGGTTCGCTTCGATGACAGAATGCAACCAGAAGATCGCGCGACCGAGAAGCGTGTTTTCGAGGGTATAGGTCTTGGCCCGCGGCACGAACTCGAGCTTGAACTCGGTCGGCTTCATCAGGATGCGGCTGTGGGCTTCATCCTGGTTCGGCGTCTCCCGGTAGAAATGTGACGCGATCTGAAGAAGGCTGTCGTTGCCCATCATCAGCATCACGTACATGTCGGGGTGGTATCCCGCGACCCGTCGCATCGTCTCCAGGCTATGCCTCGCCCTTACCCCCGAGACTCCTGTGTTGATCACCTCCACATCACGATCGAGCGTTTCCGAGAGGCTCTCTTGCACCAGGTGCGAAATCGTGTTCCGGTTTCCGATCCAATCCTGCGCAACCGTCG
>JAFDCZ010000343.1 GCA_019312665.1 Deltaproteobacteria bacterium | reverse complement strand
TGCTGGCATTGAGCTGCGGATAGGAGGGCAGGACCCGCAGCACCGCACCCGCGATGAAGGCCAGCGGTGAGAGATCGGGGGAAAGCCTTTCGCGATGCGCCATCAGCTCCGTGATGTCGAGTTCTTCCACGTAGGTGAAGTGGGCGGCGCGACGCCGCGCCTCCTGCATGTGCCGTGCGATCGCCCGGCGGATCCCTCGCAAGGGCTTGCGTTCCCAATCGGCGGGATCGACGCGCTCGCTCGCCGGAGCAACACGTTCGTCCCCGGTGGGAGCCTTCGCTTGGCTTCCCTTCGCGGGTTCCCTCGCCTTCGCGGGACGGGATGCAGCAGCTTCGACATCGCGTCGCATGATCCTGCCACCCGGCCCACTCCCGGAGAGGGCCACCAGCTCGATCCCCAGCCGCTCTGCCAGGGCACGGACCGCAGGAACCGCACGTGCGCCTTGCGCCGCCGGGCCGGCAATTGCCCGCTGGTTGCCGACCGGTCGCGATGGCATGGAAGGCGGAGCACTCGAGCCCGCCGACGCAGCACGTGCGACGGGAGCTTCCGGAGCGGCCGGAACCGGCGTCACCTCTCGCTTCGGCTCCGTCGTCGATCTCGATCAGCACCTCGCCCACAGGCACGAGTTCTCCCTCGGCGAAAGGCAAGCTGGTCACCGTCCCCGCAGCTGGAGAGGGAATCTCCACATTGGCCTTGTCCGTCATCAGCTCGACGAGGATCTGGTCGAGTTCGACCCTGTCGCCGACCGCGACCTTCCAGGCGACCACCTCGGCCTCGACCACCCCCTCGCCAATATCCGGAAGCTTGAAGCTGTACATCTCTAGTACTCGATCGTTTCCACGAGGCCGCGCAAGATGCGCTCGGCGCTCGGGAGGTAGTGATCCTCGAGGGAATAGGGGAACGGTGTGTCGAAACCCGTGATGCGCAGAAGCGGCGCACGCAGATGATCGAAGGCCTCTGCCTGCACCGCCGCGACGAGTTCCGCACCGAAGCCGCAGGTCATCGGCGCCTCGTGCACCACGGCCATGCGCCCGGTCTTCGTCACGGAACGCACGAGTGTGTGGAGGTCGTAAGGCGCGATGCTCTGCAGATCGATCAGCTCGACGTCGTAGCCCTCGCCCTCGGCCAGAGCCACCGCTTCCTGGCAGGTATGAAGCATGGCGCCCCACGCAACCAAGGTGATGTCTTCGCCCTTCTTGACGAGCCGCGCCCGCTCGAGGGGAAGCGTGTAGTAGTCGAGAGGGATCTCCCCCTTGGCCGATCGGTAGATGCGTTTCGGTTCAAGAAAGATCACCGGATCCGCACACTCGAGCGCGCCGAGCAGCAGGCCCTTCGCCTCGTAGGGGCCAGACGGCACCACGACGCGCAGCCCGGGTGTGTGCGCGAAATAGGCCTCCGGACTCTGGGAGTGGTAATGCCCGCCGCGAATACCGCCGCCGTAAGGCGTGCGGATCAAGACCCTCGGCGCATACTGGCCCCCGCTCCGATAGCGGTACTTGGCCAACTCGTTCACGATCTGATCGAAGGCCGGGAAGATGAAATCAGCGAACTGGATCTCGACGATCGGACGGAGCCCACCAAGGCCCATTCCGATGGCCATGCCGACGATGCCGGCTTCGGCTAGCGGCGTGTCGAATACGCGTTCTGCGCCGTATTTTTCCTGCAACCCGGCGGTCACTCGGAAGACGCCGCCGAAAGCGCCGACATCTTCGCCGAGCACGACGGCCATCTCATCGCGCTCCATGTAGTGGTCGAGCGCGTTGCCGAGTGCCTGGATCATGTTGAGGCTGCCCGTCTCTGCCATCTCTAAGGCACCTCGAACTCGTCCCGCTGACGGCGTCGGTGAGCCGCAAGGTAGGCGTCGCGCTGTGCTTCGAGCTGGGGCGAAACGGTCTCGAGCACGCCCTCGAAAAGGCTTTCGATCCGGGGCGGCGGATGTCGCTCGCATTCCGCGAGCGTAGCGACGACGCGTTCGTCCCAGCTGGCCTGAATCGTGGCTTCCTCCTCGTTGCTCCAGATGCCTCGCCAGATGCCATGGGCTTTGAGGCGCTCGTAGGGATCGAGACGATTCCACTCCGCCGCTTCGTCATCCGAGCGGTAGGCACTGGGGTCGTCCGCCGTGGAGTGGGGGCCCATGCGGTAGGTCATCGCCTCGACGAGCGTCGGCCCGCCTCCCGAGCGCGCTCGGTCGACGGCTTCGCCTAACACCTTCACGACGGCAAGAAGGTCGTTTCCATCGACCTGGAAGCCCGGCATTCCGTAGCCCTCGGCACGAACGGCCAGGCTCTCGGCCGCAGTCTGGGAGGATTCCGGTGTGGAGATCGCGTACCCGTTGTTCCGGATCACGAAGATCGTCGGCGTCGCGAAGACGCCTGCAAAGTTGAGCGCGGTATGGAAGTCGCCCTCGGAGGCCGTGCCCTCACCGCAAAACGCCAGAGCCACCTGGCCGGTGCCCCGCATCTTCGCCGCATAGCCAAAGCCACAGGCGTGGGGCAGCTGGGTTCCCACTGGCGACGAAACCGAAGGGATCGCCCATTCCTTGTAGCAGTAGTGGACGGGCATCTGACGACCGAGGCAGAGGTCGCGGTTGTTGCCAATCAGCTGGTTGAAAATGAGCGGAAGCGGGATACGCCGCCAGAGCAGGCATCCGAGCTCACGGTAGGAGAGGAAGATCGGATCCTCGGGAAGCAGCGAAGCGGCCGCGCCGAGAATCGTCGCTTCTTCGCCCCGGCTCGTCATCCAGAAGGCGAGCCGCCCCTGGCGTTGGAGCATCAACAGGCGCCGGTCGAGGATCCGGTTCAGGATCATCGCATCGAGCGCCTGGCGGACCTCGTCATCGGTGAGGAGCCCGCGATAGGCCTCCTCACAGCTTCCATCCTCGTTCAGAATCGAGAACAGCGGCTGCCCAGCCACTTCCACCCCCTACTGCGTCTACCAGTATAGGCGCCCGCTAGTAGGACGATCGGAAGGCCGAACGCGTTCCTGAAGGCTGTCGCACTCTCGCGACGAAAACTGGGGTGAATCGCCCAGCCCTCAGCATGGAAGCGCGTCGGAAGCCTGTTCCTTGATTCATCGACTTTTGAGCCGCTTCGCTTCTCATTCGTATACGGGAGTCGCCGGGGCCGGGCACAGGCCGGGCGGAATGGCTCGGCCGGGGGTCGGGTGGCCGCGTAGGGAACCGGACAGAGTGTTGCCCTTTGCGGCTTCGCCGCGGGCAACCGACGCGCACGCCGAACGAGGCCTATGCCTGCGCTTTATTT
>JAFDCZ010000342.1 GCA_019312665.1 Deltaproteobacteria bacterium | reverse complement strand
CGGACAAGGCCAATGTGGAGATTCCCTCTCCAGCTGCGGGGACGGTGACCAGCTTGCCTTTCGCCGAGGGAGAACTCGTGCCTGTGGGCGAGGTGCTGATCGAGATCGACGACGACGCGGCAGCATCCCCGCCGGCAGTCGGACCCAAGCGCGTATCGGATTCGGAGCCGAAGCGAGAGGTGGCGCCGGCTCCGGCCGCCCCCGTCGTACGTGCGGTGTCGGCGGGCCCGAGTGCTCCGCCGTCCATGCCATCGCGGCCGGTCGGAAACCAGCGGGCAATCACCGGCCAGGCCGCGCAAGGCGCACGTGCTGTCCCTGCCGTCCGTGCCCTGGCAGAGCGGCTGGGGATCGAGCTGGCGACTCTCTCCGGGAGTGGGCCGGGTGGCAGGATCATGCGACGCGATGTCGAAGCCGCTGCATCCCGTCCCGCGAACGCAAGGGAACCCGCAAAGCGGATCGAAGCGAAGGCTCCGACCGGGGACGAACGAGTTGCTCCGGCGAGTGAGCGCGTCGATCCCGCCGATTGGGAACGCAAGCCCTTGCGAGGGATCCGCCGGGCGATCGCACGGCATATGCAGGAGGCGCGGCGTCGCGCCGCCCACTTCACCTACGTGGAAGAGCTCGACATCACGGAGCTGATGGCGCATCGCGAAAGGCTTTCCCCCGATCTCTCACCGCTGGCCTTCATCGCAGGTGCGGTGCTGCGGGTCCTGCCCTCCTATCCGCAACTCAATGCCAGCATCGATGATGAACGCGGGGAGATCATCCTCAAGAGCCGAATTCATCTGGGGATCGCGGCGGCCGCCAGCGGCGGGCTCGTCGTTCCGGTGATCTCGAATGCCCAGCTTCTCGATACCCGCAGTCTCTCAGAGCAGATCGCAGGGCTGGCCGAACGAGCGCGTGATGGAACACTGGTGCCCGCCCAGCTGCGCGGCGGAACGTTCACCATTTCGTCGTTGGGCAAGCTCGGTGGAATCGTCTCGACACCGATCGTCAATCATCCCGAAGTCGCGATCCTGGGGGTGAACGCGATTCGCCGGTTGCCGCGATATGTGGACGACACGCTGCATCCGCGAGACGTGATGAACCTGTCGATCAGTGTCGATCACCGCATCACAGACGGCCAGGAGGCGGCGCTCTTCGTGCGCGATCTGGCCAGGATCCTGGAGAAGGCCGACTTCCCTGACGTCTTCGACGAGCACGCAGGGACGGAGGAGAGGACATGAGCGAAGCTGCGTTTCACGAGCTGAAGCTCGGCGAGAGGATTCGCCGCTTGCGAGAGGATCGCTCGCTCGGAGTTGCGAGCGTGGCGGAGAAGACGGGAATCGCCGAGGAGCGGCTGATCGCCTTCGAGGCGGATGCAGCGACGCCGGCCGTTGGCGATCTGGCACGTCTGGCAAGTTGTCTCGAAGTCAGCGTCGGCCATTTCTTCCAGACCACCTTGCCCGAAAAACGCATCGAGGTCGTGAGAGCGGACCAACGCTGGAGCGTGCACGCTGGAGGCGACACTGCTGCAGGGCTCGGATACAGATACCAGGCACTCTCTCACGGCCTGACCGAGAAGCTGATGGCGCCCTTCCTCGTGGAAGTGCCCCCGGGCCAGGAGCGGCCGCTCGAACCAAGCAGTCATGAGGGGGAGGAGTTCATGTTCGTGCTGGCGGGTCAGCTGGAAGTCGAGGTGGGTGGCGACGTCCATCAGCTCGGCCCGGGCGACGCCATCTACTACGACTCGCGGCTCCCGCATACGTTGCGTTCGCTCGAAGGCAGTACGGTCAAGTTGCTGGCCTGCATCGCCCAGGCGCGTCGGACCGGCAAGGAAAATCCGATCGGGAGGGCCTATCGATGAGCAAGGACCGCGAGCAAGAACGAAAGATCGGTGACCGGGAGCTGCGGCCCGAATCGTTGATGATGAGCTACGGCTATGATCCGAAGCTCTCCGAGGGTGCGCTCAAGAGCCCCATCTTCCAGACCTCGACCTTCGTATTCGAAAGTGCCGAGGCGGGCAAGGCGTTCTTTGAGCTGGCCTATGGCTTGCGCCAGCCCGATTCGGACGAGGAGCCCGGGCTCATCTACAGCCGGCTCAACAATCCGGACCTCGAGATTCTCGAGGAACGCCTGGCGCTCTGGGACGAAGCAGAGGAGGGCGCGGTCTTCGTCAGCGGCATGGCGGCCATCGCGACGAGCCTTCTGGCCTACGCTCGTCCCGGAGATGTCATCGTGCATAGTGGGCCGATCTACGGAGGTACGGATCACCTCCTGCGTGAGGTGCTCTCCGCTTTCGGTATTCGCCCGATCGGTTTTCCGGCGGGTGTTCCGGTGGATGAACTGGCTGGGGAGCTGCGCGAGAAGATCGCCGGCGAGCGGGTCGCTGCCGTCATCATCGAAACCCCGGCCAACCCGACCAACGCATTGGTCGATATCCAGGGTATCGCCGAGCTGGTCAAGGCTGAATCGCCGGATGCGATCGTGATGGTCGACAACACCTTCCTGGGGCCGCTCTGGCAACATCCGCTTCAGCACGGCGCGGATCTCGTCATCTATTCAGCCACCAAGTTCATCGGCGGCCACAGCGACGTGATCGCCGGTGCGGCTCTTGGCTCTCGAAAAGTGCTCGCACCAATCCGCAGCCTGCGGACCTTCATGGGCACCTTGGCGGGCCCTTGGACCGGTTGGCTC
>JAFDCZ010000185.1 GCA_019312665.1 Deltaproteobacteria bacterium | reverse complement strand
CCCGCGAGTTCGGCCCAGGCGACCCAGATCGGCTTCACTTCCGGTCTGGCCGGCTGGACCACCCAGGGTGGTGTTCAGGCCCAGGCGGGCATCGCAACGCTGACCGATACCTCCGGGTTCCTGGCTTCTCTCTACCGGCCGACGGCAACCACCCCAGGTGCAGGCTATCGCCTCGAGTTCGACATCAGCCTGGGGCTCTCGTCCGGGCTCCCGCAGCTCGGGTTCCCGGATACGACCTTCGTCACGCTGTACCAGACGAACGATCTCGGGAGCTTTTCGCTGGCGCCGGGCGGCGCGCTGTCGGCGCTCTCCGTGGCGACCTGGAACTCCGGCGGGCTTCTCCCGGGCGGTGGTGGAGCGACGTCGAGGTTTCGGCCCAGGTCATCTCGTCCACGCCCCATTGCGGGATGGGGATCGAACTCGGATTGCTTCTGCCCCTGTTCCTGAGGTTGCTTCGGCGGAGGCGCTCAGTGCTCGGGTAACCCGCGCCAGGATCCAGCGGGAGCGGATGTGTCAGACTCCCAGCCATGGGGTCCAACATGGCGGGGTCTTTCCGGGGTCGGCCCGCTTGACCGGATTCGCAGATCGCCCGGACTCCGGGAATCAGCCGGACAGGTTGGCTCGCCTTGGGTTTCCCAACACGTCCTCGCTGATTGCGGTAGGCGTCGTGGCCATGTTCGTGATCGGTTCGGCCGCGTCGATCGAAACCTCCAGTGCAGCCTTGATCGGCGCCAAGGATTGGGTCGTCCACCATCTCGACTGGATGTTCGTTGGCACGGCGACGTGCGCGCTCGTCGGGATCGTAGGAATCGGCTTCTCTCCCCTCGGCCGTGTTCGCCTCGGGATGGATCAAGACACGCCCGAATTCGGCAACCTCGCCTGGTTCGCAATGCTGCTCTCGGCCGGGCTGGCATCGGGGCTCCTGTATTGGGCGACCGCCGAACCGGTGCTGCATTTTCAGGCGAATCCCTTTCTCGCCCCGGCCGGGATCGCAGCCGCCACCGAAGCCGCCGTCCCGGCAGCCCTGCGGATCACCGTCCTTCATTGGGGCCTCCACGGTTGGGCCTTCTACGTGGTCATCGCACTCGCGATTGGCATCCAGAGCCACCGCCACGGGCGGCCCCTGACCTTCCGGATCGCCCTGTATCCGCTCCTCGGCGAGCGCTACATCGATCGCTGGCCCGGACTTGCGATCGATCTACTGGCGCTCTTCGGGACCGTTTGCGGCGTCGCGACATCCATCGGCCTGGCAGCGGCCGGAATGAACGCAACTCTCGGCAGGTTGTTTGGCCTGGGTGTGAGCACCACGCATCAGGTTGCGATCGTCTTCGTCGTCTGCGCTTTGGGTGCGGCATCCGCGCTTTCCGGGGTGGCCCGCGGCGTTCGGCGGCTCAGCGAGGTGAACGTCTGGATCAGCCTCCTGCTCCTGCTCGCCGTGGCCGTGCTCGGGCCGACGCTCTATTTGGGCGGGCTCTTGCTCGACACGCTCGTGGATTACGCATCGAGCTTTCTCTCCGTCGGAGCCTGGCTGGCGGGCACTGCAGACGAGCAGAGCTGGCAGGCGGACTGGACGATCTTCTACTGGGGATGGTGGCTGGCCTGGACACCTTTCGTCGGGCTCTTCATTGCTCGCATCTCCAAGGGCCGAAGCGTGCGCGAGGTCGTGGTCGGCGTCTTGCTCGTTCCAGCGCTCGTGATCGTCGTCTGGATGACGATCTTCGGCGGTACGGCTCTCCATCAGGAGCTGGCCGAGACGGGCGCCGTCAGTGTCGCGGTGAATCAGGACTACAGCCTGGGGATCGTCGCCGTGATCGAGAACCTGGGTCACGCTCACCTCGAGGTCTTCCTCATCGCAGTGGCCGCATTCCTGCTCTTCACCTGGATGATCACTTCCCTCGATTCAGCAACGCTTGTGCTGTGCATGTTGCTAGGTGCGGAGGATGCAGCGCCCGCCAAGGTGTTCTGGGGCATCGCATTGGCCGCCGTGACCTGTGCGCTCATGTTGGTCGGTGGGGTCTCTGCGCTCCAGGCGGCTTCGATCGTAGTCGGACTTCCCCTCGCGATCATCGTCCTCCTTGCAGGGGTCGGCATCGTCGTGGATTTCGTCGGGTGGGGCCGCTGATGGAGGCTCTAAGGTCGAAGGCCTACGATTTCGTCATCGTCGGCGGCGGGTCGGCGGGCTGCGTACTTGCCCACCGGTTGAGCGCGGAGCCGGATCGCCGCGTGCTCGTGCTGGAGGCTGGCCGCTCGGACGCGTGGTGGGATGTCTTCATCCACATGCCTGCCGCCTTCGCCTTCCCGATCGGCAACCCCCGTTATGACTGGTGCTACGAATCCGAGCCCGAGGTGGCCATGGCGGGCCGACGCATCAGCCATGCACGTGGCAAGGTGTTGGGCGGCTCGAGCAGTATCAACGGGATGATCTTCCAGCGTGGGAACCCACTCGACTACGAACGCTGGGCCCGCGAGCCCGGCCTCGAGCAATGGAGCTACGCCCATTGCCTGCCCTATTTCAAACGGATGGAAACCTGTCGCACGGGTGGGGATGAGTGGCGCGGCGATGCCGGCCCCTTGATCGTGGAACGAGGGGCCGCAGCCAATCCGCTCTTTCTCGCCTTTCTCGAGGCGGTGCAGCAGGCAGGTCACGCGTTGACCGACGACGTGAACGGCTTCCGGCAAGAGGGTTTCGCCCGCTTCGATCGGAACCTGACGCGGGGGCGCCGATGGAGCGCTGCGCGCGCCTACCTTCATCCGGTGAAGGGGAGGCCGAACCTTGATGTTCTTTGCGGCTCACTTGCATCGAAGATCCTGTTCGAAGGCACGCGTGCCGTAGGCGTCGAGTTTCGTGGTGCCGGCGCTTCCACCGAGCGGGTGATGGCGGGAGAGGTGATCTCCTGCGGGGGGGCCTTCAACTCCCCTCACCTCTTGCAGCTATCCGGCGTCGGGCCGGCGTCGCTCCTCGAGGAGCATGGAATTCCGGTGGTCGCAGATGTGCCCGGTGTCGGGGAGAACCTGCAGGACCATCTGGAGGTCTACATCCAACACGCCTGCCGCCGGCCGGTCTCGTTTTCGACGTCCCTGGCCTACTGGCGTCGGCCATGGATCGGGGCCCAGTGGCTCCTTGGCCACGGGCCCGGCATGACGAACCATTTCGAGGCCGGCGGGTTCGCCCGTAGCCACGCCGCAGCCGAACAGCCGGACCTGATGTTCCACTTCCTTCCCCTGGCGGTTCGCTACGACGGAACCCGGCCGGCGCGGGGCCATGGCTACCAGATTCATGTGGGCCCGATGCTGTCCGAGGCTCGGGGAAGCGTGCGCATCCGCTCGGCAGATCCGCGAGTTCCGCCTGCGCTTCGTTTCAACTACCTGGCGACCGAGCGGGATCGGAAGGACTGGCTGGCCGCGGTTCGAGCCGCTCGTGAGATTCTCGCTCAACCCGCTTTCGATGGCTTCGACCGCGGGGAACTCTCGCCGGGGCCAGGCGTTCAATCCGATGGCGAGATCCTCGATTGGGTGGTTCGCGATGCGGAAACGGCCCTTCATCCCTCGTGCACCTGTCGAATGGGAAGGGGCGACGGAGCGGTGACCGATCCCGGCAGCCTGCGCGTTCGAGGCGTGGACGGGTTGAGGGTCATCGACGCATCGGTGATGCCCACGATCACGAATGGCAACATCTATGCGCCCGTGATGATGATCGCGGAGAAGGCTTCGGATCTCGTCGTCGGAGACACCCCACTCTCGCCGGATCCGATAGCTTTCCATCGCGTGCAGGCAGGCTGAGATCAGGCGAGCGGCGCATCTCCATTGCAGGCGATCCGGTCGTGAAGGTCGAGGATGCGCCCGACTTCGTGATCGATGCGAGAACTCCCGAAGCTGCCGACCAGCGCGCAGGTCGAGTAGTCACGAATCTGCCGTTCGTAGCTCTCCTGCCACATTCGATAGGCGCGCTCCTCTTCAGCGGATGCCCAGGGGTATCGGGAGGGGGGGCGGGTTGCGGAGCAGCGCCAGAACTTGGGAGTGAGGCGCGCGCGAAAGCATTTCTGCGCGGTGCATAGCCGGACGTAGAGGGGGTCGGATCCAAGCGCCTCGAGCAGCTCGGTTGCGTCGCGTGACCCCGGTTCGTAGGTCCGGTGGGTCGCCACGCAGCGGAACCCGTTGGCGGTTCGGTAGAGCCGAAGGCCGGCGCGGGGATGCTGGCGGGTGTACGCATCGACACGCGTGAGGATCGCTTCGTCCCTGCCTTCCTTGTTCCCTCCGAACCAGCTTCGGAAGCGGCTCCAGGTCGAAACTTCGGGGTAGTCGATGTCTGCAAACAACGCCCCGGCGGAATTCAGGACAGTTGCGCCATAGGCGTTGCGCGTGGTCACCGCCTGGAGCCTTTCCCCATCGGAGATCTCGTCCAGGAGTTCCTCGCGGACGGGCCCACGGGAGTAGGGGTATTCGCCCCTGGGCTTGCCGGAACGGATCGCCGCCGCGGCTCGGGAGGCGATCGCGGCCGCCTCTCGCCGCGCGTCCTCCAGGCTGGTTTCGGAGCCGCCGTAGCACGCGATCTCGAAGCGCAGCTCGGGTGTTTCCACACTGGCCGTTGCTCGCGCCCAATGCCTGTAGAACTTCATCGGGGTCCCCGCCGTCGGCGCGCCCCTGCGGTTTGCCCTTCCCCAGGCGACCAGCCTCGGGTCAAGCCGTCCGCGAAGAGGCGCGTCTCAAGATGGAAGCGTATCCGTTCTTCTCGACGCAAGCCCGATCGAGCACGCCTCGCGCGTCGAGCATCTCGTGCATCCGCGGCAGATGATAGTGAGGCACGGTCATTAGCAGGTGATGTTCGAGATGATAGTTGACCCGGTTGGGGGCGAGGATCAGCCGTTCCCACCATCGGGCTCGCGTGGTGCGCGTATTGTTCAGCGGGTCGTCCGCATCGGGAGTGAGGGCGTGCTCCGCGATGGCGCGGATGCGCGTGACGAGGGTATGGGTCGTCATGAAAGCGCCGGCCCAGAGGAGGTAGAGGAGCGGGTGCCCGAGGGCCGCAAGGACGGCGATCATCAGGCCGTTCGTGACTGCGAAGCCGACGGCGGAACGTCGGCCTTCCGGGGTCTCCAGGCGCCCGAAACTGCGTTTCCAGGAGCCGCGTACGAATTTGATACCAGTCTGGCCGGAGAGATCGCGCCAGATCTTTCGGCGCAGGCTGGCCTTGGTGATGGGGAAGGGCTTCAGGAGGCCTATGTCCGGATCTTCAGGCGTACCCGTTCGCGCGTGATGGCCCAGGTGATACGGCCGATAGACCAGGGTGTCGCTCCACACCGGGTAGGCGCAGAGCCATTGTCCAACGAAGTCATTGATCCGGCGGCTGGCGAACAGGCTGTGATGAGAGGCCTCGTGCATGAGCACCGCAAAGCCCAGCTGGCGCGCACCGATCAACACCAACGCGACGAGGACGGTGAGCGGATTCGGCCAGACGGCGACCCATGCCATGGCCGTGAACACGATCCCCCAGTTCAAGAGAACGGAGCCCCAGGAGCGCAAATCGTTCATCGCCAACAGCTCGCGAATCTCTTCACGAGTGAACGAATCCCGCCAGCGGGTATCTCCCTGGGCGGTGTGGCGTTCGAGGGTCGGTTCGGAAGCGGTGGCGGCAGACATGGCATCTCTCAAACAAGGGCGGGGAGGGGCTCTCCTCCGCCAGTGTGAACGGGGTTTCGGGTATGGGGCGCGCCGTGGCGCTCCATGAAGGCGGCCCAGCTGCGGCGGCCGCGCCGGTCGTACCGGAGCATGGCCCGGACGAGCGTACGGCGCGGCTCCGGATCGATCAGGGGCTTCGGCAGCAGGGGGTCGAGAACCAGCTGGCGGATGATGCGTCCGCCTAACAAGAAGGACTCGACCATGGCTTGAGCTTCCGAGTCCTGCTCGAGGCGGGCTTCGCTCTCGGCCAGTTCGCGGAGGGAATCGCGGTAGCCGCGTTCGAGTGCCTGGGCGTCCCACAGGTGGCGTGCGCGCTGGTCTGCGTGGGAGTCGAGCTCGTCGAGTCGGAGGACCAGGGCTTTGGGCTCCAGGCCCAGGGAACGTAGGGTCTCGCGCTGGCCGGCGACGCCGCCGCGCAGGTTGTCCGGACGCACACGCAGACCGGGAATGAGTTCCTCGAAGCCATGCCAGCGAAGTGCACGCTCGCTCCTTCGCCGATCCGCACCCCGACCGCCGGCCCCCAGGTTCACGCCGATCCAGCTGCCGCTCCAGTTGCAGGTTCGCTCGTCGATCTGGCGCCAGTTGCCGAGCCGGTGGGTGACCGGCGCCGCCGCCTCGCCGAGCCGATATCGCCCGCGCTCGTCTCGTTCGACCTGCCCGGCGGCGACGAGCCGGGTGACGGCCACCCGGAGGCTTCCCTCGGCAACGTTGAAAAGCTCGCTCGCAGCCACGAGTGCCGCGATCGGCATGCTGCCACCACGGAGCGTGGAGAGCAGGTCGAGGGTCAGGCTCTTGCCGGTCGGATCAGACACTTCAAAATATTACAAAATGGATACATCTAGATCAAGTCCTGTAATATTGAGCTGCGAAACCTGACGAGCGAGAGCCGCCGTCGCAATTGAGCGCTTGCGATCGCCCTCCAGATTCCCTGCAATGCATCGCTCGCCATGCAGGTCAGGAAGCGCTCGATCAAAATCGTCAGGGCAGGGTGTTGCATCGGGGCTCGAACGTGATCGTTCGCGCGCTCGCTGTAGCCCTGTTTGCGGCTGTCCTCGTTGCCGTGCTCGTTCAGGAGTTCGGCTCAGGGCTGCCGCTCGGTTTGTTCAACGATGGGCGCGAGACCTACGAGATGCTCTCGAGGGTGACGCTCGGGTTGGTCGTGGCGGCGCTGGGCGTGCTCGGGGCCGAGTTCGCGATGTCCCGGGAGCTGCGCGTCGGAGCCTGGCTTCGAGGCGGCCTGGCCGCGGCTTTGTTCCTGGAGGGAATACTCTTCGCGATCGATGTCACGCTGGTCTCGCGGGGTACGAATCCACCCCTGGGCGGGCCGTATCGGGAGTTCCAATCGGAAGTGGGCGAATGGGTCTTCGTGAAGAAGCCCCACGCGGGTTCTCCGCTCGGATTTCGCAGTGCGGCACCGTATTCGAAGGTCTCTGAAACGCCGCGCCTGCTCTTCCTCGGTGATTCCTATACCGAGGGGAGCGCTCGGCACCCGAGCTGCAACTACCCTGAAGTCGCGGTCGCCACGCTTGCCGAGAGAACTGGCGCTCCGGTGGCCGTGCTCAACGCAGGCGTTGCAGGCTACGGCCCGCGAGACGCCGTGCATCTCCTTCGCCATCTGCTCGCAGAGGGATACGAGGCGGACGCGATCATTTTCGGGCTCTTCCTCGAGAACGATTTTACGGACAATCTGCCCGGGACCACTCGGCGTGTCGTGGCCGGAATCAACTTCCGCTTCCCCGATTCGGCATTCTTGCGCGCGTTCCATCCACTGAACTCGCGAAGTTTTCGCTACGCGCTCTTCATCGAACGGGCGAGCCAGATCTCATTCGGTGGCGGCGCGCCTGCTCGGCGAGCAGATGGGCCGTGCGTGCTGACGCCTCCCGAGCAACCCGCGGAGCCGCCGCCGGGGCTGGCCCTGCTCGCTCGCCGGCGTTTGGAGAGCAACTACGGAACGGAGGCCCGCACGGCCACTGGGGAAGTCGGCCTGGCTCTCGACGAGCTTCGTCAGGTGGCCGGAGATCGGCCTGTCTTCCTGGTCGTCTTTCCCGATCGCCTGCTCGTCGACGATCGTCTCCGTCAGGCGATCGGCATACAGCACGGTGTGTATGCCACCGGGCGCCTCGACGCCTGGGTGGGCGATGCCTGGCCCGAGGCGATCCGGGTAGCTCCAGCCCTTGCGGCGGGAGCCGAGAACTATCGTCTCGAGGACACGCACCTTTCCGATCTCGGGAACCTGCGTGCCGGCCGCATCGTGGGCGAGGCGCTGGCCCAGAAGTTGGGTTGGTAGCCCCGCGGCTCCTCGCCCGGCCTAGCGCCCTTCCATCGATTCCCGCCACCGATCCAGCCAGTAGCGGTTGGCGTTCGTCTCTCGGGCCTCCCCGATCCGCTCTGTATCCCAGAGCTTCGAGAACAAGAAAGCGCGGGGACAATGGGCGTACGTCTCGACGACTTCGATCATCAGCCCTCGGAGAATCCTGGTGTTCTCGTCTTCGCTGAAAACCTCAGGGGCGGTGCCCTCGAGCCGCTCGCTGCCGCGATCGACGACGCGGGCTCGCCCATTGA
>JAFDCZ010000341.1 GCA_019312665.1 Deltaproteobacteria bacterium | reverse complement strand
GCTGCGTGACTCGGACCATCTCAGCGAGGAGGACGCCCAGCGCTTCAGCATGTGGATGACGAATTTGCTAATGGGTTTCGAGAACGTGCACTACCAGTATCGTGCGGGCATGCTCGATGATGATCGCTGGCGGCTTCGGCGCTCACAGCTCGGCATTACTTTCTCGAACCCAGCAACTGCCGGCTGGTGGAAGAAGAGTCCTAACAAGGTCGAGATGTTCGGCCCCGAGTTCGTCGAGTGGGTCGAGGAGCAACGCTCGAAGGCGGCGTGAAGGTGCTTGCCGAGCGGGAGGGCGGGGCAGTCTACGCCGGACGCGCATGGCTTGTCGCAGCAGCGTCCCGCGGGTCAAGTGGTCGCGGCTCGTTCCAGCTCCTCAGCGACAGACCGCAGCAACGCCCGAGTCCACAACAACTCTGCGTAGAGCTCGTTCGCGCGCTCGTCTTCTGGGTCCAAGGTGGGCTCGTTCAGAGGAACGGGGGGAGGACGAGTCTACGCCGAATGGCCCATCCGGCTCCTGTCACGCTGATTTTTCGGAAAAGCGCCTATCGGGACCCCGAAAACCCCCTCAATCCGCCCTATCCCTCCGACCGGAGCCGGGGCGTGTCGAGTCGAGGCGGGGCCGAGCGTTCGGTGCAGCCTGTGCCGGATTCGTCTACGCCGTCTCTTCCCGCCGCGAGCGGCGGACGACGCCGAGGCCCGCAAGCCCCAGGCCCAGCAACGCAGCCGTGCCCGGCTCGGGCAGCCGCTACCCGGGTCAGGCCCTTGCCGGTTCAGGGACGCCGTCTCCGCGATGCCAGCCCGATGAGGCCGAGCGCGGTGAGGGCCGCAGTGGAGGGCTCTGGAATGACCAAAGGAGTAGCGCCCAAGCCAAGGGGCTCCCAGACCAGCTCGTACGTGCCTGCATCCTCGAAGTCACCCTCGAAATGCATGCCATGCCAGACCGTACCGGGGGGGAGTTCCTTGTTGGTGGCGCTAGTGTCCGAGATACCGGTGAAATCCGTGCCGGGGATCTCGTTGCCTAGTTCATTGGTCAGGAAGCCCGTGTAGGTCACCGTGGTGGCGCCGAACATTTCGAACACCAAGAGGTTGTTGGCAGGGCCGGTCTCTGGCTCGAGGATGACGCTCTTCCCGTCCGTGAACACGAGGTCGACGCTGGGGAACGGGGGCGGCTCGGGAAGGCTTCCTTCTTCGATGAAGAAGGCCAGAGGGTTGTTCACGGGGGACCCAGCCGGGCCCGGATTGACGAGGATCTCAAGAGCTTGCGCGCTGGGCGCGAAGAGCGCTGCCAGGATAAGGCAACAACCAAAGGTTGCCGGGAACTTGAACATGGTGAGACTCCCTATCTTCAATTGAGTCCGAGAGCGCCTTACATTAGGAGGCTGCCCACGGATTCAGGCGAGCATTCAAAGGGGAGTGGTCTGCCAAGCCGAAAAATCGCAACGGGCGGGCCAACTTCCGTAGAAGTATTGCTCGCCCACGGGGAAAAAGGGCCGCGTCCTGGGGTGATTCGTCGGCGCAGGATTCCCTCAGTGCCGCCGGGGCCTCACCCCTGCGGCAGCGGTGTTTGGCCTCGGCCGGGCCGATCAGAGCGCGATGCAAGCCCCAGGCCCGGGTGTCTGACATGCCCTCGCCCCTCCGTGTCACCCCCGCGAACGGATTCGGCCGGGTCCGCCACGGCCGCGCCGCCTTCGACCCCGACGGCAGCACCCCCGCCGACTCCCACTTGCGGGCCGTCCGAACGCTCACCCCCCTGTCCATGACGGCGGCGTCGGCAAGCCGTATGGTCAGCGCCCTTTCTTCGGCGACCTGCCAACTGGCCGTTTGGCCGCGCGTTTTCGGGTTCTTTTCTTCCGAGTGCGCACCTTGGCGACGGGCGCTTCGGGTTCACCAGAAGTCTCCGGGTCCGGCCGGTGCTGCTGTGCATGATCGGGGATCTGGGGGTGGTCTCCGGCGGCGGGTAGGTGAATTCCCGTGCCCCTGGTGGGACTTGCCGGACTCCCGTCCAGAGCGTCAGCCGGATCGAGAGGCTCAGGGTGCGCATAGGGTGCGTTGGGAGGTCGTGACAGGGCGTCCGCGTAGCCCGTGTACTCCGAGGGCAGGAAGTGGCCGTACACGTCGAGCAGGAGCTTGGCTGTGGTCCAGCCGCCCTGGGCCTGAATCCACTTGAGCGGCGTGCCCCGGGCCATGTGCAGGCTGGCCCAGGTGTGCCGGAGACCATGCGGCGTGAACTTGCGATCGGGTCCAAAGGCTTTCTCTACCAGTGGCTTCCAGATGCGTGCGCGAAAGGGGCTGGCGTGAATGTACCCGCCTCGGGAGTTCGAGAAGAGCAACTCGCCGCTGGTGGGGTCGGCCGCCGCTCTCGGAGCAAGAACTTCCACGACGCGGGAGGACAGTTCTACGACCCGCTCGCGTCCCGTCTTGGTGGGGCCGAGATTGACCCCGCTCGACAGGCTGCGGCGGATTCGTACAACTCGTTGGTCAAGGTGTAGATCTCGGAGCGTTGCAGCGACTCCCTCTCCGATTCTGCAACCCGTATCAGCCAAAAACAATATGAACGGGAAGTGGACAGGCTCGTGCAGGGCCGCAACGTTCAGAAGATGCTGAAGCTCCTCCGCAGAGAGAACATTCTCTGACGCGATGCGCGTAGCACCCGTTCCGCGTCTGCGCCCAGACCGCCACTCCGTGGCA
>JAFDCZ010000340.1 GCA_019312665.1 Deltaproteobacteria bacterium | reverse complement strand
TACAAGGAATACAGAAAGAAGCAACCGTGGGGACGTAACGCCTGGGGCGTGCTTCGGATGGATTGAAGGAAGCAGAGCTTCCGCACCGTCGGCGAGGGTGAGGACGCGCGCCGCAAGGCCAAACGGCTTGCCGACCAGCTCAAGCCCGTGGAGCAGGTGCCGAAGGACGGCGAGGACCGGTTCCTGTCCTGGCATCGGTCTGGCGATCCACTGCCTCTCGATCGGGCATAGGGCGTTTAAGCGGCGTTTCGGCATCACGACCCCGTATGGGCGTTGTGTCAAGCCCCTGCGGGCGCCCGCGGCGGGGCAAGTGGCGCTTCTTGCGCCGTTCCTACGTCACGTGCAGTCGAGGTTGGACACGGCTCGGCGTGCGGCGCTGGCACCTGCGTCGCGAACCGCAGATTTCGGACTACGTGAATCCCGCCTGGGACGAAGCGGTCAGCTGCTCGAGCTACCGCACCTCGGAGGTCGAGCATCACGTCGAAGCCCGAATTCGCGAACGCAGCCTTGCTGACGGGGTGGACTACAGCTGTCCCGTCGAACCCAACGCGTGCGCGAAGGCGCGCGATCGCTACGGCGACTTTGCCGAGCGGCGGCTGCATCCGGCTTGTCTGGCGGCCGAGGGCGACGCGCGTCCCTGGTGGGTCCCTGGTGGCGGTTCTGGTGACCTGACCCGGAACCCTCAGGCCAGTGGCTGGCCCGGTAGCAACGGGGGCACCGGGCAACCGAGGCTGTCCGCGATGGCTCGGAAGAGCTCCGCCTCGGATTCCGCCACCTTGCGGTCTGCGGCGATGACCTGCGCGCATGCGCGCAGCACACGTTCCTTAGCGCCCGGAACGAGGGAGGCGGCCAGCGACAGCGCCTCGTCGAGTTGTGCCAAGCCGACTTCGTCCGGCGGCAGCAGCTGCAGCTCATCCTCTCCGAGATCGCGGCCAGCTCCGGCGACCACCTGTTGCATCGCGCTCTCGGACAGCGTTCCAGCCCGCACCAGTGTGGAGAGGATCACTTTCAACACCCGCCTCACTTGTTTCTTTCCGCGCAAGCGCTTCCGCGGTCGCTGCACGCCTTCGAAAGTCGGCGTCAGGTGCGTGAGCAAGATCCGCTGCAGCGTCCACTCGAACAGGTCAATGCGCTGGTCGGCCAGCACCAGGTCGTGCACGACGCCCTGGAAGCGCTCGTACTGCGAAGCCGAAAGCTCGCGCAGCGCCGGCAGCGCCAGGTCGATGAGAGGCAGGCGATGGCCGCGGCCGAGCCGCTCCACCTCGGGCATCAGCTTGCGCGTCAGTTCAGGGACCCCGCCCTCGCCCTTTTCGTCGAGAACCGCGAGCTGAAGCTTCCGCGCTTCGGAATCTGCATCCATCAGCAGCGCATACACCACTGCACGCGCGCCAAAGGAATCGTGGGCCGCCTCCTTCACCGCGGGAGGGATCTCGCCGAGCAGCTGCGCCGCGTAGGCGAGGTGCGCAACCGTGACGCTTCCCATCTGTTCGACCGCGCTCGCAGCGGGAGCATCGGCGCCGCCGCCCGCGAAGCCAGCCGCCGCGCGATGAGACGGCGCGCCGACGACGCCGGCTGCTGCGCCCGGCCCGACTGCCCCTTGCCCGGACGCTCCCTCCCAGCTGGGGTCGAGAACCTTGATGCGCTCCGCCAGCGGCGGGTGGGTGGCGAACAGGGAGTTCAACCCCGAGCTGAGCGCCTGGCCAAAGAAGAGGTGGCTCGACTCCGGCGCGGCGGGACTCTCGATGTGTGAACCTGCTTCGAAGCCGCCGATCTTCTTGAGCGCGCCCGCGATGCCGTCGGGGTTGCGGGTGAACTGGACGGCCGAAGCGTCGGCTAGAAACTCTCGCTGGCGACTCACCGAGGCCTTGATGAGGTTGCCGAAGAACGTGCCGAGGAAGCCCACGATCACCAGCCCGAAGCCGACCGCGGCCATCGCCATCGCCGAGTTGTCTTTGCTGTTCCTTCTGGAGGCCGCTCCGGCCCAAAACGAGGAGCGCAGCAGGAAGTAGCCGATCATGCCGATCACGAGGATGCCGTAGAGCACACCCATCAGTCGGATGTTGAGGCGCATGTCGCCGTTCAGGATGTGACTGAACTCGTGGGCCACGACCCCCTGCAGTTCATCGCGCGAGAGCTGCTCCGCGCAACCGCGAGTGATGCCGACCACCGCGTCGCTCGGACTGTACCCCGCCGCGAAGGCGTTGATCCCCACCTCGTGCTCCAGCAGATAGACGGGCGGGCTCGGGGTGCCCGACGCGATCGCCATCTCTTCGACGACGTTCAGGATCTTTCTCTCGAGGGGCGCCGACGAATCCGCATGCAAGAGGCGGCCGCCCAATGCCTCGGCCACCACGCGCCCACCCCCGGCGAGCTGATGCGTGCGGTACAGGCTGGCGCCGCCCACCACCACCAGGGTGAGGACACCCACCTGCAACATCAGCACAGGGTCGAGCCATACGATTTGGAACACCATCTTCTGGGTGGCGGGGTCGGTGCCGCGAAAGCCGGTCGCCACCGCCGCGATCCCATAGAGGCTCGCCGCAATGGCAACGGTCGCCAGGCCGAATAGGAAGACGAGGCGACTCGTGTTGCGGCGCGCCTTCTCCTGGTGCTCGAAGAATTGGGTGGACATGAAGCGGTTGCCGATCCCTTCCGTGGGGCCTTTCCTATTGGGCGTTCGGGATGACGGCTAGAAGGACACCTTCGGCGCTTCGGCAATTGCCTCGCTGTCGAACTCGAGGAAGGCCGCGTCCTGGGTGTGGCCGAACATGCCGGCGAAGATCACCGCCGGAAAGCTCTGCTTGGCGATGTTGTAGGCGGTGACGGCGTCGTTGAAGGCCTGGCGCGAAAAAGATACCTTGTTTTCGGTGGACGTGAGTTCTTCGGTGAGCTGTTTCATGTTCTCGCTGGCCTTCAAGTCGGGGTACGACTCCGAGAGTGCGAGCAGTCGTCCCATCGCGCCCGTGAGTGCTCCTTCGGCTCCACCGAGCGCCTGCATCGCCGCGGGGTCGCCCGGCGCCGCCGCCGCTTGCTCGAGCCCCCCCACCGCTTGATTGCGGGCCTGGATGACCGCCTCCAGGGTCTCGCGCTCGTGACTCATGTAGCCCTTCACCGTTTCCACCAGATTCGGCTACCACGATGGCCAGCGCGACGAGAATCGCGAGGACGAGGGCCGCTCCGGACATGCAAGACCTCCAATGGATTCGGGTGTTCGAGAACGAGCGCGCGACAGGATAGCAGGTCGATCCAACGAGCCTGGCCTCGGCTCGGCGCTACCGTCTCCCACGTCTTCCTGATCGGACGCACCACGCAGGGCATCGAAGCCTCGAAGAAGAAGATCGAAGAGGCCGGGGCCAGGCGCGTGTGATCGCAGCCGACGTGCGAGACGTCGCGCAGGTGCAGGGCTTCGTCGACGAGTACTACACGATCCGGCCACACAGCTCGCTCGGATATCGACCTCCAGCTCCGGACGCCGTGCAGCCGAAATCGGTGGTTGGAGTCAAATAGGGGCTGGTACCAAGAACCGGGGAAGGTCAGGCAGTCACGGTCACAGATGGGCACGATCTGGTCACAATCGGTGATCGGCGTGACTCAATCGATCTCGACGGCGACGCCAATTGCTCGGAAGGAAATGAAGGACTGGCACGCCGGGAGGGATTCGAACCCCCGACCCTTGTATCTACCCCACTCGCCCGGATCTGCTTCAATTGAGTCAGAACGGGTTTCGGGAGAGGGTCGTCGTCCCGACCCAGAGGCTTGGTCCTCGCACCTG
>JAFDCZ010000339.1 GCA_019312665.1 Deltaproteobacteria bacterium | reverse complement strand
GCTCGATCTGAGGGGCGATTTGGCCCGATCCGGGCATGACACAATCTCCGCCTTGTCTTTGCCACCTCCCGTTGGTCTTGGGCCGGGCTCCGATGGCGTCAGTCGAGCTCGCCGATGACGGTCTCGCCGAACTCCTCGAGGGTCTCTGGTCGGGCGAAGTCGGTGAACCAGGTGTACACGCGCTCGACGCCGCTGTCGGCCAGCCCGCCGAAGTAGTCGACCAACTCTGCGCTGGAGCCGACGAGGGGACGGGTGCCTCGGAACCTCCGCCGGGCGAGCTGCTCGATCTCGTCGCGGTCCTGGCCGGCGCCGACGAAGGCCACCGACTTCTGGATGGAGATCCGAGCGGATCCGACCTGCGAACGCAGTTCGTCCACCCGGTCGATGAAGCGGACCTCGAGGTTCCACCAGTCGGCGAAGTCTCGGACCAAGGCCAGCGTCTTCCGTCCGACGCCCCCGATCACGATCGGGATCCGGTCGAGCGGGCCCGGAACCTGTTGCACGCCCTGGAGCTCGTGGAAGGCGCCCTGGTACTCGACGACTTCACCGCTCCACAGCGCCTGCAGCACCTCCAGGGTCTCGCGTAGTCGAGCCACCCGATCAGCCGGTTCGGCCGATCCGACGCCGAAGGTCGTCAACTCCGAGGGGAGCGAGCCCCAGCCGATGCCGAGCTCGAAGCGTCCACCGGAGGCGTGGTCGATCGAGACGGCCTGTCGCGCCAGCACCGCGGGGTGGCGGAAGGAGTCGCACAGGACGAGCGAGCCGATCTTGAGTGTCTCGGTGTTGGCCGCCAGCCAGGTGTTGGCGATCATGGCCTCGTACATGGGCTTGTCCTCGGCCATCGGTGGAGCCAGGTGATCCATCCCGGTGATGCCCGTGAACCCGGCCGCCTCGGCGGCGCGGGCCCGCGCGACCAGGTCGTCGAACGACAGCCGCATCTGGGGCAGAAACAGCACGAACTCCATCGGGTTCCTCCGGTCCGGACGTGGCCCTGGGTCGGGGTCCAAGTGTCCGATGTTCAGGCCTCTGCAACGTACCCTCGTCGGCTGAGGTCCCTGCGCCGGAATCAACCCGCCCAGGAATCACCTCACGAGGAGACAACATGCCGACCGCCGCGGTCAAAGGCGATACCCGATCTCAGAGCCGAATAGAAACCGGCGTCGCCTCACGAGTTCGAGATGGCAGCGCGATGATTGCATCTCCGGGCATGACATCGTCTCCTCGCTGATTCTGAGCCCGGGTCGAAACCTCGATGCAAGGCTCCCCCTCATTGTCGACGAAGCGACGAATGACTTCGCCCGCCAGCCGGATCACGTCGCCGTGATAGACGAAGCCGCGGTATTGCGCGCTCGATCTCTTGATCCAGCCGGAGTTACCCATCCAATCCGTGAGCAATTGTGTATGCCAGCACTGTCGTTGGAAGCCGACATCGTATTGCATCGGCACCCCCATCGCGATCGCGGCATGGCGGTTGTAGTGAACCGAATAGATCGGCTCGAGGGCGCTGGTCTCGGGATCGCGAAATGCCCAGGCGGGATGTTTGCCATACTCGAGAAGCGCAAAACGATGCGCGGACAGGCGGGGAATCGGTGCGCCGCCACCGGCAACGAAAGCCACTTCGTCCGTCATTCCGATTGGCCCCTTGATGATCTCGTCGAGCGAATCGCCGACTTCGACATCCTCGTAGTAGCGAGGTTGGCTTCCGCGCGGCGACTCGGCGACGATCGCGGCCTCGATCTCCTCGAGTTCCTCCGGCAACCATGGATGAGGCAAGGTGGGAGTCGAAGCGGCCTTGCCCTCGCCTTTCGTACCTCGCTGCGCACGGTCACCTTCCTCGCTCTTCTTGCGTGCACGCGCCCTCTCGTAGTTGATCACATTCCAGTGAATGTCGGCTACCGCCTCGCCATGCTGGTTGTGATATTCGTTGTAGAAGCGATCGACCACCATGCGGTCCGCAAAGCGGCTCGGCTTCGGCCCATCGAACCCTTGATAGGTGCAGGTCGGTCGAATCACATCGCCAAGGCGAATCGGGCGGCGATAGCGAATCGTACTCTCGGAATGAAATGCTCCTAGACCTGGCCAGCCAAATTGCAATCCCGAGAAGCAACCCATTACGAAGGAAGGGGGCGCAACCAGGCCCCCATAGACCGAAGCCTCTGCGTATTCGACGTCCTGCCAAAGAGGGTTGGGATCTCCGACCCCACCAACAAATTTCAAGATGGCGATTCGAGTAGCTTCTTCGTTGAAGACCGAATGATCGATGCGCAACTCGAGGCCGACCTTCTGCTGCATATCCGCGATCATTTCGTCGCTGATCACCGCTTCAGGCATGCGCGCCTTCGGCTCGCGGCCTCCTTCTCCATCCTGATTCGGCTTCATTGAACTATTCCTCTCAAACGAATTCCGGCCGAATTCAGGGCTGCTGCTCCGCCCCCTCGCGAGCCCATGCCCTGGCCCAGCACCGCTCTCTCGATCCAGCTCTGCGTCACACGGGCCTTCTGGCTAGCGCATCCGCTTTGCGGCCGCTCTATTCTTCTAGAAGATCAACCTCCGATGGGACATTCCCTCTCGCCGTGGCGAAGGGTGCAACGCCACTTAGAACCCCCAAGAGCATCTTGTTAACCCACGTATTGTAAGTATAGTAGCACTATACTTAATGATAGTCTCCATTCTGGATAATTTGAAGATCGCGAGTGCGATTAGGGTAACGGCTCT
>JAFDCZ010000338.1 GCA_019312665.1 Deltaproteobacteria bacterium | reverse complement strand
GCAACCCGCCGAAGATGAACTTCGTCAACGTGTCGGGGAAGTCTTTCAATACCATTCACCGCATGGACTTCGAGATCTTCAACGAGATCAACGAGGTCGTTCAGCTCGAGCCCAGCGCCGGGCAGAACCCCGAGATCCTCGGCACCCTCGCGGCCATCGGAATCAAGAAGGGACAGGAGTTCGCGCCTGACGCGCGCATGAAGAAGATCCTCACCGAAGCCGCGGATGTCGGCGCGGTAGCGGTTCGCACCATCATCTCCAAGCCGCGCAATGAAGACTTCTACCTGTATCCGGGTGAGAGCACGGTGTGGACGAATCCCTTCGAAGCCACGAAGGGAAGTCACGAGTTCCTCGTTGATGACGCTCTCCAGCTGGATGCGCGCGCCGGGTTCCACTTCTATGCCACAGGCATCACGCCGGCCATGACCTTCAAGATCATCGGCAAGGGCTCGAAGTACGCCATCGCCTACACGGATGCTGGCGGGAACTTCCTCGACGGCGGCAAGACCTACAAGTTGCGCGTGCCGCCTGATCCGCCGGCCAAGGATTTCTGGTCGTTCACGCTGTACGACAACCAGACGCGTTCGATGTTGCAGACCGACGGACGGTTCCCGGGGATCGACAACAACAAGCCCGGCATGATCCAGAACGCCGACGGTTCCTGGGATATCTACTTCGGCCCCACGGCGCCGGAGGGCCAGGAGAACAACTGGGTCCAGACCATTCCCGGCAAGGGCTGGAACATGCTCTGGCGGATCTACGGCCCCCTCGAGCCGTGGTTCGACAAGACCTGGCGGCCGGGCGACCCCGAGTTGGTGGAATAAGGCCGCCTCGGAGCTTCGAATGAGCACCTCATCCTGGAAAGAGCGCCGCCACATGAACACAGAACCGATGCGTTCTGCACTTGAAAGTGACGCCTAACGAGGCGACACAGACTGACGACCCACAGCCCATTTCAACC
Organism: Deltaproteobacteria bacterium; assembly: GCA_019312665.1. GTDB lineage: Bacteria > Myxococcota_A > UBA9160 > UBA9160 > UBA6930. The sequence continues at coordinate 1,759 of JAFDCZ010000338.1, read as the reverse complement.
AGAGCCTGGTGGCCTGATGGCAACAATCGCGAGTGGTCGGCTCGCTGCGGAGGCGCTGGGGCTCGCAGCTGATCGCCATGCCCGTTGCTCGGTTCCGAGCCCTTGACTGCGATCTCAGTGCTCTCTCGATCGCCTTCGCCGACGAACGAGAACAGATGGCCGAAGGCGACCGCTCAAGCAGAGGGAACCGCCAGCACCGGACAGGGAGCGGCGCGAACCACGCGTTCCGTATGGCTGCCGCGGAAGGCGTCGAGCACGCCGTCGCGACCCGCCGTAGGCATGACGATCAGGTCCGCATCCTGGGCGGCGGCGAGGATCGCGTCCACCACGTCGCCATCGACGCGCTCGGCTTGGAGAGTCCAGGCGTCACTCTCGGGCAGGGCCGGGACGACGGGCTCGGCGCCCACCCGGAGCAGCGTGATGGCCACGGGCTTGTCGCCGATCGCCTCGGCGGCGCGGGTCGCACGCAGGATCGCGGTCTTCGGATCGGGCGGATCGTCCACCGGCACGAGGATGCGCTTCAGGGCCAGGTGGCCATTCGCCGGGTCCACGAAGCCGCGGCCCTTCGCCGGCACGAAGAGCGTCATGGTCTTCGAGCGCCGCGCAAGGCGCTCGGCGACCGACGGGCGCAGCCAACGCGCCAGACCATCGCGCCCTTCCGTCGCCAGCACGACGAGATCGGGTTTGAGCTTGCGGATCTCGGCGAAGCAGGCCTGCACAGGGTTGCCTCCCGCCATGGCCTTCGTGACACCGACCGAGAGCTCGTCGAGCACCGCCGAACGCTCGCTGCCCTCTCCGAGAAGCCCCCAGCGCTCAAGGGTCCGTCGCACGGGCGGTAGCTTCTCCCACTCCAGCTCCGCGTTGCGGCCCGCGTGGAAGATCGTGAGGCGGGTCTGGCGCACGAGCGCCACCACCAGCGCATGGGCAAAAGCCCGGTCACTCGCCTCGCTGAGATCGTTCGGGTGGAAGACAGAGTCGACAAAGGGGGTGGACAGCAGCTGCACTACCGGATGCCTCCTGGCACTGGGCTTCGTGGGGAACTCGGAAGACGATGCTGAGCGAGTTGAGCTCCCTTTGCCATCGATGAGTCTGCCGCTGAAGCCGGATTGTTGTCATGACGCCTCTCGATTTCTCTAGCGTCCCAAGTTGGGGGTTCGGAGGACTGACCCGCCCCCCCCGGGTTTGGTCCGCCTTCTATGTTAGACCGACCCAGGCTTGAGTCGCTTGGGTTTCCCGTCCAGCGCTGGCATTTCATCGTTGACTTGGGCCCCGCAGACTGGTTCGCTCCCGAGTAGCCCCAATAAGGGGGTCGGAGGAAGACATGCGAAGATTGGCTTTGCTCGTTCTGATCGCAGTTCCGCTCGCAAGCGGAGTGGCTCTGGCTGACAACGATGTCGGCTGTGGCATTGGCACCACCTTGATGGAAGGACGCTCGGGTCTCATTGCTCATACCTTGGCCTCGTGGACCAACGGGTCCACGGGAAACTCCGTGTCGCTCACATTCAATACTGCTGGATGCGACTCGACCGGCGAAGTGACGGCCGATGCACAGCTGCGCAAGTTCGCTGCTGCCAACATCGACCAGCTTGCCCATGACGTGGCACGCGGTGAAGGTGAGGCCCTGGCTGCCTTCGCGCACCTGCTTGGTGTGCAGGAGAACCAGGCCGACGTGTTCGGTGCCTTCACGCAGGCGCACTTCGAGACGCTCTTCCCGAGCGCAGACGTCGATTCGAACCAGATGATCGACGCCTTCTACGGT
>JAFDCZ010000337.1 GCA_019312665.1 Deltaproteobacteria bacterium | reverse complement strand
CGCGTCGATCTGATCGCGCTCGAAGCCTTGCAGACAATCGATCGCCGCAGCCACGGCCATGGTGACCGCATCCTCGTCGTAGTAGGCGACGGCCTTCTCGGGGCCTCCCTCCTTGGCGGGCCGCCCCTGGATCAGGGCGAAGGGCAGGCGGGTCATGGGGATGTACGCGCCGTAGGCTCGGATTCCGGTCATGCGGTTCTCGTTTCGGTTGCAATCGAGAACCGGAAACCCTGCAACATCTTGAGTTTACACCGAAAATTCGAGACGAAGGGTCGGAAGGTCCTCGGGAAGGAAGCCGTCGAGGCAGATTGTATACAATATACGACCATGCCCGCCCGCGAAGATCTCATGCTCCGGAAGGCCCGGGAGAAGCTGGAGGAATTGGGTGTCGACCGCGTTCAGCGTCACATCCTGCTGTGCTGCGACCAGACGAAGCCGAAGTGCTGCGGTCGCGAAGAGAGCCTCGTTTCCTGGGAGTTTCTGAAGGCCCGGCTGTCGGAACTCGGGCTCCTTCGCGAAGGCGGGGTCTTTCGCACCAAGGCCAATTGCCTGCAGGTCTGCATGAAGGGGCCCGTCGCCGTCGTCTACCCCGAGGGCTCCTGGTATCACAGCTGCACACCGGAGGTGCTCGAGCGCATCATCCAGGAGCATCTGATCGGCGGCCGCCCGGTCGAGGACCAATTGCTGCTCACCCATGCCTTGCCCCAGCCGGGTGAGACGGAGGGCTGAGGGGTGACGAACGAGAAGGTCGCTCTGCCGATGGTGCTGAAGCCGCTCGCAAGGCCCAATGCCGGTGAGGCCGTCGTGGAGCATGTTCGTCGCCTGGTCTTCGATGGCCACCTGCGCCAGGGCGACAAAGTTCCTCAACAGGAGATCGCGGATTCACTCGGCGTGAGTCGCATTCCCGTGCGCGAAGCACTCGTCGCATTGGAACGCGACGGTGTCGTGACCATCGAACCCCATCGTGGCGCGTTCGTGAATGCCTTCGATCCCGCGGCGATCGAAGACCACTACGAACTCTACGGCCTGGTCTATGGCCACGCGACGCGTCGCACTGCAGAGCGGGCCGATGAGGCTGCTGTTTCCGAGCTGGAGCGCCTGGCCGGCACGATCGCCGACGCCAACGATCCGGAAACACTCTTCGAGGAGGTCGGGCGCTTTCACGCGATCATCCATGAGGTCGGTGGCTCGCCGCGGCTTCGCGCGATCCTTCACTCGCTCTCGGCGATGGTGCCCGGAAACTTCTTCGCCGTGATTCCAGGCGCTAGCGAGATCGTTCGCAAAGGCTTCTCTGGAATCGCAGCAGCGATTCGAGCGCGGGATGCGAATGAAGCCGAGGCGCGCTGCCGCGCCATGCACCGCGCTCATGGCGCAGGCGTCATCCGCCATCTGCAGAAGCGGGGAATGTTTGGCGAGGCCTGAAGGTAACGGGAGCGCTGGCCGGTCAGCACCCTTCCGGTGGGGCCACTCGAAGAACGAAGGAGTTTCGAAGGCCATGAAGCGAGTTCGACTGGAATCGACACGGATGCGGCTCCTGGCGATCGCGTTTCTTCTCTTCGTCTCTGGCGCCATGGGTTGCGGCATGCCCAGGATGCTCGCCCTGCGAACGCTCGTCTGGTTCGAAGGGGCGGAGGCGCCGCCTCTCGCCCCCAAGAGCGATGAGGGAAAAGCTGTCCGTTGGTTCGACGACTACTACACACTCGAGTGGATCGACTCATCGACGATCGCGATCGGCGAGCCCCGCTACCACCAGCAGAACTACAGCTACCTGATCCTTGGAGACGAGCGGGCCGTGCTCTTCGACTCCGGCCCGGGAGTTCGGGACATCCGTCCCGTCGTCGACGAGTTGACCGAGCTGCCCGTGATTGCGGCGCCCTCCCATCTCCACTTCGATCACGTTGGAAGTCAGCATCGCTTCGATCGGGTCGCGATGATCGATCTCCCCTACTTGAGGGCTCGCGCACCGGATGGCGTGCTCACGCCCACGGAAGAAGAGCATCTGGGCTTCGCCGAGAATCGTTCGATCCAGCCGCTCGTGGTGACCGACTGGTGGGCAGCCGGTGACGAAATCGATCTCGGCGGGCGGCGCCTTCACGTATTGGCCACACCGGGCCATACCACCGACTCCTGGGCCCTCTTCGACGAGACCCGCAGCCAGCTCTTTACCGGCGACTACATCTACCCGGGTCCACTCTTCGCCTTCCTTCCGAATTCATCCGTCGGCGACTACCTGGCGACGGCCGACCGTCTCCTGGCCCGGCTCCCGGAGCATGCGCGGCTTCTCACGGCTCATCGGACAGGGCCGCCCGGTGCACCCCGGCTTGCCTTCCGGGACCTGGTCGATCTTCGCTCCGCGCTGGAGAAGCTTCGCGTTGGCGAGCTGGAAGGTGAAGGACTCTTCCCGGTGGTCTATCCGATCAACGAGAGGATTAGCCTGTGGGCGGATCGTCCGGCGGGGCAGCGCTGGAATCGTTAGGTCCAAGGCAGGCTTCGGCGATCCGAAGCAGTGGTCACTTGCCGGTCCGCAACGCCAGAGCTCAGCTGCCGCGTAGATTCCGGATCTGCCGTTCGACATCCTCGCGAACGGAGGGCGGGACGGTGTGGCCTCCATCGAATTCTTCGAAAGAGACGCGGCCCGCCAGGCGTTCGATCGCCTCTGCGGTTCGCTGGCCCCGGCGCATGCCAACGACCGGATCCTTGCGTCCGTGGTAGGCGAAGAATGGT
>JAFDCZ010000057.1 GCA_019312665.1 Deltaproteobacteria bacterium | reverse complement strand
CCCCAACCAGCGCCGGGCGGTCGCCAACAACACGGCCACACCGCCGAGGTTGACCAACGAGAAGACCCACCCCCAGGTACGCCAGTAGTCCTTGGGTCGAAGCGCCTTGCCTTCGGCCAGGCGCTCGGGGATTCCTTCGCGAGGGTCGCCCGTCACGAGAATCACCAGCAGCACGACGAAAGCCACGCCAAGAACGACACGGGCCCAGAACAGAGCCGGATCTTCCGAACGCATCCGCGAGGCCGCCGCCATCCAACGCGCAAACGCGCCCTGGCGCTCCGTCATTGATCGGACCCAGGCCGGTAATGCAGGACGATGCGGACGCCCCGCGGCTCGAATCCAGGCAGGGTCGCTACCGGCTCGAACCACTCCTGCCGCCCAACCATCTTGACGAGTTCGCGGTGGCGCTTACGCGCCAGTTTCGGGCGGCCGTAGTTCACGAACAAATCTTTTCCCTCGGCATCCGCACGCCGCATGAGTGCCCGGAGCTCGCGGGGGTGTTTGACGACTTCGACACGAGGATCGTAGTAGTCCGGCAGCCGTTCGAATGACGCTGTGAGCACCGCGTCATTCGCCGGATCGAAGGGATCGAGCGTCGGACGGGTCAGCAGGACGGACTCGCGAACCGGCTCGAGCGACGTGGCGAGCAGCGCCTGGCGCGCTGGTTGACTGACGAAAGCCAGCAGCCCCAGCCAGGCGAGCATCACCACGGCAGTACCCACATCCCGGGTCCGGCCTTCAGGAAGCGGCGCGGCGACACGATCCAGGCCCAACGCGATCAGCGAAATCAGGAGGGGCAGCGCAAAGAGCAGGTACCACGAGTTCAGAAAGTCGCCACCCCGCATCGCGAGCAGGATCATCAGCGGCCCGGGTAGCAACAACATCAGTGCCATGACTGCATTTCGCATCCCGCCCGCCAGGAGGCGAACCGCCCCGAGCAGCAACATGCCAGCCGATGCGGCAACGAATGTCCAGAAGATGAGGGGCCACTGCACGGCCACCTCGATCAGCTCGTGGTAGTCGGGGCGGTCGGGCGCCCAGCTCACCCCCGCAACCAGATGGGCCGCGAGACTGACGAACCAGCGTTCGCCCATCTCCATCATTTCGCGCTCCACGAAGTTGGAGAAGAGCACCATGTTGCCGAGCATGAGCTGGAGCCAGACGAGCGCACCCACACCACACGCGACGACCCAGCGTGTCCATTGGATGCACGCCTCGGCTCCGCCGGCGGCCGAGCGCCACAACAGGCCGATGGCAGCGACGTTCATCACCAGCACGGGCACGGCGGCCAGAGGCAGGGCCCAGAGCATCACGAACTGGGTGGCGCCGTAGGCTGCCCAGCGAGACCAGGTGCCACGCTCGACCGCCCGGAGGAGCAACCAGAGGCTCAGGGGAACGCCCAACACCACCAGGGAGTAGCCGCGCGCCTCGCTCGCATAACGCAGGTGCCACGGATGGATCGCCAGAGCCCATGCCGCCACCACTCCGGCACGAGGAGCGCCGAGCTCGCGCATCAGCATTGCAATAGCAACGACGGCCGCGAGGCCCGCCAGGAACGCCGGAAGGCGAATCGCCACTTCGCTCACCATGCGCGTCGAAGGGCGCTCGATCAGGCGCCACGCCCCGAGCGAGAGCCGGGACATCACGCTGTAGCCAACGTGGTTGCTTGGCTTTCGGTAGTCGAAGAACGTGTCCCGCCACTTGACCACTTCGAAGTCGATCTCGCCGTCAGCTGATTTCACGTAGCGACCGTCGATCGCGCGATAGACGGTCCACTCTTCGTCCCCCCACAAGCTGTCATCGAGCCGCGGTGCCGCAAGCAGGCCCGTGGCCAACACGGCGCCCGCTACGACCGGCGCGAACCAGCGAGGATTCGTCCGCGCTCGGCCCGGAGGCATCTCAGAGGAGGCGGCCCCGAGCCAACGCCTGCGGGTCGCGAACAGACAACCCAGAACAGCCGCGTTCACCACCGCCATCCACCAGCCGTAGGTAGTGGAATAGTCGATGGGACGGACCGGATCCCCGTTGCGCACGCGCTTGGCGATGCCGTCGTGCCACGGGTTGTCGCCCGTCAGCAGATGGACGAGAACCGCAACGAGCAGGAACAGGAGCACGAATCGCACGCGCCGCTCCCTGGCATCGACGACGTGGTCGCCGCGGATCCAAGCCAGGACATGGGTCGCCCGTCGTCCGCTCTCCCCCAAGACCCAGCTGCTCCTCGCTGTAGCGGGCGCACCCCTCCACGGGTCGCCCCAGCTGCGGCACAGGGTAGGCGAAACGACATCCGAGAGAACCCCGGCAACCGCATTCCGCGGTTGAGGAGCCGACCAGCCCCAGTATCCTGTGCTCGCTCTAGGGCGATGTTCGTTGAGGGGGATGAGCGTGCTTCGAGCCCGTTGGGGCCAGATCGGCCGTGAAAGTCGAGTCCGGATCGGGCTTGGCGTGGTGTTGGCTCTCGTGCTCGTGGTCCTTCTCAGCACGGAGAACCCGTTCGAGGCAGGCATTGGCATTCGAGAAGCCGAAGGGCGAAAACCCAAGCCCTTGGATTGGTGGGCGAGCTACGGCTGGCCGTTCGCCGTCGCCGGTGCCGTCTTCCTCCTGGCGTTGCTGGCCAGCGTGCCGCGCTGGCTGGGCCGATCCGAGCCGAGCACGCGCGAACCCGTCACGTCGCGCGCTCCCTCGCGAATTGGCGTCGCACTCGTCTTGCTCGCCATGCTCGTCGCAGGTGGGCTCGGCTTCTCCCGGCTCTCGATGAGCTTCTGGGACGACGAAGCCTACACGGCGGGAAACCACATCGTAGGGCGCTGGAAGATCGATGAGCGCGACGGCAGCTACGAATTCGACCGCGTGAAATGGTCGAACACGTTCTTCGCCTACTTCACGGCAAACAATCACGTGGGGTTCAGCATCCTCTCGCGGCTCACCTCGAGAATCGCCTGGTCGGGAGGAAAGCCCGAAGATCGAATGATCCCCGAGGGCGCGGTCCGGGCCCCGGCCTTCGCGGCCGGTGTTCTCTCGGTCGGCGCTCTCGCCTGGTTGCTGTGGCGGGCGGGTTTCGGAATGGCCGCCGTGCTGGCGGCGTGGCTGCTGGCGTTGCATCCATGGGCCCTCCGCTATCTGGCCGAGGCACGCGGCTACTCCATGGCCATGTTGCTGGGAAGCGTCATGTTCGCCTGCGGCCTCGGCGCGCTCCAGCGGGGCACCTGGCGGCGCTGGATCGGGCTCGGCGCTGCCCAGGCCGCGTTGATCTGGACCTACCCCATCTGCGTCTACCTCGTCGCAGTCATGAACCTGGGGATCGCCGCGACCCTCCTGGCCCGCCGAGGCGAACAAGACGGCGGGGAACAGCTCTCTCGCTGGCTCCTCACGAGCTCCGGCAGCGGGCTCTTCTGGTTGACCGTGATGGGCCCGAATTTGCCGCAGCTGGCGATGTACATCGAACATGCGACCACCGCCAAGGTGTGGCTCACCCAGAGTTTCCTGAAAGACACGGCGGCACATCTTGCAGCGGGAAGCGCTTGGAGAAACGGCGGATGGCCCGTCTATCCGGAGCTCGGCGCGGTGGCCGACCTTCATCCCGTCCTCGTCTGGGGTGCTCTCGCGTTCCTGCTCGCGTTGCTGGCCGCCGGAGCCGTGCGGCTTTTCCTCGCTGGGGGCAACGCCCGCTTGCTCGCCTTCGCCCTGCTCCTGCCGGCTCCCCTGGCCCTCCTGCAACTGTGGATCACGAACGCGCGGGCCTACACCTGGTACTTCGTGATCTTCCTGCCGAGCCTGATTGCGCTGGTCGGCCTGGGCGCCACCTGGGCTGCGGAACAACGAGGCAACGGCCGGCGGGGCCTGGCCATCAGCGTCTTCTGTTCGGCCGTCGCCCTCGCAGCCGTCGTTGGGCTGGGCGGGCCCGCGCGTGACACGCTTCGCGAGCGATCCTGGTTCCCGATTCGCGAGTCCGTGGAAGCAACCCGCTCCAACCTCGACCCCAACGCCCCTGCGAACCTCGAGATCCTGACCGTCTCCTGGAGCTCTCCCCCCTACCACTACGACCCGCTCCACCGCTGGGTCCGCAGTCTCGATGAACTCCAGGCGCTCATGACCGAGGCGGACACCACGGGCAAGCCTCTCTTCGTCAACCTCGGACGTCTGAGGCTGGCGGAACGCAAGGTGCCCGGCGGACTCGACGTTCTGCGAGACGAAACGCTCTTCGAACAGGTCGCGGAGTTTCCGGGCTTCACGCCGAACCGCACCCGTTGGGTCTGGCGTTACCGAGGCCGACCCGCGCAGGCCCTGTCTGACGACACGAGCGAGTCGTCCAACTAGAGACGCGCGGCGAGCAGTTCCATGCGATCGGCCCCGAAGTAGAGCTCCTCGCCGATCACGAAGGTCGGAACACCGAAGACGCCGCGATCGAACGCGGCAACCGTATTGCGCGTCAGCAATTCCATGCCTTCCTTCTCTGCACGGCCCAGTAGCTCCGCTTCGACTCCGCCGGCCTCCATGCAAGCGCGGATCACTGCGGGATCACTGGCATCCTTCTGCTCCTGCCAGACCGCCCGAAACAATGCATCCCGGAATTTCTCGCCCTCGCTGCCTGCCTGCTCGAGCAACGCCGCAACCGCCATCGCCTGGTGGCAGGTCGGCACGACGGGCGATGGCATCGCGAACGGAATCTTCCAGTACTCGATCATCCGGAAGATGTCGGCCATGAAGTGCGCGCGCTTCGGAGCACAGAGCGGATCGAGAACCTCCGCGGCGGGCTCGCGCCCCTGCTGAAGGTTGAGCAACACATCGACGTTGGAAGGGCGCCAGGAAATCTCCGCGCCCTTCTCCGCGAGAAGGTGCATTCGGCAGGTCGCGAAATAGGAATAGGGGCTCCGGAAGTCGTAGTAGAACTCGATGCGAGACATGCTTGGCACTTTCATCATGGCTAGGTGGCGCCCGCTGCAGGAGGCGAACGCCGATCATCCATAGACCAGGTCGCCGTCCAGGCCTCGCGGATTCCGGACGTCATCCCGCCAATTCTCCGCCTCGATGCTGGGCAGGGGTTGGCGCCAGACGCCTCAGTCGAACAACCGATCGTTCGTTCGGCACTTCCAGGCATCGCGCGCACTCTTCACCTGGAGGTAGCCGGGCCAGCCGAAGATCGGAACGAAGCCGTACCAGAACTTGCGCTGGGGGCCTTTTCGAAAAATAGGCCCCCAGCCCTTCAGGTAGTACTCGCCCAGGCCGGGGTGGAGGATCGAGAACCACATGCCGGCGTCCTTGGAGCGACCGTTCTTGCAGTGGGTGTCGTCGGCTGCAGCGGGCGCGGCAAGGGTCAGGGCCAAGGCTGCTACGAGAAGGCCGCGGGAGATGGTGCCCATGGAGTCCTCCATCCGGGAAGAAAACGAGGTTAGCCGACCGCAGAGATCGACCTTGGGACGCCAAGAGTGCTGAAAGGGGAAGTGGTAGGCCGCCTGGGACTCGAACCCAGAACCAAGGGGTTAAAAGCCCCCTGCTCTGCCAATTGAGCTAACGGCCCACACTCAGAACAGATCTGGAATTACCAACAGGCCGCCGGGCTGTCGATACTTTGGATTTTCGCCTGGGTTTGCATTTTCGTGTTGATTTTCGCTTTTTGTTCGAATAGAGTGCTCCCCATGCCACCCCCAACCCCGTCGCGGTCGCGTCTGGCGCTGTGGAGAGCCGGGCAAGACCGAGGCGGGGCCGACTGAACGTTGGATGGTGAGCGTCGTTGCGATCCACCTCCCTTCCGGAAGCGAGATGCGCCGGAAGGACAGGGCAGGAGTCCATGACTGGACCCCGCTCAGGATGGACCGACCCGGTCGTGCAACCGGGGCGCTCGAAGCCTGGACCAGGTTTCGAGCCTTGGACGCTCGCCACCCGCGTGGCGGTCGGTGGTGAGCACCGCCGCCGGGCCTGACGATCTTGCACACCGGCCCGCTACTTCGCGAACAGATCCTTGCGATAGATCGTCTGGTCACGACCCGGCCCGATCGAGACGACGTCCACCGGGACGTCGACCCAGGCCTGGATCTGCTCGAGGTAGCGGCGCGCGTTGTCCGGCAGCTCCTCGTACTGGCGCATGCCCGTCAGGTCCTCGGTCCAGCCCGGCATGATCTCGTACACCGGCTCGGCACGCGCCAGCTCTTCGAGCGTCATCGGGAAATCTTCGGTGAGCTTTCCGTCGATCTTCCAGGCCCGTGCGACCGGGATCTCGTCGAGACCCGACAGGATGTCGAGCTTGTTCACGGCCAACGAGGTGAAGCCATTCACGATGGCCGCTTCGCGAAGCGCAACCATGTCGAGCCATCCGCAACGCCGGCGTCGGCCGGTCGTCGCGCCGAACTCCTGGCCTTTCTCGCCGAGCCATTTCCCTCCGGGTCCCTCGTCCTCCGTAGGGAACGGACCGCCACCCACCCGCGTCGTGTAAGCCTTGGTAATGCCGAGCACGCGGTCGATGTTGGTCGGGCCCACGCCTGCGCCCGCGCAAACCGCGCCCGCGACGCAGTTCGAGGAAGTGACGAACGGATAGGTGCCGTGGTCGATATCGAGGAATGTCCCCTGGGCGCCCTCGAACAGCACGTTCTTGCCGTCCCGAAGCGCGCGATCGAGAATGTGGCCCGTGTGATCCACATAGGGTTCCAGCTGCTTGCCGAGCGCGACCAGCTCCTCGAAGACCGCATCGACATCGATCGGCGGCCAGCCGTGCACCTGGGTCAGCTCGAAGTTCTTCTCCTTGGCCGAGCGCTCGAGAGCCGCCCGAAGGGTCTCGGGCGCCAGCAGATCCGCCATGCGGATGCCGCGTCGGGCGACCTTGTCTTCATAGCAGGGGCCGATTCCGCGGCCGGTCGTGCCAATCGCCGCCTCGGCACGGGCTTCGTCTCGCGCCTTGTCGAGCGAGACATGCCAATCGACGATCACGTGGGCGCGGCCCGAAACCCGGACCCGGGAGGGATCCTTGAGCGCCCCGGAGGCGCGAACCTCCTCCAGCTCGTGAACCAAAACGCGGGGATCGACCACGACGCCGGGGCCGATCAGGTTGCGCGTGTTCGGTTGCAGGATTCCGGAAGGCACCAGATGGAGAACGGTCTTCACGCCGTCCACGATCAGCGTGTGACCCGCGTTGTTCCCGCCCTGGAAGCGCACGACGAGCTCAGCGGAGAGCGCCAGGCTATCGACGAGCTTGCCCTTCCCTTCATCACCCCACTGGGCGCCAACGGCGACGAGCGCGGTCATGCTCCCAGCTCCACGAGCTGTGCGGTGATCATGTGGGGAAGGTTTCGCAGCTGCTCCATGACTTCATCGCTGGGTGCAGGGTCGACGTTGACGAGCATGGCGGCCTCCGATCGCTCCGGGACCAGAGCGAGCTGCATGCGTGAGATGTTCAGCCCGGCGTCACCCAGACAAGCGCCAACCGCACCCACCACGCCCGGTTGGTCGTGATTCTGCAGCAGGATGGTCGAACCCTCGGGAATCGCCTCGAGCATGAAATCGTCGATGCGCACGATCCGAGGCTGGCCGCCGTGGAAGAGCGCACCGGCGATCAAACGATCGGTACAGCCGCGCACGCGGGTGGTGATGGCGCTGGCAAAGTCCATCGGTCGGCTCGATTTCGTCTCGATGACTTTGATGCCACGCTCCTGGGCAACGACCGGCGCATTCACCATGTTCACCCGGTCGCTCACGGATTCGAGCATGCCCTTCAGCACCGCGATCGTGATCGGCGCGACCCGCAGATCGGCCACCTCACCGGCGAACTCGATCTCGATCTCCTCGATGGCTCCGGGGCAGAGCTGGCCCTGGAAGCGGCCGAGCTTCTCGCCCAGGATGAGATAGGGCCTCACCTGCTCGAGGAGCTCCGGCGAGATCGACGGCACGTTCACCGCATTGCGCACGGTGCCGTCGAGCAGGATGTCGCGCACCTGCTCGGCCACGGCCACCGAGACATTCAGCTGGGCCTGGTCGGTGGAGGCACCGAGGTGAGGCGTGCAGATCACATTCGGGTGGGCGAGCAGGGGATGATCGGCCGGCGGCGGCTCTTCCACGAACACGTCGAGTGCAGCCGCACCGACCCGCCCATCATTCAGCGCTACCAGCAACGCATCCTCATCGACGATGCCGCCGCGCGCCGCGTTGATCACCAGCAGCCCCGGCTTCGCCTTCGAGAAGGCTTCGTCGCCCAGCAGCCCGGTCGTCTCCTTGGTGCGCGGAACGTGGACCGTCACGGCGTCGGCACGCGAGAGCAACTCGTCGACCGTGACGAGTTCCACATCCATCTTCGCAGCAACGTCCGCGCTGATGTGGGGATCGGCCGCGATCACCCGCATGCCGAGCCCGCGGGCCCGATCGGCCACGATGCGTCCGATGTTGCCGAGGCCAATCACCCCGAGCACACGATTGAAGAGCTCCGTGCCCTGGAACTTTTTCTTCTCCCAGAGGCCGGCTTTCATCGAAGCGGTGGCCTGGGGGATGTGCCGGGCCAGCGATACGAGCAGCGCGATGGCGTGCTCGGCCGTGGTGATGTTGTTGCCCTCGGGCGTGTTCACCACGACGATGCCGCGCTGGGTTGCGGCCGCGACGTCCACGTTGTCCACGCCGATTCCAGCGCGGCCGATCACCTTCAACTTTCCGGCAGCCTCGATCACATCGGCGGTCACCTTCGTGCCGCTGCGGATCACCAGGCCGTCGGCCTCGGCAATGGCTTCGAGCAGATCGCCGGGAGACATCCCGGGGACGTTGACGACCTCGAGGCCCGGAGCACGCTCCAAGACCTCCAGACCTTGGGGCGCAAGCGCATCGGTCACCAGAACGCGGGGCACGGCCTCTCCTCGACTTCTCGGAATGGGGGTTCGGGCACGTCGGCCCACAAGGGTCCCAGGGGGGCGCTCACGAGCCGGACAGCTCCTCTGCCCTTGGCAGAAAACCCGCTGGCCGGGCGGCGCGAGGCCGCCATGCGCCCCAGCAAGCAAGGGTGGCCAACGGGCCGAGGGGTGTCAACGAGCGGGGGCTTGCCTACCGTCCGTCGGCCATGGCCGCGCCCCGGCTCACCGACCCCCTGCCGATCCACCCCCGCGGCCCCCTCCAGGGCCAGCTGCGCCCGCCTGGCTCCAGGAGCATCACCAACCGCGCCCTGATCGCGGCTGCGCTTGCCGATGGTCTCAGCCGGCTCGAGGGAGCCAGCGAGAGCGACGACACCCTGGCCATGGCCCGAGGCCTGGGAGCCCTGGGCATCGACGTGGTCCGAGGCCCGGAGGCCTGGGCCGTCGCGGGCCAGAGCGGCAGGCTCGTGGCGTCGGGCCAGCTCGACGTCGGCGCCTCGGGCACGACGGCGCGCTTCCTGACGGCCGTGGCGACCCTGGCCGAAGGCCCGTCGATTCTCGACGGCGTCCCGCGCATGCGCTCGCGGCCCATCCGTGAACTCGTCCAGGCTCTTTCGGCGCTCGGCGCAGCGGTGGAGATCCTGGGGAACGAGGGCTGCCCGCCTCTACGCATCGCCGGAGGCGGCCTGCCTGGCGGCCAGGCGACCATCGATGCCCGCCGCTCCAGCCAGTTCGTCTCGGGCCTGCTGCTTGCGGCGCCCTGCGCGAAGAGCGACGTCGAGCTGAAGCTCGCCGAAGGCGAGCTCGTCTCGCGCCCATTCGTGGAACTCACCCTCGAAGTGATGCGGGCCTTTGGCGCGGAAGTGGAGTGGCGCGGCGACGACACCCTGACGGTCGCGGCGAAGGGCTACCGCGCGCGCAGCTACCCCATCGAGCCGGACGCCCAGTCCGCGGTGTACCCGTTCTGCGCGGCGGCCATCGCTGGCGGCGAGATCACGGTGGACGGGATTCCGGACCACTCCAGCCAGACCGATCTGCGCTTGCTGGACGTCCTCGAGGCGATGGGGTGCACGGTCGAGCGCCGGCCCGATGCGATCGTGGTCCGCCGGTCCCCCGAACGCCCCCTGCGAGGCACCGAGGTGGATGGCAACGCGTTTCCGGATGCAATCCTCGCTCTGGCCGTGGTGGCCCTGTTCGCGGAAGGCCCCACGACCGTGACCGGGCTCGGGCATCTGCCTTTGAAAGAGACGGATCGGCTCGCCGCATTGCGTACCGAGCTGCGCCGGCTCGGCGCCAATGCCGAAACCGGCCCGGATTGGCTTCGAGTGGATCCTGCCCCTCTTCACGCTGCCACCATCGAGACCTACGACGATCACCGCATGGCCATGTCCTTTGCCCTGGCCGGGCTGCGCGTCCCCGGGGTCGAGATCCGCGATCCAGGCTGCGTGGCCAAGACCTGGCCAGATTTCTTCGCCGCCCTGGAGCAATTGTGATTGCATCGCGCGCGACTCTCCCGGTGTCTCTCCAAGGCATGCCGGGCGCGAAACGAAAGAGCCACCGCCGACGTAACAGAGGGCGGACGGGGCCCAGAAGTTGACCAGCGAGAGCAAGAGCGAACGGACGGGGCCCAGAAGTTGACCAGCGAAGGACAAGCCGAAGCGAGCCGCGCCCCGGAGACGGGCGTGCGCGTGGAAGCACGCGGGCTCTCCCGCCACTTCGGCAGCCACGTGGCCCTCGAAGGGTTGGATCTGCAAATCGAAAAGGGCCAGGCCTTCGGGCTGCTCGGTGCGAACGGTGCAGGCAAGACGACCTTCATCCGCCTCGTCACGGGTGTCTTGTTGCCTTCTTCTGGCGAGCTGACGGTCGATGGACACTCGCCGGCCACCGAGCCCGCCGAGGTCCGACAACGCCTCGGGTATGTCGCGGAGACGTCCCGGATCTACCCGGATCTGCGCGTGCGTTCCTTTCTTCGTTTCGCCGGAGGGGCGCGGGATCTCGTGGGTTCAGGGTTGGAGGCAGCCGTCGAACGCGTGATCGAGCGCTTCCATCTCGAAGAGGTGGCCGGGCGTTGGATCGGCCAGCTGTCGAAGGGCTTTCAACAACGCGTTTCCCTGGCGCAAGCGTTCCTGCACGACCCTCCGCTGCTGATCGTCGACGAGCCAACCAGCGGGCTCGACCCCCTCCAGCAGAAAGAAGTGCGCGACGTACTGCGGGCTCTCCGCGGCAACCACACGCTCATCCTCTGCACCCATGACCTGAGCGAAGCGCGGGAACTGACCGAACGTGCAGCCATCCTTCACAAGGGACGTCTCGTCACCGAAGGGCCTACCCAAGAAGTGCTCGGAGGGAACGATCCGCTGGCCCTGTTCCGAGGCGAGGCCGCAGCATGACGCGGATCGGCTCTTTCACGAGAATCGGCGCCCTCATGAAGAAGGAACTGGCGGTGCTCTTCGGCTCACCGCTGGCCTATCTCGTCCTCACCCTGGTCGTGCTCGTCGCCGGGCTGATCTTCTTCGATCACCTCCGCGCCTACAACCAGATCCTCTTCCTCTTCCAATCCTCGACCATGGGCGGCTTCGAGACGGACACGATCCCGGATCATGTAAATCTGCGAGACACGGTCTTCTTCCCGGTGATGGAGAACCTGGGGCTCACGCTGATCGCCGTGATTCCGATGATCACCATGCGCGTATTCGCCGAAGAGCGCTCGCGCGGCACCGACGAATTGCTGGTCACGACCCGGCTCTCGCCGAACGAGATCGTGCTCGGAAAATTCGCCGTGACGTACTTCTTCGTCGTGATCGCGATGCTGGCCAGCTTCGTGTATCCGGCCATGGCCATCCTGCAGGGCGGAGTCGGGTTGCAGCACCTGCTGGCGGTGTTCACCGGATTGACCCTGCTGGCGCTCGCGTTGGCCTCGATCGGTCTGGTCTGCTCCGCATGGACGTCGAGCCAGCTGATTGCCGTCGTGGCTTCCTGGGCGATCGGCTACGTGCTCTGGGATTGGAGCTGGATCACGCCCTTCCTTCGGGAAGCGGAGTCGGTCGCTCGCTTCCTCGACGGGATCTCGATGCACCCACGCTATTCGACCTTCGCCGAAGGCATCGTCAACCTGGCCAACCTCGCGTATTTCGTCGGCGTATCCATCGTGGCCTATGCCCTGGCTCGCTCTGCGCTCGACTGGAAGCGAATCGCAGGATGAGCCGCGGCTTCATTCTTTGCGGCCTGGTGATGCTGGCGTTCGGCGCGGCGGCCATCTCTGGCAGTCGCGAGAGCACCTGGTTCAGCCAGGTCAACCTGATCGGTGGCGCCCTGTTGCTCGCGGGCGCGCTCATCCACGCCATCTCTCGCGCGAGGACTGCGGGCGCACCCGCCTTTCGGAAGCCGACGCTCATCGCCATCGGCCGGGTGATCCTGGCGCTCATCGCAGCGTTCGCCCTCGAGCGGGCCGCGAACTGGAGTGGCGTCCAGCTGGATTGGAGCTTCGAGAACAAATACGAAGTGGCCGAGGCCCTGCAGGTTGCGCTCGACGATCTCTGCGAGGACTACCAGCTGACGGCGGGGCTCTACTTCGATTCCCAGGATCCGCGCATCCGCTCCACCCGCGTCTTGCTGCGCACCCTCGGCAATGTGAGCTGCCTCGAGTTCGACGAACGAAACATCGATGACCACCCCGAGGACGAGGACCGCTACGCCATCGGCTCATCGAATACCGTGGTGCTGGTCGTGCGACAGAACGGACAGGAGCGCTACGAGACGGTCGAGCGTCCGACCCAGGGCGCGCTCTTCGAGGCGCTCTTCCGCTTGCGCCAACTCCAGAGCGGCACAGTCTACGTGGCGCGCGGAGCCGGCGAAGGCGATTTCAGCGACGTTGGCGAAACGGGTTATTCGGGGTTGACCGCAGCGCTGCAGACCGAAGGCTATGTGGTCAAGGAGTTCGTGAGCGCTGCCGCCCGGGAGATCCCCGCCGATGCGGACGTCGTGCTGTGGGTTCGCCCGGAGCGGAGATTGCCCGAGCCCACGCTGGCCGCGCTGCGCCGCTACCTCGAGAAAGGCGGCCGGCTGGTGGCGATGCTCGAACCCGGCGTCGAGGGGGGCCTGGAATCCGTGCTCGAGGAGTGGGGGCTCGAATCGATCCCGGGCCTCGTGGTCGACCCTGCGTCGAGCGAACTCGAAGGCGTGGCGAAGGGCCTGGCCCCGCTCGTCTATCGCTACAGCCCTTCTCATCCAGTGGGCCGGGGCCTTGGCGGCAACCGGATGACGTTCTTCAAGGGCGTGGGCAGCTTCAACCTTCGCAAGCCCCAGATCGGGGATCGGATCCGAGGCATCGCCTTCGCGAGCCCGCGCTCCTGGATCACGCCCGACGTGGAAGCCCTTCGCCACTCCAAGGCCCCCGCGGAGCCGCCTGATGCCAACCGCGACTACTGGCCTCTCGTCGTCACCGGAAGCTACATGCGAGAGGCCCGCGAAACCCGGATCGTCGCCTTCGGCGATGCCGACATCGCTTCCAACCACTACCTGCGCGCTCTCTACAATCTCGACCTCGTCGTGAACGCCATCCACTGGGCCGCCGAACAAACGCCACGGCTGACGATCCGCCCCAAGGAAGGCATCTCCGGCAAGATGCAATTCCCCCTCGCGCTACAAAACACACTCACCATGTATCAAAGCCTCGGCCTGCTCCTGCCCGAGTTGCTGCTTCTCACCGCCGCCCTGCTCTGGGCCCGCACCCGCTAACGCGAACGGGCCCGCACCCGCTAGCGCGAACGGGCCCGCACCCGCTAACGCGAACGGGGGACGTTCAGCCGCCCATGGGATCGAGGCTGATGACGTCGTCGCGGAGGAGATCTTCGGAGAGGACGGACTCTTCTTCATGGAGCATGTCGGCTTCGATGTCGGAGATCAGCGCGAGGGTCTCGCGGGCGAGGCGGGCGAGACCGTTTTGGGGGTCGTGGAGGTCCTGGACGAAACCGAGCAGGAGACGGCGTTGTTCGCGGTGCTCGTCGAGAACCTGACGCGCGCGCTCTTCTCCCCAGGCATCGACGGTTCGCAGCAACGGAAGGAGCTGGGCTTCCTCCATTTCCAGGTGGCGAAAGAAGAGATCGGCGAACTGCTCGGCCTCGCGTAGAAGCTCGGCGCCGCGACTGGGGTCTCCCGTGCCCGCCCATTCCGCAGCGGCTTTCAGCTCACGAAGCCGCAGACGCAGGCGTGCATGATCTTCGAGCACCAGGCGACGCACCTCACTAGGGCGGAGCTCCACGGGTCGGTCTGCGTTCTGCGTCATTTCGAATGGCCCCCGCCCGCCGCCAGGACGAGTTCAGCGCAGGCCTGCTCTGTCGCCAGGACGAGATCATGCAGATCCGGGAACGCTTCCCAATCGGCGTTGAATCCCCAGCTCAGGCCGTGTGGGCCGTAAACGAGCGCGATACTGAGAGCCAGACCGTGGGTCACGGGCTCGACGGGAATCGTCTGTTCGAGAAGCGCATCGAGCAGATACCTGGGCTCGGAGGTGGCGTGCTCCGTGGCGATCACCAGGCTGAAGGGATGGCGCCTCCGCAGGACGCGGGTAGCCAGGGAGAAGATCGCACCCGGAACCTGCGCCCCGAACTCGGCCAGCAGACCGGCACCCCTGGCCTGCTCGTGGGCTTTCTCGCTGCGGGAGCGCAGACGGATCTCCTCCAGACGTCGGGCCGGATCCGCTTCTGCCAGAGGCAGCTCCAAGATCCACGCCAGCTCACCCTGGCGCGCGGCATCGGCCGATGGATCCAGGGGCACCAGGGCCCGGAGGTCCAAGCCGCCTAACGAGATCCCACGTGTGCCTTCCAGGAATCGCGCCAAGGCCCCCGTCGAAACGGTGAGCGCAATCTCTTCGACCGTCGCGCCAAAGCGGCGTGCCACGACATCGACCGCCTCGGCGTCCATGCGGGTCCAATCCGTGCGGCGCAGCGAACCGACCTCGCCGTCGAAGGGACTTTCGGATCCGATCTGAAGGCCGCTGGCAACGGCCTGGCCCACTGCACGCACCCGCTCGCTGAGACCCAGGGCGCCCTCCTCCGGTGCAACCCATTGCCGGAGCCGAGTCCACCAGTCTGCCGGCAACTGGGCCAGCTCCTGAAGCTCATCGACGGCCAGCTCGATGCGGCTCGGCGGCGGATGGGGACGCCAGTGGGCAGGCGGCCCGACTTTGTCCGAGGGCTCGTCCGTGAGCAACGCATGGGGCAGGCCCCTGTAATGCTCCGGCTCATCGAGACAGGCGTGCACCTTGGTGACGAGCGCGACGCGCGCGTTCTCCAACCCCTCGATCACCCACAGCTCCCACAGCGGACGAGCTGGATCGAGCGGTGTGGCCGCAATGCGGCCGATCAACCGCTTGAGCTGACGCCCGTCGCCGGGCCGGGGAAGGCGCACGAGACGCACATGGAAGTCGAGATCGATGTCCTCCGCGTCCACCCAGATCGCCCGGCTCTCGAGGGGCAGCTCCGCCAGCACACGCCGATAGCGATGCAGATCGCCAATACGCGCCGCCACCCGCTCGCGAATCCGATCCACGGCGGTACCGCCAGAATCGTCGGAGAGCCCTGCCGCGGGAAAGAGTTGGACACGCATCACATGCAGCGGCGAATCCGGGCGATCGAGATTGAGGAATCCCTGCTCCCGAGGGCTCAAATGCTCATAGTCCGCATGCATGAAGATCCGTCTCCCAGGTTGCGAGAGAGGGGAGCAAGACACGTGCCGCGTCGATCGGGACGCAGTTCAGGATGAACGGGGGACTTGCCCTCTTTTGCCCCAGATAGCGACCGGCTGACCATTATTGCCCCTCTAGCGCCTCCACAGAGCGTCCAAGAGCGCCCTGATTCGGCACGCCCTTTGCTTTTCCGTGGGGCGGACTGGACAACCTGGGAGGGGTTATGCGTTTCAATCGTTTGGTGAGGCTCGGAAGCGGATTGGCTTTGTTTCTGGCCCTGGGGGCGACCAGCGCTTCCGCACAAGACGGGGGGTCGTGTGACAGCTGGCTCCCTGACTTCAACTGCGACCGCTCTGGCCGCTGGGACGGCTTCCATCACCCGATCGTCTCCTTCCCTCTCTTCGAGGATCCTTTCATCACGACCGGGATCTACCCCTACTACGCATGGCACGAGTTCCCCGGACGGTCGGCCTTGCAGGGTGGTGACGCCCACGATGTCTCCGTCCAGGCGCGGATCGCCCTGACGGACCGGCTGGCGTTCATCGCCACCAAAGACGGGTACATGTGGAAGAACCCCGACAACCCGTTGCTCGATGATACGGAGGGCTTCCTCAACATCGCTGGCGGGTTCAAGTACGCACTCGTCCAGGATCAGGAGGCGGGATACATCGTCACTGGCGTGCTGCGCGTCGAGGTCGATACCGGCAGCTCGGACACGTTCCAAGGCTGGGGCGACGGAATGGTCCTGCCTTCGATCACCGGCGCCTGGGGAAGCGGGCCGCTCCACATCATGGCGGATGTCGGCGCCCAGATTCCCTTCGACGGGAACGACCAGAGCACGTCGATCTTCTACCACCTCTACGCCGACTACAACGTGACCGAGCACTTTGCGCCCTTCGTGCAGCTGAGCGGCCTTACCTGGGTCAGCTCGGGCAACGGCGAGATCCCGGTCAAGCTCAAGCGAGGCATCGTGCCTGGCAGTGAGCTTACGCTCGACGTGGCACAATCCGCCCTCGGCACAGGGGCCTTCGAAGGCGCCGACCTGATGAACTTGGGCTCCCGCGGCGTCAATGGGCTGAGCCTCTGGACCTGGGCCGTCGGAGCGCATATCCCGATCACCGACCACGTGACATTCAGTTTCGCGTACGAGCGCCCCTTCAGTCACCACAAGGGCATCTTCGGCCAGCGCGTGACGACCGGCCTCACCCTGGAGTTCTAGCCCGAAGATGTCGGGCTTGAGAGAGCAGGTGCGACAGCATCTCGACGCCGCCATCGCCGAGGCCACCTCCCGGGGCCTCGGCGAGGCGGATGTCGTCTGCCGGACGATGCTCCAGGAACTCACTGAGATCTGGCTTGCGAAACGCAGCCTCGCCGATGTGCAGGGCGAGCTGCGCTTCGTCAGCGACAACCTGGACCCGGACACCGATTTCGAGTTCATGCGGCCCTGAGCCGATGCTCAGGGGGCCCGGGTCACGCGACCTGCGGTCCCTCGTAACGCTCTCGCAGTAGCGAGGCGAGCACCCGACACACATCGGTGAGCGTGAGGATCCCCGCGAGACGATCCTCTTTGGCCACGAGAGCGGTGCCGATGCGTCGCTCCGCCAACACCTCGAGGACGTCGGCCAACGGCGCGTCGATGGCGACGACGTAGGGATCCGAGGTCATCACCTGCTCGGCATGGATGCGCTCCCAGCCGGCGGTCGGGAGTGCGGGGTTCACCAGGCGATCGACATCGCGCCGGCTGATGACCCCGACCACCCGACCGTCCCGCTTGACCGGAACATGGCGAACGTCGTGCTCCTCCATGAGCTTGCGCACCTGGGCCAGGTTCTCGCGGGTACCGACGAAGTAGGGAAACGACGTCATCACCGCGGCCACCGTGGGCATCCGATCGTGATCTCGAAGACGCATGGGCGGGGCTTCCTCCTCTCCCCTTCTTGAGCAATCGGCGTGCCGCGGGAGGGGACAGCAGACGAGGCGTCGCGGGACCCGCGGGGCAGTTTGGTACCCAACGGGGGGCGACTCCACGTTCTGCTCCCCCCTGCGAGCGAATCGGGGCGGTTGGCCCCTGGCATGAATCCTGCGAACCGACTGCCCATGCAACTCGACCAGATCCTCGTCCCTTTCGATTTCTCGGCGGGCGCTGGCCTGGCCTTCGACGAGGCCCTCGACCTTGCCAGACGCTACGGAGGCAAGCTGACCCTCCTCCACGCCTTCGTCCTGAATGAACAGGTCTATCCCTACTCCGCCGTCATGACGGAGGAGGAAGTCGATGAAGCACGCGACGCGGCCATTGGCGCCCTCGAAGAGTGGAGGGATCGAGCCGAAGCAGCCGGTGTCAGCATCGACGTCCGTGTCGCCCCTGGCATGCCGTCGGAGAACATCGCCGCGGTCGCCAAGGAGATCGGCGCGGATCTGATCGTGATGGGAACCCACGGCCGCACGGGCCTGGCCCATGTACTGCTCGGCAGTGTCACCGAACGGACACTGCGCACCGCCCCCTGCCCCGTGATGGCGGTTCGCCCGCATGAAACCCCTGGAGCATGATCCCCGCCGGTTTCCCCGATGATGTGGTCGCGCGGTTGCTGCGCCGACATGTGGTGACGACCTCGCCCCGCCTGGAGATCAGCTCGGTCGTGGAGGTGATGCGCCTGGGGCGCCTGCGGGCTCTTCCTGTGGTGGACCAGGCTGGCATGCTGCGAGGCTCGATCGCGTTCGTCGATTGTTGCGATCGCATCGCGCGGGTGCTGAAAGACGACATGTCCGATCGCCCTCTCATCGATCGCCTGCAGGCAGCGCTTGCAGTGCCCGTCGAAGCCGTGATGACTTCTGCCGACCAGATCGAAGAGATCGAGGCGGAACTCACCGAGGTGGTGCAACGCCTCGGCGACGCACGCTGGGGGCACTTATGCGTCATCCACCCGACGCCTGCTGGCCCGAAGCTGATTGGCCTGCTGACGGAGAGCGATCTGCTGCGTCACTTGATGCTCGAAGGGGCTACCTCCGCGTAGGCGCCGCGAAGCAAGTCCGTCTCCGTCACCAGGCCGGCCACGTGACCGTTCTCCTCCACGACGGGCAGGCAACCGATCCGGTGGGCGAGCATCAGGCGAGCGGCCTCGCGCAAGCTGGCGGTCGGACCGACGGTGATCGGTTGGGGCGTCATCACCTCCTCGACCACCACCGAGCGCATGAAGTTCCGCCGCTGGCCGGCCTCGAAATCGAGGGCTCGGGAAAGGGACGACGCCAACAGATCGCGCTGGGAAACGACTCCGATGAGCCTCTCCCCGTCGAGGACCGGCATATGGCGGATCCGTCCCAGATTCATCACATCATCGACGAAATCGAGCTGATCCTTGGCCTTTACGGACACGAAATCCTTGGCCATGACCGAGGCCACCTGGCGCTCTGCGGCTTGCATGTCGTTCCTCCTGCCTGCTTGCCTGATGGCTAGCAACGTATGTGCCAACTTGTTGGCGGGGCTTCCCCTGTGGCGATGATTCTTCAATCTGGGGCCGGGCCCCTCTGATTTGGTCGATCATTCGAGCCTTCGAACGATCTCGAGAACGATCAGGACGAGGCTGCACGAGGCTCCGACCGGGGGCACCCAGCGAGGGCAATGGAAGACCTCGGCCGGCGCGGGTTCGCGGCGATGCAGCACGAACAGGGATGCGTGCACCACCCCGAACACGCCAAGAGCCAGCAGCGCGGTGACACGGGCGAGGCCCGCCAGGGGGAACGCTACCGCCAGCAGCCAGACCACCGCAGCGACGGCACAGGTCGCGATCCAGGGCGTTCCCGTCCGGGCCGAAATCCGACCCAACGCGGCCGGAAGCAGCCCGCGTTCCGCCAGCCCGTACAGCACCCTGCTGGCCATGACGATCTGGATCAAGGCGCCGTTGATCATGGCCAGCGCACCGATCGTCACGAGTTCGATGGGCTCCCTGCCCACCGCCCGCTCGTACACCAACGCAAGGGGCGCGTCGGATGCGGCGAGATCGGCCGGCGAAACGCTCCCCACCGCCGCGAAAGCCACCGCCATGTAGAGTGCGGCCGTGAGGGCCAGGGTCCACAAGATCGCCCGGGGCAAGGTGCGCCGGACGTCCTTCACCTCTTCAGCCACGTTCACCATGTCCTCGAAACCGAGGAAGGCGTAGAACGCCAGCGTGGCAGCACTGACGATTCCAGCGATCGGAACCGCGGAGGTGCTCGCGGCAGAGATCGGCGGCGATGCATCGGCCAGGTTGACGGCCGCCACGACCGCCAGCAGGCCGCCCACCTCGAGAACGGTGATGCCACCGGCCACCCACAGCGATTCCCGCACTCCGGCCACGGCAATCCCTGCAAGCGCAACAATGAGCAGCGTGATCGCCAGCAGAGGAGGCGTGGGAACGAGCGCACCCAGGTAGCCGGCGAATCCGTTGGCCACTGCAGCGGCGGACACGATTCCCGCCAGGACGACGGCCAGACCCACGGCCCGCG
Organism: Deltaproteobacteria bacterium; assembly: GCA_019312665.1. Lineage (GTDB taxonomy): Bacteria > Myxococcota_A > UBA9160 > UBA9160 > UBA6930. The sequence continues at coordinate 2,778 of JAFDCZ010000057.1, read as the reverse complement.
CAAGTGCGGGCCAGGAGAAGGCCTGACGAACATACTCCGCCTCTCCAGCCGCCTTGGGGTGACGGGAGGAGAGCTCAGCGAACGCCAAGGCTGTCGCGCAGGCCAGCAGAGACGCAAGCCCGAAAGCAGCGGGCGCCCAAAGCCCCGCCAGCCCAGCCACCTCTCCGATGAGCGCATACACCCCCGCCCCGACGGTGGTGCCCAGGCCGTAGAGCACGAGCAGGGGGAAGGAAACCCGTCGGCGGAGTTGCGGGCCGCGGCCTAGCTGACGCTTTGCCGGCCCCTTCATACCGCACCGCTCGAGCGGCCCTCTACCGGACCCTCCACACCGCGCTGCTCAGCTGGCGTTCGGTCGGACCGTCAACACCGAGCAGGGGGCACTGCGCAGCGTACGTTCGGCGACGCTGCCAAGCACCATGTGTTTCAGGCCTGTCAGGCCCCGGGATCCCGTGACGACGAGATCCGCTTCATGATCCGTGGCCGCGTCGATCAGCGCGAAGGACGGCGGCGCGCTGCGCACTTCGTGCTTCACCACGTCGACACCGGTGATCTTCTTGGCCATTTCCTCGAGCTTCGAAACCGCTTCGCTATGAGCACGCTCGATCACATTGTCCGGCACCGAGACCTCGTAGGGCGTGACGAACGGAATGCGTAGATCGAGGGCGTGAACCAGGTGAAGCACGGCGCCGAATTCACGGGCCAGATCAATGGCCGTCTCGAGCGCTTCCGAAGCGCCTTCGGAAAAGTCCACCCCGACCACAATGCATTTGGCAGGCTCGGAGAGGGCGCCGTCCTTCACCGTGAGTACCGAACAGGGCGAGAGCTTGACCGCATGCTCCGCCACACTCCCGAGCACGACGCGCTTGATGCCCGTATGGCCGTGGGTGCCGACCACGACGAGATCGGCCCCGATCTCCTTGGCGCGATCAGCGATCGCGTAGGCAGCCGGTACCTCGCCCAGGTACGTCGTGCCCTCCACACCGGCCTCCTGGGCGCGCTTGGCGGCCTGGTCCAGCTTCTCCTTGGCGGAGCTTCGGGCGGCACCAATCGTCGCCTCCGGCACGGCCACTGCGTAAGGCTCGAAGATCGGCAGGGGCACCTCGAGGGCGTGCAGCCAGTGGAGCTCGGCTCCGAACCGCGAAGCCAACGTGATCGCGGCCGCTTCGGCCGCCCGGCCGGAGTCGGAGAAATCGGTCGCGATGAGAAGCTTTTCCGGCCGTTTCATGCAGGGTCTCCTTGCTCGGAAGATGCGGCTTCCACCGCCCGCTGCCGGCGCTCAGCGCGCCTGTAGAGCGTCTTCCGGTCGATGCCAAGTATCCGTGCCGCCCGCACCTTGTTTTCGTTGGTGTGAGCGAGCACCGCATCAATATAGCGGTCCTGAACCTCAGCCAACGGCACCCCGCGCTGGGCAGCCCGTTGCAGGAATCCGTCCCCGCGTCCATCAGGGGTCGTTCCCGGGGCCATCGGCAGCGCCAGATCATCCGCGTCGATCGGGTCGGCCTCCGTGAGCGCCAACGCGCGTTCGATCGTGTTCTCGAGTTCCCGGGCATTCCCGCGCCAGGGTTCGGCCTTCAGGCGCTCGATCGCCGCATCCGTGAAGCTGCGACGGGAGCCGTCCGAGTGGCGCTCGACGAAGCCCTCGACGAGCGCCGGAATGTCTTCGGGTCGCTCACGCAAGGGCGGAATGCAGATCGGAATCACATTCAGCCGATAGAAGAGATCCTCACGGAAACGGCCCGCGCGCATCTCGGTTTCGAGATCCTTGTGGGTCGCAGCGATGATTCGCACATCGACCTTCGTGGACTGGTTGCCACCGACCGGCCTCACTTCGCGATCCTGCAGGACGCGCAGAAGCTTGCCCTGCAGAGCCGGACCCATGTCGCCGATCTCGTCGAGAAGCAGCGTCCCGCCCTCGGCCTGCTCGAACAAACCGCGTTTGCTGGCATGGGCACCCGTGAAGGCGCCCCGCACGTGGCCAAAGAGTTCGCTCTCGAGCAGGCCTTCCGGGATGGCCGTGCAGTTGATCGGAATGAAGGGCTTCTCCGAGCGCGAACCGGAGAAGTGGATCGTGCGCGCGACCACTTCCTTGCCCGTGCCGCTCTCGCCGGTAATGAGCACACTGCTGCGCGTATGTCCGATCTTGCGAATCAACGCGAAGATCTCGCGCATCGCCGGACTTCCGCCGATCAGCTCGCCCATCGAACTCGTGCGATCCACCGCGCGGCGCAGTCGGCGGTTCTCTTCCTCCAGCATGCGTCGCTCGAGCGCGCGCTCCACTGCGAAGGCCACCGCGTCGGGCTCGAACGGCTTCGTGATGTAATCGAAGGCGCCGGCGCGCATGGATTCGATGGCCGAATCGATGGTTCCGAAGGCCGTCATCAGCACAACCGGCGTCTCGGGCCGGAGCTTGCGCAGCTCACCCACGAGCTCGATCCCCGACCGCCCCGGCATGCGGATATCCGACAGCACGACGTCGTAATCGAGCTCTGCAGCTTGCAGGAGGGCTTCGTCTGCCGTGTCCGCCTGTTGGACCCAATAGCCCTGGTCCTTGAAGAGCGAGACCAGCATTTCGCGCATCGCACGGTCGTCATCGACCACGAGGATCTGGAAGGGTCGCTTGGCCATGAGCTTTGCTGAAGCATGGTACGTGCCAGCCATGGGGCCCAGATGTGGAAGAACAGCCCCGCGGTGTACCATTATGTCACGAAATGAACAAGAATCGTGTGGCAATTATGGACTTATTGGACCAGCGGAAGCACGATCCGGAAGACCGTTCCG
>JAFDCZ010000336.1 GCA_019312665.1 Deltaproteobacteria bacterium | reverse complement strand
GAAATGCTGGAACCCTCCCGCTGTGTCATGCTGCGCGGCAGTGGACTGGTGGGTCTACATCCTGCGCTGCGGCGACGGTTCGTTGTATACCGGAATCACCAACGATCTCACCCGACGGCTCGAAACGCACCAGCAAGGCAAGGGTGCGCGGTACACGCGAGGGCGGCTGCCTGTGAAGATGGTGTACCGGGAGGCGTGCTCGGGGAGGTCGGAGGCTTCGAAGCGGGAGGTCGAGATCAAGCGCTTGCCGCGCGCGAGGAAGCTCGCGCTTCTACGCCGTAGGAAAGCGCGGCGAGGAGCGTCGCGGCGTGCCCGCTCCGATCCGTCTGCTCCCCTCGGCTAGAGTAGACCCATGGATGCCACCGACCAGACCATCGTGATCACCGGCGCGAGCCGTGGCCTCGGGGCGGGCCTGGCCGAGACCCTGCACGCCCAGGGCGCGCGGCTGGCGTTGTGTTCGCGTTCGGCTCCCGTCTTGGAGGATGGCGAGCGCGTCCTGGCCGCCGAGTTCGATGTACGAGACGCCTCAGCTGTGGCCCGCTTCGCGAAGGATGCGGTTTCGCGCTTCGGACGCATCGATCTCTGGATCAACAACGCCGGCGTGCTCGCCCCGATCGCGCCGCTTCGCGATCTCGATCTCGAAGAAGCGCGCACCCATGTCGAGATCAACTTGCTCGGTCTCCTCGCCTGTTGCCAGGTCTTCGTGCGTCACGTTCGCGGGCGAGAGGGAGGCGGCGCCCTCATCAACATTTCCTCGGGCGCCGCGCGCAAGCCCTACTCGGGTTGGTCGGTCTACTGTGCGGCCAAAGCCGCGGTCGATCGCCTGACGGAGTGCATCGATCTCGAAGAACGAGACCACGGCCTTCGTGCATTCTCGGTGGCTCCAGGCGTCATCGATACCGACATGCAAGCGTTGATTCGGAGTACCGACGAGGCCGACTTTCCGGACCTTCCGAGGTTCGTCGCGATGAAGCGCGACGGCCGTTACAACACGCCTGCCTTCATTGCTGAACGGCTGCTCGACCTCGCGTTCGGAGAGTCCGGCAGGCCGGGCGACGTCCTCGTGAGCCTGCCAAATGAGTGGGAGGCGCGATGAAGCTCTTCCGCGCCTTGCGCCCGGTCTTCCTGTTGCTGCTGATCGTAGGCATCTACTTCCGCAATCAGGGCCAGGAGGAAACCGGGTTCCTGGGCTCATCCCCGGAGCCGCCTGGGCGCAGTATCGACGCCTACGACGTGATCGGCGAGGCGTTCCGCGCCGGCCGAAGCGACGTCCTGGTGATTGGCGAAGGCCGCGTGGAAAAGGTGCTCCGCGACGACGACAAGGGCTCACGCCATCAACGCTTCCTGCTCGCACTCGATTCCGGCCAGACGGTCCTGATCGCCCACAACATCGATCTGGCCCCTCGCATCCCCGAGCTTCGCCGCGGCGATCTCGTCGAGTTCAAGGGCGAATACGAATGGAACGAACGGGGTGGTGTCGTCCACTGGACCCATCACGACCCGGCAGGCCAGCACGCAGACGGCTGGCTGAGGCACGACGGCTCCCGCTACGACTGAGCGCGATGCCCTGTTGCGTTGGGCGCGCTCGTGCGATCATTGCGATCCCCAGGAGGAACCCTTTGGAAACGCTGATCGTCGAACGCAATGGGAACGGGATCGTCACCGTCACGCTCAATCGCCCCGAGAAGAAGAATGCCATCTCCATGCCGATGTGGGCCGAGCTCGGCGAGACCTTTCGCGAGGTCGCGGAGAGCAAAGACGACCGCGTGATGGTGTTGACCGGCGCCGAGGGCGCCTTCTGCGCGGGCGCCGATCTCACTCCGGACGGCGATGCGGACTGGCACCAGCTCGATCGTATGCAGTACTACGGCTGGGTAGGGCTCGCCCTGCACGAGATTCCCAAGCCTGTGATCGCCAAGGTGAACGGGGTCGCGGTCGGTGCCGGCCTCAACCTCGCCCTTGGTTGCGACCTGATCGTGGCCGGCGAAAGTGCGCGTTTCTGCGAGATCTTCGCGCGCCGCGGCCTCGCCCTCGATCTCGGCGGCTCGTGGTTGCTCCCCAGGCTGGTCGGCTTGCACAAAGCGAAGGAGCTGGCGCTGCTGGCCGAAATGCTCAGCGCAGAAGAAGCCGAGCGGATCGGCATCGTCAACCGTGTGGTACCGGATGCCGAACTCGACGCGTTCGTCGACGGCTGGGCCAACCGGTTGGCCGAAGGCCCGCCGCTGGCCCTGCAACTCTCCAAGCGCATGCTCACCAGTGCCATGACAGGCAGCCTGTCAGAGGCCTTGCATACCGAGGCCATGGCCCAGAGCGTGACGAGCACGTCGAAGGACACGCGAGAAGCGATGATCGCCTTCTTCGAGAAGCGCACACCCGTATTCCACGGCAAGTAGGTGTTCGATCTCGAAGGGCGCGTCGCCCTGGTGACCGGATGCGCTACTTCGTCGAGCGCCGCCCAATGAGCCCACCGACCGAGCGCACGAGCCAGCGGGGATACAGCTGGACCGCGCTCGCCAGGAGCCGGTTGGGAACGCCCGGAACCGCGACGGCGCGGCCTTCCATGCAGGCGGCGTAGCCCGCCCGCGCAACATCGCCGACCTCGGAGAGGAGGAACCCCGGAAGGTTGCTGGCCATGTCGTGTTGGCTCAGCGAGCGGTCGTACATGTCGGTCTTCGTGACGCCAGGACAAAGCGCCGTCACCGTCACACCGCTGTCTTTCAGCTCCTCGGAGAGTGACTCGGAAAGAGACAGCACG